>JAHFCY010000108.1 GCA_023249255.1 Candidatus Lindowiibacteriota bacterium | reverse complement strand
TGCGCCTGGGATGGCGGGGATATTGGACGTTCGGTTCGACCAAGATGCCGGCGTGGGGTTTGTGTCGGAGCCGTCGGTTTTATTGCAGGCGAAAGGTGGACATTTCTATTCGTGCTCGTATTACGAGCGGATAGCAGGAGAAGCGGATTTTACGAAGGGCGTGCGGATCCGGCTGACGGAGCAGACGGAGGACCAGGTCGTCACGGTCATGGCGATTGGAGAGGAGGTGTAAGTCGAATGAGATTTCTCTCTTATATCGCTGGATGTTTGACCGGAGTGTTTGTCACCTGGTTGCTGATGCGCGTCGAGGTCGGCAAAGATCAAGGGGTGTCGCCGGGGCTTCGGCCGATGGGTTACCAACCCGAGTGTTCTCATCCATACGACATCGAAAAATTGACGCCCCCTGCGCGATCCGGATCTGCGCTTGCAGGCCGGGGCGTTCAGCCGTCGCTTGAGGGAGAGCCGGAACGTATAGAGTTTCCAGGCGCTTCGTTTCCCGCACAACTGACACATCCTGTGTCGTGCGGGACGGAACATCCCTGTTCCAGTGTGAGGCCGCACCCTCCGTCATAGGGGTCGGCGTTGAGCGGATTGGCGAAAGTGCCGAAAAGAAGGGGTATGGAAGAGTCTCTCATACCCCGGATTGACCCGGCGAACCTTGTCGAGAGTTTTTTTGCGGGGAGGAATCCAAGGACGCTGAAGGCATACAACCAAGCGATCCGAAACTTTGGGCAATTTGCCGGCGTTCGGTCGCCTTCGGATCTGGCGAAAAAACTTTTTGGCAGCGGACCCGGGGCGGCGAACCATCTGGTGATCGAGTATCGAAACCGGCTCCGGGAGATGGGGAAGACGCCGGCGACGATTAATCAGCATTTAGCGGCGATCCGGTCGTTTGTGAAATTTGCGAAGACACTTGGGATGATTCCTTGGGATCTGACGGTTAGGGGAGAGAAGCAGGAGACGTATCGGGATACGAAGGGGCCAGGGGTTGAAGGATTCAAACGGATTTTGGCGGAAGCGGTGAAGCAGGGAGGGAAAAAGGCGATTCGGGACAAGGCGATGCTTCGGGTGATGTGGGATTTGGGGCTTCGAAACGGAGAAATGACGGGGCTGGATGTGCCGGATATTGATTTCAACAACGACGTGATTTGGATATTGGGGAAGGGGAGGAAGCAGAAGGAGAAGTTGACGTTGCCGCCGGAGACGAAGGATGTGCTGCGGGAATGGATTGGGGATCGGAGGACGGGGGCGGTGTTTACGAATTTGGATCATCGATATCAGAACGGAAACCACAACGGGAGCAAGAGGCTGACGGGGACGGGGGTTTGGAAGATCGTTACCAAACTTGGGAAAAGATGCGGGGTGGTGGCGCGGCCGCACGGGGTCAGACATGCGGCGATCACGTTTGCGTTGGATATAACTAAAGGGGATGTGCGGGCGGTTCGGAAATTTTCGCGGCATAAAAATATTCAGACGCTCATGGTGTATGATGATTCGCGGGAGGATATGGGCGGGCAGATTGCGCGGAAGATATCGGAGAAGACGGCGGAGCGGGGGTTGTTCAACGGCATCCCGGGGTGATAGTGTACTGCCAATGATTACAAGGCGTGGCTTCTACACGAGTGTTCAGCAACGTGCCGAATGGTCATTCTCGTCGGCCAGCAGAAGTGAAACAAGTGAGGTGACGCATTGCTATCATAAGTATCCGGCCAAATTCATCCCTCAGCTCGCGAGATCGCTCCTTAAGGAATACTCAAAGAAGGGAGAAGTTGTCTGGGATCCGTTCTGTGGGTCTGGGACCCTCAATCTTGAGGCGTTTCGTATCGGCAGAGACAGTCTGGGATCAGATATTAATCCAACGGCAGTCTTGATCGCCCGTGCAAAAACGACGCCATTGGATCCTCAGAAACTGGCCAATTCAGTCGATGAACTACTGGAGAGGCTCGAATTTTCTAGCCTTCGATCTCAATCATTCTATGAACAAAAAGGGATATTGAACGGAAATGTTTCTCTACTCAAAAAATGGTATTCCAATGCGAGTCTTCGTCACTTGGCAAACATCCTGTGGGTAATACGAGAACTGGGGCACCCCCGGCGGTTCCGGGATTTCGAAGTTTGCGCTCTCTCATCAATTCTCAAGAGGGCCTCCTTTTGGCTAAATGATAGTGTGAAGCCGCAGATTGATCCAAAGAAGATACCGGCCGCCCCCCTCATTTATTTTGAATCCCAACTGCAGTTGATGCAGAAGCGGAATCACCAACTGTTCGAGGAAGTGCAGGATCCCTCGTGCAGGCCCAGAATATTTCGACATAACTCCATGTGCTACGCTGGCGGATTTATCGGCAAAGTCGATTCGATTATTACCAGCCCTCCATATGTTGTCTCGTATGATTACTCAGACATTTTTCGCCTTTCGACCCACTTTTTATTTTATCACCAAGCAAGCGATATTTTTCGCCGGCGTTTTATTGGAACTCGGTTAAACAATGGCACCGGTTCCACATCGCCCACGGGGACTGTTGGTGATACCATCAAGCGAATCGATGATACGAGTATCCGAAACCTGCTCGGACAGTACTATTCTGACATGCAGAGGTTTCTATCACAGGCCCGGAGAACAGTACGTCGCGGTGGGAAACTCGTGATGGTTATCGGGGACACCGAGCTACGCGGCGTTTCTATTCCGAATGTTTTTTTAATCGCCGACATTGCCATCCAACTTGGATGGAGACGGATCCACTGTATTGAACGCAACGTACCGCTTAAGATTCTTCCGACGACGAGAGACAGAGAGACTGGCCGGTTTTCTGATGGCCCGAATCCGTCTTCGTCGAAACGATATTCGAAAGAATATATCTTGGCTATGAGGAACAAATGACAACCGAGACTGACAAGAGGAGCGGTGTCATTCGACCACGGCCATTTGCCAGGCTTCTAAATCTCCTTGGCGAACAGCTCATCAAGGATAGTACTGTGGCGTTAACGGAGCTGGTGAAGAATAGCTATGATGCGGATGCCGAGTGGGTCCAAATTCGCATCGGCAACACGGCAAACTTAGGAAGGAAAAATCTTAAGCCCAACGAAGAACCGTTCGTCGAAATTGAGGACGACGGCGACGGAATGACACTAGAAATACTTCGTGATCACTGGATGAACCCGGCGACGCCTCTGAAACTTTCAAAGAGAAAGCGAAATAAGGGGCGTACCCGAAAGGGGCGCGCTATCCAAGGCGACAAAGGAATCGGCCGGTTTGCCATATTTCAAATTGGTGGAAGTATTGAAATTTTTACCCGCGCCCAGGCATCGGGAACTGACGGTCAATCGGAGATACATCTCATAACTGATTTTGGGAATATCCAGTTCTCCGATTCTGAAGACACCCGAAAAAAGGGGTCTGTTGTTTATTTTGACGAGATTGAGGCGCTGTATGATGTACGTTCCCGCCCTGATCGAATCGTCGCCCGGGAGATGTCTATACGTGGCAATCAGATAAAGACCGAGGGGCATGGAACGCTGATTCGAATTACGCAATTGCGGTATCCGTGGAGCGAGGACGAAGTTCGGAAGGTTCTTTCCACGCTAAATCGCATCCAGTCCCCATTTCATAAATCCGATTTTATCGTGAGTGTCGTATTTGAAGGGAAAGAGATCGCCGACGATGAGGCACGTAGGATTCACCAGATACTCGATGAGGCTGTTATCAAGTGTTCCGGATCGGTCGATGCCAGAGGCGATGCCGTGCTGAACATAAATGAAAAAGAAAACCGGTTAGATTTGGTCGATAAGACAAGAGAAGACTTTGTTGCAGAGAATAAACTTCGATTTTTCGATAAAGAGGGTAAAGCAATTCGTCAGCCAGTCTGCGGTCCATTCAAGTTTCATTTCTATGTGTTTGATCTGAAGAAGATCACGGATCCGCAGACAAAGAAATTTATCAAGGACCATCGGGTGTACGTCTATAGAGATGGCATTCGAATCTATCCCTATGGTGACCCCGACAATGACTGGTTGAAGATCGATATGTATCGGGGAACAATCAGGGCGTCTTATTACCTTTCGAATAACGACGTGATGGGCTACGTTGATATTTCCGCCTCACATAATCAGAACTTGGTTGATAAGACCAGCCGGGAGGGGTTTATTGAGCAGACCGGAGCGTTCGAGGATCTGCGAGTATTAACATTGATGGTTCTCAGTCGTCTTAAGATTGAGTTTCAGCGATATATCAGTGGTTCTGAAGAAGACATGCGCGAACGACGGGGCCAGCTTTATTCAAAACAGAAATTGGTGTTGAGCAAGCTTGATTCACTACAATCCCATCTCGTGAAGAAGAGCGATACCCGTGGAGCTGAAATTCTAAACCGCGTAGCCTCGGTCTACAAGAAGGAGCGGGAGCTTGTAGAAAAACAGCTTGATATGGTCGAAGACTTGGCTGGTATTGGTATCGCAGTTGATGCGACATCTCACGACGTGATGGTTATGATGCGCCGGATGGATGACGGTCTCAAGGCCGTTGAGGAGATTGCTGCCGCAGAGCGGCCAGATATACACCGGTTGCGTGAGACGTTGGCGAGCCTGCGGGATCAACTGGATTTCGTCACCGGTCTTATGGAGGGTATCCAGCCGATATTTCGTTCAGCGAGGCGCAAAGGGTCTGCTATTTCCGTAGAAAATGTTGTCAAGAAAGTCTGGCAATATTATGCAAAATCCTGTGAGCGTTCCAAAATTGCCGTGAGCATCAAGAAGATTGCGCCCAAACTTGAGGTTGCGGGGACAGAGGGAGTCTTCTTACAGCTCTTCATCAATTTGTTTGACAACGCCGTCTACTGGCTGGGTCTTAAGAAAGAAAGGAACGCGAAGTTCCGGCCAGAGATTCAGGTTCTTATCGATGGGCAAAAAAGGTGTGTTTTGTTCGCTGACAACGGTGATGGCGTTGACAAGGAGAACATCCCATATATCTTTGAACCATTCTTCAGCACAAAAGGGCTCGCCGGTCGTGGACTCGGGTTATATATCGCACGCCAGCTTGTAGAGAAATACGAATACCAAATGTCCTATGTCGGAGACAGTAATCGGCGTCTTCTCGGCGGGGCCAATTTTCTCATTGATTTCAAGCCGACAGAAAAGTTGCAATGACAACCTCCCTATTCGACTCGCTCTGCGTTGGCCCAGTGGCGATCATCGATGACGAAGTGGAAACGTCTCGCGAGGTAAAGAAGATATGCAAGGAACTAGAAGGAAGAAATATTCCGTTAATAAAGTTTTCGGCCATCGAGGACGCTGATAAAGCCGTTGCCAATCTTACTTCGTGTAATTTCATTATCCTTGACTGGAGATTCGACCGTCCGGCAGGAGCGCCTGCCGAAGTTCTAGCGGGTGACGCGTTCGGAGAAGAGAAGAAGAAAGAAGTGCTGGAGTTCATAAAAAAATTCCAGAAACACGTGGCGGCTCCAATCTTTATCGTAAGCCAAGAAGCTGCGACAAATATCCTACAGGAACTGGATGCCGCCGGCATTTCTACCAGAGAGAAAGAATGCGTCTTCGTGGGCACGAAGAGAGGATTTAAAATCAAGGGTGCAATGGCCCGAAAAGTCGACAAGTGGATTTCACGACACCCGCATGTTTACTTGGCGAAGTGGTGGAGCGGCAAGTGGAATCAGCAGAATACAGCGCTATTCTGGTCACTTTTCCAAGCAGATCCGCATTGGCCCAATGTGTTTTTCAAGACGTTCGTTGCTGATGGTGTAGATCCTTCCGTCGCCCTTCTTGAAACTCTCAATCAACTCGTGTTTTCTACGATTAGCACGGATGGGCTTGATTTGGAAAGGTTCAAGAAAAATAGGCAGGGCAATGCTAAAGCGCTTAGAACGCTCTATCAAAGGCTCGTCTATACGACCAGTAACATTGAGAAGGATGCCAAGCCTGGTGATATCTACTACAAGGATGGGGCATATTGGCTAAATATCCGACCGGAGTGCGATACCACCTCTCGCGGAGGAAATAACCCCGAAATATACCTAATCAAGGGTATAAGAAAAGAATATCAGGAAGTCCGGAGGCGAATTACGAAATATGGTATATTGCCCAAGGTTCCGGAAATCATCATGCTCTGCCTCGACGATACGGACATCGTGGTCTTCGACAAACGGAAACTAAATATCGTGAAATACAATGACTGGAAGGCGCACAAGAAATGGCGGATTGTTAATGATCACGTTATTCAGATCCGCCAGAGTTTCGCAAATTATATTGGACGATTTGGGGTACCGAGTTTTCCGGATGCGTTGAGGAAATCGCTCGTGAGATCAGGGTGAAGTTTGGGTCATTAAAGGCATTAATTAAAAGGAGTATGAAATGAAGTCGGATGGTCAATGGTGGGCACATTATGTTGTACGATATTTTGTGGGTACTGTTCTTGGAGTGTTTATTGTCCTATTTTTGGTCACGGCCACCAGCCCGAGTTTGTCACAACAGGGGGGGATCCCAACCATCCTACGGGCATTATTGAAGTTGGAACACATTGACAAAGTCACGGGTACCATTCTGGCGGTGGTTGGGCTAGCTTTTTGCTATATCGCGAGCGCTCCGGTGCTTGTCCTGCACGCGACGCGGGGTTCGTTGTTGGCAACACGTCGTTCAATTGGATGTAAAACAGCGTGTATCGGTATCTTGGCCAGCGGCCTTGTGTCGTGGGGGTTGATACATCGTCTTCCGAATGCCGATGAGTTCAACTTTGCGGCGTGTGTAATGATTTTATTGGCAATCATTTTTGTCGGCCAAATATTTCTCCTATGTCTGGCACTCTTTCAAAAGGAGTCGAAATCTTTTGAGTATTACGATTCCGTGGTGAAGAAGCGGGCGGAAGCCGAGGCGTCCGGGAAAGAATACATGGAATCTTATCGACATCTACGTGAGCATGGGAACGCATTTCTCATCGCATACTTTGAGCTTTTCTTGGGAACCGTACTCTATTATACGCCCCTACCGTGGGGGGTGATTCTGATGTTATGGGTCCTACCTAGTGGATGTGTTTGGTTTTTCGGGACTATGCTTGAGAGCCGCCCCTTCAAATGAATGTGCGGCTACAGTAACCATTTGGTTAAGAAAACGGTCATTATCTTAACCAAGGGAAAGATGCCGGGTCAGAAATTGGCCGCCGGTGGTTGCCGCAACTGTCCGCCACGGTGTCGCCGCGCCCGCGCAAAACACGGCTGCGGTCTTTAACGTCCTGTTCATTTTCTCCGTCCTTCTGTCGAGTTGTCGATCCATCTGATCTCCCGTTTGAAAAACGATCTTGGAGGGGGCTTTGTCACCGGATCCTCCTGAAATGACTGGATTGTCACTCCGTCGGCTACGTCTATTTCGTCTGCGATGATCGTTCCGGTGATGGTTGCCTGGCCGCGGAGTGTCACTTTGCCGGCGACGTAGATCACACCGCTGATTTCGGCGCCGGAGAAAGTCGCGGTGAAATCTTTTTCGACGATGATAATCGGCGTGTCGCCTTTTGACGAGAATTTCGGGGAGCCTGTCATTCGAAGGTCTCCGGCGACGAATAACGATACGTCCGAGTATTCGCCGTTGACGATGGTCAGAGAGCCGTCGCGCAAAAGACGGCGGGCGGCGAGTTTGATGTCCGCGAGTGTTCCGTCGGCGATTCGCGTTTCATATGTTTTTTTGAGGTCATCGAGGTTCAAGGCATCTGTCGGCAATGAGCCGGCTGACTCATAGGTTCGGACTTCGGGATAAGCCACGTCGTACGTTACGTCTTTTCCCGAGATCAGCGTCGGCACGTCGGTGACGCTTTTGAACGAAACGCCGCGGGCGATCGTGATCCCTTCTCCCGCTGACGCGGTTCCCCACAATCCTGTGCCGAACTCAAGCTCGATTCGTTTTTGCGCGATCAATGCGAACAGTGTCGGATCGGTGATCTGTGCGGTTCTTTCAATCCGGCCTCTTCCGCCTCTGTATCTTCCCACTGCCGTCAACTTCACGAGGTCCGGAAAGCGCACACGCTCCGTTTTGACTCGCGCTTGGGCGTCTGTCAGCGCCACGTCGTATTCGGGCACGGTGTCTTCGCCAACTTTCCACGCCGGATCATCCATCAGTTTAAGTTGCGCAACCTCGATGGCGCTCTCGGCGGCCGCACGGGCTTTCCGTGTCCATTCCCATGTACCGATCGCTGTGCGAACTTCCGATAGTTGTGCAAACACGACGCCCATCATTCCTAACATCGCCGCGACGGCGATGAGAACATAGATCAGCGCCGCGCCGCGCTCGCTCAACTTGTTGGATTGCATAATCCTATCCCGCACAACCGGCACGTCCCTGTGCCGTGCGGGATGGAACATCCCTGTTCCTATCTTCCCGCTCCAATCGCCTGCCTGCCGGCAGGCAAGGCCATGCCGGTCTGGTAGACGGTTCCGTTCACTTCAAGTCTCAACAGGGCGTGCGTTGTGCGCGGCGGAGGGAAATCGTAGGCGATTTCGAACGATTCAACGCCGTTGAGCACTGCTTTTTCTTCGTATCCGACCCGGCGATATAGGGTTCCGGGCGAGCGACCGTCCCATGAAAACGTCACGGTCTCGTCGGCGTAGGGACGGCCGTCGCCGTCCTTGTCGTTGAGCCACACCCCAATTTCACGCGCGGAGAGGTACAAAATGCCACGGCCGTCTTCGAGGGCGTCTGAAAATTCGTTCAAGAAGTTCGCCGTTTCGAGAATCCGCTTGCTCTCGCGTCGCGATTCGACAACCTGCTTGGAGACATAATCGCCCAGCGTGAACAATCCGCCAATCACGACGCTGAATATGGCGATCGCCATGAGCATTTCGATCAACGTGAAGCCTAAGGAGGCGGGTGTTGATCGGTAATATGACGGCCGAGTGCGGCGGGTCCCGTCCTTCCTCGGGCCGTCCGCGTTCCGCGCCTCGCGCTCGAACTCGCCCCGCGTTGCGGGGCTCAAACAGCGAGCTCTGCGGGGCGGTTCGGTCGGCCCTCGGTCGGCCACCCGCCGCACTCGGCAAATTCCGTCCGACGGCCGCATGTTCGAAATTTGCCAAACTTGAGTTGCCATGATCATGGTCGCGCTTCCAGCCACTCGATCCGCGACAAGTCTTTGCCGTCTTTTGATACCGTGACCGTATACCGCCAGAGCCGCGAGGTTCCCTTGTCGTCTTCTTTCGACGGATCACCCTCCAGCGCTCGGCGGATCTGGATCCGGCGGGCAAATCTCTCCATTCCCGGTATCGGATTGCCTTTGATGTCGGTCACGGGGTTGTCTTCGAGTCCGTCGTAATCGTCGCGATCGTCCAGATATAGCCGGATATTTCCGTACTCTCCCGGTTCTCGTCCGAAGACAGGTGGTTGATTTGGATCTTGTTTGGGTTTGCTCAAAATCTCGGCGCGCAGGTCGGCCGCCAAGGTCGAGGCGATGAGGCGGTCATGGGCTAACTGTGTTTCGATGGCGAGTGAGTTGGCGCTCTGAAGTATGCCCATGGACAGAATGGCAAGAATGGCGGAGGCGATGAGGATTTCAAGCAGACTAAAGCCGTCCTGACCCGCTCCCGCACAATTGGTACATCCTGTACCGTGCGGGACGGAACATCCATGTTCCAGTGATGGCCTGGCGGGAAAGATGGAACGTGGAATTATGATTTTGTTATTTGATCTTGGCTGGTATCGGTGGAGCGATATTTTTTTCTTTGGCGGGGGTGGCGGCGGCCGTTCTCGCCGAAACCGCTCCTTTTGAAACGATCCTTGGGGTGATGTAAAAAATCAGTTCATTTTTGTTTTTGGCTTTGGTTTCCTTCTTAAAAAAATGCCCGAGAACGGGGATTTTGCCGAGATAAGGAAACCGGTCTTCGGAGGTGGTTTCTCTTTCCTGATAGAGACCGCCTACGACGAGGGTCTGACCTTCTTCCAGGCTGACCTCCGTGTTTGTTTTCCGCGCGCTGATGGCGGGCAATCCTTCGGCCGAAACGCCCGTCGGGCTCGATACCTCCACTTTCAAATTGACTCGGATCATTTCCGACGCCAGACTCGCCCATGGTTTGATGGTCAGGATAATGCCGGAGGTGACTTTTTCGAGCTGGGTCAGGGGCGTCTGGACGTTGCCGGTTGTGACTTTGAAAAATTCCTCGCGGGTCACGTTGATGGAGGCCTCGTTGCCGGACAAGACCGAAATTTTCGGTTTGACTTTGACGTTGGCCCGGCCCTCGGATACGAGGGTGTTGAGCGTTGCTTGGAGCGTGGAGTTGAAATGCGTTTTGTTGAGATCAAGGTTGGCGGTAATTTTTCCCGGGGTGATGTCGAGTTCATTGGGCGAAGCGCCTTTTAAGATGCTGGACAGATCGATGTTTCGGCTGACGTCGTCCGAAATTTCCACGACCATCGCTTCGATCTCGATCACCGGCGGCTCGTTGTCGATCTTCTCGACGTAGTCTTTCACAGCGGCGACTTCGTCCGGACTGCCCTTCACCGAAATCGCGTTCTGTTCTTTGAGGACTTTCACCCCGCTTGTCGGAATCGATGGCGGCATCATGCCGAGGACGTCTTCGGCTTTGAGGTTGCGGAGTTGAATGACTTCCGCGT
>JAHFCY010000107.1 GCA_023249255.1 Candidatus Lindowiibacteriota bacterium | reverse complement strand
ATGAGGAATGTCATGTCATTGTTTTTCATTCTGTTTCTATGTTCGGCGGGATTTGCGGCGGACGAATCCGTCAACGAGGAAATCGACGGCCTGAAACGCCGGCTGTCAGAACTCGAGGAGCAGGTCGCCAGACCGCCGACGAAACGCGGCAATGAATACAATCCGCGGATGACGGTCATCGGCGATTTCGCCGGCCGGCTGGACAACCGGGTTGTGACCAATGACGAGAACAGGGAAATTTCAAATCGCATGAACATGCGGGAGCTGGAACTGGATATTCGTGGTGACGTCGATCCGTACGCCAAAGCCGTGGCTATCACGTCGGTTTCCCAGGACGCGCCGAACTCGGACGCGAAGATTGGCCTTGAGGAAGTCTACGCCATCCTGACGAAGATGCCGCGAAGAACCAGCTTGAAAGCCGGAAAATTCAGAACGGGGTTTGGTTCTTTGAACCAGGTCCACGCGCATGATCAACCCCAGACCACGTTGCCACTGCCGATCGTCAGGTTTTTCGGAGAGGATGGAATCACATCCGAGGGGCTGTCATTCAACTACCTGATGCCGCTGCAGCAGCCGGGACAGAGCGTTAATTTGACCATGGAAGTTTTTAACGCCGAAAATCCAGTCCTGTTCAGCGACACGGCCGACCGGGGTATGGGATATCTCGTTCGCGGCAAATATTTTTCAGATCTTTCCGACCAGGAATTCATCGAAATTGGAACAAGCATGATGGTGGGACATAATGACGCGATCGGAAAGCAGACGACGCATCTATGGGGCGGCGATTTCATGTACAAGTGGCGGGCGCTCCAACCGAAAAATCTGTGGTCGACGCTCATTCAAGGAGAATTTTTTTACATGAACCGGGAAGACGACGCCGTCCAAGTCCGGAAACGAAACGCATGGGGCGCATACGGGCTGGTTCAACTTCAACCCGCGCAGCAATGGTACGTCGGCGGTCGCTACGATGTAGCGCAGAACCTGGCCGACAAGTACCGGGTCGATCGAAAAATCGGGGGATATGTCTCCTTTTACACGACGGAATTTCTCCGGTTCCGGCTTGGATATGAATACCAGAACACGGCCGGGCCGCGCATCGATTCGACACCGGGTCAGGATCTGTCCACGGTTTACGCGCAGATGACGTTCGTTTTCGGTTCCCATCCGGCGGAACCCTACTGGGTCAATAAGTGAGGTGACGATCATGAAAAACGTGCATCCATTCAGGCATGTCGTTGAACATTTCATAAGGAATCCAGGAATGCAGGAGGAATCAAAAACCCGGATATGTTCGTGGCTTCCTGGTTTCCTTAAAATTTTCCCAAACTCGACCGAGAACAGATTAATTGCTCTTCTGATTCTGTTCGGATCGATGGCGAATCCGGTTTCAGCTGAAATCCGCGTGGTGACGACTCTGCCGGTACTGGCTGATATCGCGCGGTCCGTCGGGGGGAATTACGTCACGGTCCAGTCTCTGGCCAAGGGGACTGAAGACCCCCATTACGTGATTCCGCGGCCAAGTTTGATGGCAGCGGTATCCGACGCGGATCTGTTTATCGAAGTCGGAATGGATCTCGAACTCTGGACCGAGCGCGTTCTGGAAGGCGCGGGAAACGACAAGGTCCAGCCGGGACGGCCCGGCCACGTGTATGCATCGGACGGGGTTCAGCGCCTTGAAGTGCCGGACCGGTTGACACGGGCCGAGGGAGACATCCATCCGTTTGGAAATCCGCACCAGTGGATGAATCCGCTGAACGGAATCCTGTTTGCCGGGAATATTGCGCGTGGACTTCAGCGCGTCGATCCGGCGCACTCGGCTGAATACGACTCCAATCTGGCCGGATTCAGGGCGAATCTCTACGTGAAACTTTTCGGAGATGATCTGGTCAAGACGTATGGGGGCGAACAGCTCGCCGAGAAACTTCGACGGGGAATTCTTTTTGATTTTCTCCAATCCGAAAAAGTCGACGCAAAGCTCGGCGGCTGGATGGGTCAGGCCCGTATTTTACGCGGGACGAAAGTGGTGACGTACCACAAGGCCTGGAGTTATCTGGCGCAGGCGTTTGACATGGACGTGATCAACACCGTCGAGGAAAAGCCGGGAATCCCCCCTTCGGCGGAACATCGCGACAAACTTCTGGGGCAGATCAAAGAGACTCATGTCCGGATTCTCATCATGGCGCCGTTTGAACCCCGGCGGATTCCCGATCAGATCGCTGCCCTGACCGGAGCACGCGTCGTCGTGCTTCCGCTCGATGTTACCGGCGTCCTCGCGGCCACGAATTATTTTTCCATGTTTGACGTGATCCTCAAAGAACTGGCGCGGGCCGGCAGTGACACAGCGCCGGCAACACCCGCTCCGAAGTGATTGCACGATGATCGCGCACTATCACTACATGCTTCTGCCCGGGGCGGCATGTCTGGTCCTGGCCGGCATCCTCGCATATCTTGGCATTCACGTTCTGGAACGTAAGGTCATTTTTGTCGATCTGGCGCTCGCCCAGATTTCGGCACTCGGATTTGCATTTGCGTTTTTAGCCGGGCGCGACCCGCACAGCCCCGAGGCATACAACTATTCCTTGGCCTTCGCCATCGTCGGCGCAGCGCTGTTTGCGCTGTCGAGATTCAAAAAAAGCAACCAGCCCCAAGAGGCGTTTATCGGCGTGATCTACGTTGTCTCGGCCGCCGCAGCCATCCTGGTCGTCGACAAATCCCCGCAGGGCGCCGAGCACATCAAGGAACTGCTCGAGGGAAGCATCGTGTGGGTCACCGGAAGGGAAGTTGCGAAAGCGGCGGGGATTTATGCGGCGGTCGGCGCCATCCATTATCTTTTCCGGAAACCGTTCTTTAAAATCACATTCGAGCCCGACGAGGCCGAACGCACCGGCATACGGATTCGCGGGTGGGACTTTCTCTTCTACGCGACCTTCGGCATCGTGGTCACGTCGGCGGTCCAGATCGCCGGCGTTTTACTCGTGTTCACCTTTTTGATCGTGCCCTCGCTCGTGTCCTCCCTCTTTTTCGAACGGTTTTGCGTGCGACTCATTTTCGGATGGGCCCTGAGCACGTTCATCGGCATTGTCGGACTGTGGCTTTCCTATGACCGGCCAAGCGGCCCGATGATCATCACGCTCATGGGTGCCGCACTGCTTTTCTCCATGCTGATCAAACAGTGGGGAGGACGGTTGTTGAGAACGAAGTGACCGGGAGGACTTCCCCGTTTTCCCAGTAAGATTGCGCATCCGCGTCGCGGCCTCTTAAGGGGCGGCTGCTGTGCTTTCCCGCTACTGGGCATTCTGACTGCATTACAAAGCACAGCGACCGTGCTACGGTAGTTCGATGATCCGGGAGGCGTGGGCTGTTTGTTCGATTGCCATCTTGATGTCGGCCCGGCCGGCGGCGGCCGTTCAAGCCTCGCCGCAGGACTGGAGGGATCAGTTCATTTATTTCGTCGTCACCGACCGGTTTTACGACGGTGATGCGGCGAACAACAGCGCAAACGGAACGTACGATCCGGCCAACGGATCCGGCATCCACGGTGGCGATCTCAAGGGTATCCGTGCGAAACTCGATTACATCCAGTCTCTCGGCGCGACGGGCATCTGGATCACGCCGGTGGTGAAAAACTACAACGCTTATCACGGCTACGCCGCTTCTGATTTCATGTCGATCGATCCGAAACTCGGCACTCTGCAGGACCTCAAAGACCTCGCGGCCGATCTCCACTCCCGCGGGATGGTGTTGATCCTCGACATCGTCACCAACCACACGGGCGACCTCATCGGCACGACGTCCGGAAGCTACACGTTCAAGTATCCGGCGACCTATACGCTCCAATATCACAGCGCGAGCGTTCAGCATCAGCCCGACACGTTCGCCAACCTGAATTTTTATCACGCGCACGGCGGCATCGACGATTACACGAGCGACACCCAACTCGCCTACGGCGAACTTTTTGGCCTCGACGATTTGAAAACCGAATCCACGACCGTCCGCACTGCCCTGTTTCAGGTGTATTCGTACTGGATCAGGGAAGGCGACGTCGACGGATTTCGCATCGACACGGTGAAACACGTGGAACTGGGATTCTGGCAATATTTCTGCCCGGCCGTCCGGCAATACGCGGCCAACCTCGGAAAAACCAAATTTTTCATGTTCGGCGAGGATTTCGATTACAGCGACACCAAAGTCGGCGCGTACACGGGAACGATGTCGGACAAGGATACGTTCATTTTCGATTCGATGCTCTATTTTCCGATGCAAAACACGATCAAACGGGTCTTTAAAGAAGGCGCGGCCACAAGCGAAATCGGCGCGACGTACAAAAATCTGACGCTCTATGACACGTCAAGCCGCGACCGGCTGGTGACGTTCCTTGACAATCACGACATGGCCCGTTTTCTTCCGGCCGGCAACGCCGCCGCCTACCACCCCAACCTGAAACTTGCCGCGACATTTCTGTTGACCCAAGCGGGCGTGCCCATCCTCTACTACGGAACCGAACAAGGATTCGATGGCGGCAGTGACCCGTACAATCGCGAGGACATGTGGGACGGACAGTGGGATTTTGGCCCGTCCGACGGAGACAACTTCAATACGTCGCATTCGCTGTACTGTTATATCCAGCAGGAGGCAAGTCTTCGGAAACAATGGTCGGCGCTTCGGCGCGGCACGCAAATCGAGCGATGGTCAACGGCCGGCGCAGGCGGCCTCTATGCATACAGCCGAAAAGACACAGACGCGGAAATACTGATCGTCCTCAACACCGCGACCTCGACCAAAACCACCGGAACGGGCGATACAGGCATCTCGACGTCCTATCCGTCCGGCAAGGTCCTCTACAACCTGTTCGACGTGACCGACACGGTCCTGACCGGGACCGGCGTCCACGACAGCAATCAAATCAGCGTCAGCATCCCGGCGCTTGGCGTGAAAATTTACGCGCCTGCGGATACCCCGCGGATCGGATCCTGTGACGACGTGAAAACCTTGTCATTCCCCTCGGCCTGTCTCTTTCAACAAATCGGCATGCGACCCGACCGTCTCGCGCGCCTGCGCTCGTTTCGCGACACCTATTTGCTTCGTTGTAATTTTGGCCGAATTGTTTGCAGTCTGTATTACCGCTGATCTTCCACGGAATTTCTGTGTCTGTCCGTCAGTCCGCCCGTCTCCCCTATTTCCCGGCCGTCTTCTGCTCCGGCACGATGATCATCGAATTCGTCTGGCCGCCTTCAACGCCTTTCAGGGTATTGTTCGGATCCTCGATCCAGGACGTGCCGTTGATGACGATTTTGTAGAGATACCGACGGCCGGGTTCGACGTAGACCTGCGCGTTCTTGCTGAATTCCTTGTAGGGCACAACCACCGTCCAGACACCCTTTTCGTCCTTGCTCATCTGGACCGATCTCTCGTCCGGGAATGTTTTCCAATCGTTGAACTGTCCCGCGACCTCGACGCGCCACGCAGCCGCGTCCTCGTAGCGGAAGAAAATGCCGTGGTCGGTCGCCTCCGGAGGCGGCAGACGGTCTTTCAGGACGGCACAGCCGGCCAGCAGCATGGCGGACAAGGCAACAGCAATCTTAAATACAGAGTCGGGCGGTTTGGGTTGGATGACAACTCCACCTTTCCATTTATTTTCCGGCCGTCTGCAATGTCAGCGACATGAGCAGACTCGAATTGAATCGGTCAATGCGGATCGCCGCGAAATCGATCCGGCCGAGATCAAACAAATCGACGCCAAAACCAACGCGGAGTTTTTCAGAGCGTTGCCGCGAACCGAAATATCCGGCGCGCAGATGAAACCGGCTCAAGATCGTCCCCTCGATCCCGATTCGGCCACCGATGCCGTCCTGCGCAGATCCTTGATTCAGCGCGACCGTCAGCGTGAGCGGCCGGCGATACCACACCATCGGCTGCCACGCGGCCGAGCCCTCAAGTTCCGTCGGCATTTTTTCCTTGATCGCAAATCCGATTCCCGGTCCGGCGTTTTTCAGCGTGAACGCGAATTTCCAAAACGCTCCGGTCCCGTCCTGGATGCGGTACTGATACCCAAGATCCGCAGCGAATCCATTCGCGCTTCGATGATACAAATGGCGCTGGAGGAATTTCACTGACATTCCGACATGATGATGTTCGGTCAACCGCACGCCCAATCCACCCGTCAGCGCCCCGTCACCCACCCCGAACGTTGCACCGGCGCGGCCCAACGCGTCGCGTTCTGTTTCCTCTGAGTGAAGATAAGACATGCTGACGCCCCAGCCCATCGACCCGGCCGGAAACGCCATCGCCGCGTATTCTGACTGCATCCCCGCCAACCATTCCATGTGACTGGCCGTGAACTGCGTGTGGCCGACCAGCGCCAGACCCGCCGGATTGTAATACAGCGCCTGCACGTCCTCCGCCAGCGCCGAAAATGACCCGCCCATCGACGCCGCATGCGCTCCGGGATCGATCCGCAAAAAATCCGCGCCGGATGATTTCTCGCCCGACGCGACGGCGATGGTTGCCCAGAGAACAAACGTAACGAGTAACGGGTAACGCCATGCCTGCCGGCAGGCAGGGGTAACGGGTAAATTCGGCAGTGACCCACGGCTCGTTACTCGTTTCTCGTTACCCTTCACTACATCCAACATCAAAACCTCAACTCGGCTTGCAAGCCGAAGACGGATTCCCGATCGAAGCGTTTCTCGGCGAAATTCAAAATGTCGTAGACTGTTGCACCGAATCCGTCCGTGAACCCCTCGGCTGATGGTTCGAATAAATCCTGGATCCTCCAGGCCGCGCCTAATTTCTTGTCCTCATCAACGTAAGGATCCAGCCCGTACCACAATCGGATGTGAAACAGTTTCGACCACTCGTATCGGATGCCCCCGTACGGCTTGGCTTGACTGAAACTGCCGGTTCCGAGAGGGGTTGACGTCGTGTCGGCAAATGACAGTTTGTAATAAACATACCGCAGGCCGGCGTCGGCCTGCCAGCGTTCCGCGAATCTCCAGCTTAATTGAGGCATGGCTGACCGGGTCGCATGGTGTTCCGTGAAAATACCGAATTTTTTGGTTGTGTCCACCTTCATATAATCAAGTTTCGACTGATAGGTCAGATGCTGTGTCAACTTCCAAGAAAACTCCATCCGCTCGGACAGCGTGGTCTTGGCCCACGGCAGTTCGGCGAACAGGTACCGGTACGGAGCAATCCGCTCCTTGTAAAAGACGTTCCCCTTGGCCAGTTCGGACCGGCTCACGTAGCGGCTTTCTATCCCGATCCCCCATCGGGAATTGGGCGTGCGGTTGAGTTCCAGTCGATGAATGAGTTCAAACCACTCGGGCGTGACGTTGGTCAGGCCTGTATCCCATTGCGTGGCCGTGGGAACCTGCACTCCAAGCAAGTTGGAAAATCCAAACGTTTTTGCTCGATAATTGTAGAATCGAAAGTTGAATTCATTCGCCCACGTCCGGCCGCGATAAATCAGGCCCAGCAACAGCGACAATCCGTCGGACTGTTCGCCATACGTGTTTTCAATCGCCGCTGCCGAACCGGAAATTGAATGGCCGTAAGCAAACCCGAAAGCCTTTTCCGCGCCAAGCGAATAGGCCAGCGCGGCGGCGTCACTCTGCGTCGACAAAAGTTCCGTGAACAGTTTCCACGATCCAAACGTCACAGCGGCGTCGACGCCGGTCTGAATTTTCCGGTTCTGCCCGCCCGGCCTCACCTGCCGGATAAATTCCGCCTGATAAAACGAGCCGGAGCCCTCCGGATACTCAATGGTCCTGCCGTCCAGATTCAGCAACGTTTTCTCGGTCGTCTGACCATCGTTGTTTTCGTCCGCCTTGATCCCGTTCGGAATCTGCCACTGCGTGTAGGTGAGGCCCCACGTGATCCAACGCCCGCTGTGTTTCACCCGAAATCCCATCAAATCCTCGTCGAGCGCGCTTTGATCCAGCCGGACCTTGTTCGAAAAGAAAAATTGGCCGAGCCACTTGCCCGCCTTCACGTCACCGCTGAATCCGCGCGCGTAGCGGCCGTATTCGTGATAGAAAGGCCGCTCGTCGTCCGTCAGATAGATTTCATCGTCGAAATTCTGGACGTACGCGTCCAGCGCGCGGAACGGATCGTCGAACTCGATGTTCCAGTGCGTTTCGAACGGACGTAAGGTGAACTTGCCCATCGTCAGTTCCAAATACGCCTCGTCCAAATTCACCTTGTCGTCGTTGTTCACGGTGTTCACGTTGAGTTGTGCCCACGCGTGCAGAATGTCGGTCGGATGGATGTCGAAATTCAGGTCGATGTCGTTTCGGGGGGCTGATATCCTCATTTTTCCGCCTGCGCCGTCGACGTCGTCCGTGAATTTTGACAAAAATAAATAATACCCGTCGAAATCCACTTTCGAACTGAACGGAAACCGCAGATAGGGCTGACGCGGATAGATGTAGAGCCTGCCGTCCCGTCGGATGATGTTGAGCGTCAGATCGTCGCCCGTCATCCATACGCCGTCGATCACATATTTATATTTGTATTTCCCCTCGTTGATCGGCACGACCAGAACGAACTTGCCGCCCTCGCGCGACAGCGGCAAAGAACTCTGGTTCCATCCGTTGAATTCCCCGGCGACATTTACTTTCTCCGCCACGTCATCCTCAAACTGAAACATCACCCCGCCATCGGTCAACTCGGGGGGTAATGGACCCGCGTACGCTTTATCGGAAGGCAACAGGCAACAGGCAACAGGCAACAGTAAACAAAGACAGACGAAAAAGAACACGGGAGATGTAGCGGACAGGGAGACTTGTTTCCGGTCAGTAGATACGACAACATCAATATACGTATTGATCCTGCTGTTGCCTGTTGCCGGTGTGGCAAATGCCACTTGCCTGTTGCCTGTCATGAATTTCACCACCAGAGTTGCAAAATCGTTTTGAGTATCCGGTCGGTTGTCGTCGAACCGTTGTTGCCGAATTCGAGCAGGACGTTTCCGTTGTCACGGACCCGGTATCGGATTTGTGTGAAGACGCTGTTTTGACTCAAATCGGATTCGTAGGTGTACCGGTGAATCGTCCTGATCATGAGAAAGAGGTTTGTCGAAAACGTGTGGCTGTTCTCGACGCTGAATTCATCGTTCTGATACCGGTTTCCATCGTCGTTGCGTCTGAAATAGCACTTCAGCGTATTGTACCGGGAGTACGATTCGATCTGGGCAAACCACGCGGGACGGTCGATGTTGTTGTTCCAAGGGTCGTTGTAACCCTCGTGAGACAGCGTGGCCCTGTATCCTTTTTGAAATTCCGCGTATCCCCCAAAATACCACCAGTTCGTCCGGCGCTCGGGATTGATGAGGATATACGACCGCCGCTCTCGCTTGCGGTCATCACGATACGTCAGCCGGAGCGCCTTGAGCGGAACCTCGTAAATCAGTTCGTTATACATTCCGGATTCCCGTTTCTCCGGGTCCTTCCCCAGATAGTTCCGATATCCGGGGAAGTAGTCCCGAAACGTGGACGTCATGCGCAGACTACCGAGTCGGCGGTTGGATATTCGGATATTTCGAAGTTCCGATTGAAAAATATTGCGGCCGCCCGGCGCGTAATTCGATGTGTAGGACGTGGCGCCGGCAATCGCGAGTTCCGCTTCACTGAATCGAACGGTCACGTCCGTCCCGACGACGTCGTCGTATCCGGTCGGCCAGACCTTCCGGACCGCGGTCGCGCCCAGCATCAACCTGTTTTTTGCAAAGAAATTCTTCCCGATCCGAAAACCGAACGCATCCGCATTCTCATTCTTGAAGCGGCCTTGATAAAGATGCAGCCATCCACCCCATGCATACCCGTTCATTCGCATGCCTCGAATATCCCCCTGACTGCCCGTGACATCCAGCAACGGATCTCCCATGTTAAACCGCTCCTGGCTGTCGAATAGAATCCATTCGAGAGTTTTTTTGTTAACCGATTTCTTCAAAAACATATGGCCTTCGGCGTAGCGATATTTGTCGTCGCTTTTGGAATCAAGCTCGAATTTGGAATACATGTTCACGCCCGGCGCGGGATCGGCGTAGATTCGTCCCTGAAAATAATTTTTCGCGCCTCGATTTGAAGTGCCGTCCGCCTCGACGTTCGGCGCGAAGGACGCATTCTCCAGATTGATGTCCGTCCGGAATTCGTAAAATCCCTCAAACCGGATCGGCCTGGCGTATGAAAGACGGACGGGCAACAGGCAAGCCGCAATTGCCAGTGCGGCGACCCGCCAAAACACCGGAGGCGGGCACGCAGGCAACATCAAGATTATCCAACTGCGAGATACACCACCACCCGGCGCATCCTGTCTGTGTCTGTGCATGTCTGTGCGCGTCTGTGTGTGGCTCATCTTTCCCGGTTCGTCTGCGTCTTTCTGCGGCTGTCTGGAAGTTCCAACCCTCCATCGCCCGGTGAGCGTCCGGGGAATCAGGAGGAGGGAACGTTCAACTGCACGAGAAGTTTTCGGTCAATGAGCTCGCCCATTGACTGGAGCGCCTGCGGAACCGTCTTGATGCCCTTCAGCGCCAGCTCCATCTCGGCGTTGCAGATCGTCTCGAGGACGCCGTAGTTTGGAATGTTCGGCCGGGGCTTCGCCGCCTGCATCTGCCGCAT
>JAHFCY010000286.1 GCA_023249255.1 Candidatus Lindowiibacteriota bacterium | reverse complement strand
ATCAGAGGCGTCGGCGGTTCTAACGATCGTGAACACATCGACATTGGAGGCATTGGAGCAAGTACCGGGGATTGATCCGGTGAGGGCAACAAACATCGTGAATGCGCGGCCGATTGCCAATTTACAAGTGCTAGCAAACATTCCTCTCATTGGACCGGAGACTTTGAGGAATTTGAAACTTTTCGCCGGCGGCACCATACTGACGAGCGAAGGCCTGCTATATGTTTCCGAAGAGACCTTGTTGCGCGTAACCGCCCGGGACGCCGGCGCCGGCGCCGGCGTCAGTCTGGTTCAGACCAATTTGAATGGGTCCGGATTTCAAGCCGTTTCAGACCGGACGGGATTTGTCGAAGGAATCCATGTTCTCTTGTACCGCTCGATTGATCTTCTCGGTAATACGGAAGACACGCAAAATCTGGTATTCGCGGCGGACAATACACCGCCCACCATTTCTTTAAACGTGGTTGGATTGCAATTGGACGGCGGTGTGCCGTTGGGAACGGTCGTGCGTTCGACAACGAAATTGGAGGCCTCTGCTCTGGATGCGAACTTGCCTGCGGGCCCGTCCGGAAGCTTATTTAACCGATCCTCTTTCCCGGGGTCGGGTATTCGCTCGTTCACTCAGAACTCCGGCGACACTCCCATGGAGATAACGGACACATTCCATCTATCGAGGCCCGGCGTCCAGAGTCTTCGCATCGAAGCAGTAGATCGGGTGGACAACGGAAGCATTATAGAGAGGCGCTTCACGCTGGATGACTCCGGGCCAGTCGTTACGGAGGACACTCCTCTTGCCGGCCGTCTGTTCGCCGCAACCCGGGACATTATCCATATCGATTTCCGCGTCATCGACGAATTTGATCCGGCACCGGTCACCGTCAGTGTGACCTTGATCCATGCTGCGGGAGATACTGTACCTGCCGCAAATGGGGACAGGATCGACCCGCTTTCGCTCCGCCCAGGATTTTGGACGCTCAATGTCGTTGCCATGGACTGGCTGGGAAATACAACTCGTGCCACGTTCGGGCCATTCGAGGTGACGCACGATGTTTTGCCGCCACGTACAAGTCTTTCGATCGGAAGCCCTCATTTCCTGGGAGGCAACAATTCGTCCACTTACATAACGGTATCGACCCCGCTGACGTTTTCGGCGGTCGACGATTTTGCGGTCGTTGGAGACAGCACGGGCGTTGGCGTTGCGAAAATCGAATTGGCTGTCGATGGGGGATCCTTCATGACAATCACAGCGCCGGTGACTTTGGCGGGACTCGCAGCCGGATTGGAGGGTAAACACACTTTCTTGTATCGTTCATCAGACAAGGCTGGGAATATCGAAGCCACACAATCCTCAATTTTGTACATCGACGCCACCGCTCCAATCACCTCCGAATCCCGTACGCCTCCGGACAACGCCAATGCTTGGAATTCGACCGATGTTACCGTGGCCCTCTCCGCCGCCGACCCGCCTTTGGCAGACGGATCCAACGCCGGCAGCGGCGTTTCGGTCCTCTTCCTCGACACCGGCTTTGGAACGCGTTCATCCTCTCAATCGAGTCAGTCTGCAATCTTTCGTTCTGAAGGAGTTACCATCCTGTCCTTTAATGCCATGGATAATGTCGGCAACGCCGAATCTACGAAATTCGATACGGTCAGGATCGATAAAACTCCGCCTGCGATTTCGGCGGCGCGATCCCCCCTCCCCAACTCCGCAGGATGGAACAAATCTCCCGTAACAGTGTCTTACGCCGTTTCCGACACGCTGTCGGGAATCGACACGCCCGCGAGTGACTTCGCAGCGGATATCTTAACGGCAGAAGGCGCCGGCCAGAGTGCGGCGGGAACGGTGCTTGACTTGGCAGGCAATTCCGCAACCGCATCCATCACCGGGATCAACATAGACTTGAGCTCGCCCGTAACCCAACTCTCAACAGGCGCCCCCACCGTGATTGCCGGAGGACAGACATATATTCGCGATACGACACCAATCACATTGACGGCCGTAGACGTTCTGTCGGGCGTTTCCAAAACCGAATTTCGTCTGGACAGCGGAGCATTCGTGGTTGGATCATCGTTCCGATTTTCTACGGAAGGACCTCATACGATCGGATTTAGATCGACCGACACCGCCGGAAACGTCGAACCGGATCGGACCGTTCAGGTCGTCGTGGATACGACACAGCCTGAATCCACATTGAATCTCGACGGGCCGAAATTCTTGAGCGATTCGCCGGTACAAGGCGCGGCTACGACGAGCAGCGTTTCCTTTACCCAACGACAGGCCCAGTTGGTCTTGGAGATGGTCAATACCGTTTCGTTCCGGGTGCTGAACGACGAAGCCAAATTGGCCAGCGACGCGGCAAGAAATATTGTCGCAGATCGGCCCATCACGAGCATCACCGCTCTGGATGCCGTTTCGCAAGTGGCCTCAACCGCCCTGACCGCATTGCGGACATTTACGGATACCCACGAATCCGTGATCCGTCCGGGAGGGGAGGTGGCCAAATCCGTCATTTTCACTCCAAAACAGCGTTCCGTGATTCTCGGATTTGTGAACAATGCCGTTTCGCTGGAACTCCAAAAAGTCTCCGGCATCGGTTCCGCGACAGCCGCTTCCATCATCGCGAGCCGCCCTTATCCCGACATCGGCAAGTTGTCCACAGTGGTGACGTCCACGGTCTTGAAAAATCTCGCCGCCTACACCGTTCCGTTCACGACGACGGCGGATACGGACGGGGACGGAATCAAAGACGCAGTCGACAATTGCCCCTATGATTCCAATACGTCCCAGACCGACGCCGATGGCGATAGCATTGGCGATTTCTGCGATATTGCCAACCTTGCCGGTGGCGTTTTATTCAGCCTGTCCGAGGCACAGGGCGTTCTGAACGTGGCGAACACATACGCGCAGAGTGCTCTGGTGGGGATATCCGGCATGGACGCGCAGAAAGCCCAGAACGTCGTCTCCGCGCGGCCCATTCCGAATCTGGCGTCCCTGGCAAACGTGAGCGGAATCGACACGCTGACGCTTCGAAGGCTTCGGCTGGTGGTGTCCGGCGAACAGACGCCGGCGGAGAATCTGGTGTATGTTTCGTCGGCAACGACTCTGCGCGTCACGGCAGAGGACGCGGCGGTGGGCGTGGACAAGATCAAAACGAGACTCGACGCGGGGACGTTCGACGAAATCGCAACGCGCCAGGTCGCAACGGAAACACAGCACACGCTCCTGTATCAGAGCATCGATAAATTGGGAAACGTGGAAGTGCCGGAGGCGCTTGTCTTCGTGGCGGACACATCGAAACCGTCTCTGACAGTCACGGTGAACGGTAAACAAGCGCGGGACGGCTCCAACACCCTGATCACTGCCGCGTCGACCACATTTTCTGCGACGGCCGCTGATCCGCCGATTGGAGTATTCAGTGGATCCGGACTGAAGGTATTCCGAAGGACGCTGGACGGAGCGGTAACGGACACAGCCGGCTTGTCCCTGACGACCGCGATGCCTGCGGAAGGAAGTCACTCGATACAATTCCGGGCGGAAGACAATGTGGGGAACGTTTCTGACAGCACGTTCAGTTTCGTGGTGGACTCGACGGTTCCGTTCATAACGATCCGCTCACCTCTGGCTGGGCGTGTATTCACCGCAAAACGCGACACCATTGAAATCGATGCGTTGGCCATGGATTTGGATCCGGCGTCGCTTGTCACGATGTATCTGCGGGACGAAGAAGAAGGCAATACTGTGCCCGTTGTGCAAGGACAAAAGATAGAGCCGCTCTCCATCGACGACGGAATGTGGAGTTTGGTTGTGACGGCGACGGACTGGGTCGGAAACCGCAG
>JAHFCY010000285.1 GCA_023249255.1 Candidatus Lindowiibacteriota bacterium | reverse complement strand
TACAGGAGCCGTGGGCACGGGAGCCGCGGCTTCCCACTCCCCGACCGGAGCCGTAAGAAGTGCCGCCCGGATCTGTTTCACCCGCTCCGCCGTGATATTCACGCGAGGCGCCAGTCCCATCAAAGCGTCCAGTTCGTTCGGATTGGTCTGGCGCAAATAGGCAATGATCTTTTCGGCGGCGGCCGCGCTCATTCCGAGGCCCGTTAGGGCCTTCCGCGTGAACGTTTCGGCGGGCCCATACCCTTCCGCGACGAATTGGATCACGCGCAGGATCACCGGCTCTTCCGGCGCCGGTTCTTTTTTCTTTTCGATGTCCGTTTGGATCCTATGGATGAGCTGCTCTTCGGCCAGGGCCAGCCCGGCCAGCGCCAGTTTCATGCGGCGGCGCCTTTCGTAAGCGCTGCTGGCGTTCGATTCGGACAGCCCCAGCGCTTTGCGCAAGGTTTCACCGGTTATCTCGCCGCCTTTTTCCAGCACGGAACGGTACGCTACGACGTATTCGTCGAATTTTTCGACGGTGACGCGGGTGGGTATTTTCACAAGGCCGGCGCGCTGGGACTCGCGGTCATAGGAGCGTTGGAGAACCTCTCCGCTCGAAATGCGGTCCGGAATGGCCGCGCTCAAAAGATCGAGCAGGACCTCCTCGTCCATAGGCACCTCAAGGCCCTCCAGCGCCGTACGAAGGTTCTTGATGCGGTTCGCGGCAACGCTTTCCGTGAAACCGCCCTCTTTAGCCACGTTGTCATAGGTCGGCGGAAGATTCTTTTCGGCGAGGCGGCGGTAGGCGTCCAGAACGGCCTTGAAATCTTCTTTTGCCAAAGCATGCGCGGTGCGGGGTTTCAGCGTTTTGCGATAAGATTCAAAAAGATCCTCTTCGGTCGGGACCCGGATCGGGATGATTTCCTTCTTTATTTCGGCCACGGGCGCTTCTTCGGGAGCCGGGGCCGGCAAAGGCGCCGGGGTCGGAGAAGGCATCGGAGCAGGGGCAGCGACGGGTTCAGCCATCCCCGTTAACCTCGCCAACTGCGCTTCCAATCCCGATATCCTCTGCCGGAGGCCATCAGCTTCCTGCTCGGCAATCGCGAGTGCCGCCTCGTTCTGCCGGTTCACACTGTCCTGTTCGGCAAGCTGCGCCAGGATCTCTTCATACCGTCCGACCGCGGCCTGGTAAGAGCGCCGTGTTCTCTCAAGCCGCTGGACACGCAGGTCGGCCGCACGGGTCAGGCGGCGTGCGGTCGTAGGAGCGCTTTTCTCGTACGTGCCGGCGGACGACGTCAACGCCGCGATGCGCCGGCTCAAGAACTGGTTCGTATTGTCGCGGGCGAGTTTTTCTTCATTTGCCTTCTTAAGCTCCGACCGTGTCGCTTCCAGCGCGCTCTGGGGCGCTCGCAGCGAATTGATCTGCTGTAATTTTAAATTCAAAAGCTCCCCTGCCGATTCCAGTCTCTCCCGAAGACGGGCGACCCGTGGGTCTGCCTCGGACAAACGGGCGCCGTCTATCGTCTTGCGGGATTCGACGCGAAGCATCAGCATATCAAGCACGAGATCCATGCCGGAAGCCGCATGGGCCAACTCTTCATGCCGATGCTCGACGATCGATTCTGCCGACAGATCCTGCACGGTGGTCAACACTCTCATAAAGGTCTGCAGCCAGACAGATTTTGGTCTTTTGACAAATTCGTCGAAGCCGACCATCGTCTGATCGATATGGTCGATCATATCCTTCACCGCATCAATCAAACTCGCTCCTTGAGCTCCTCGTATTTTGGGAGAAGGCGGGAATTCGAGCGGCGTCGAGGTAAAAACCATTCCGTCCGTTACGGCAATGTTCCTCATAGCCTGCAGTTGGGCCAGGTACTGGAACACAAATAGATGGTAGACTTCGTGGCTGAACTCCCTCGACGACTTCACGTTACGAGAGATCTCAGGCAGGTCTTGCTCTGAAACCGGTAAAGGTGAATCGGGAGAAAATCGCCGCGCGAGGAGTCTTTCGAGCACCAAATAAGCTCTCTCGGACGCCGCGGGAAAAAAGTTCAGTGAAACCACAAGGCCGACCGATTCCGGTTCGACGACGCCGTTTAAGAGATCCGTTCCGCGGGCGTGGAGACTCGTGTGGAAATAATTGGCCAAATTCATCCGGGCTTTCGCGAAACTAGGGGCTTTTTCGATGATAGCCCGGATCTTTTCCTTCACCTGCGGAGTCAGGAAAGAAGGTTCCAACGCCTCCACGCGGATCCGGCCATTCGCAAGGCCTTGGCTCATCGGCACATTGGCATTGCCCCTGCGGAAAAGCGCCGCGGCACGATTGAGAACGGACCGTTCCTCTTGTTTAGATCTTTGTTCCAAGGCCTGCCGCATAGCGGCCGGGTCGAACGCGAACACAACGACCTGCTCGAACTTGCTGGACTCGAAGAATTCGGTCGGGACCGCTTGCAGATCGGCCTCGTTCATCAAAAAAAGCACCGCCTGCTTTGCTTTCGGTGCCAGTCCTTCGGCTTTGATTATTTTTTCACGGATGTGCGAGGCGCCCAAAGACTCCGGAGCGGCCGGTCTCTGCTTTCTCTGCTCATCCAGGGATCTCCACTCGTCGTCCCAGCTCGGCACCGGCGACGGAACAGAAACCACTTCTTCCGGAACCTTCGGCATCACCGCGTCCTCGAGCCGCCGGGCCAAACGTCCCCTGTCCCTGTCGGACATGCCCGGGACCGGCAAAAGATGCGCAAGCCACCGCCTTTTCGTGCCCTGAGAGAATCCTGTCTCGGTCACAACCGAAAAAAGCTGGTCGGCAAGACCGTCGCTCATCGGAACATCCTGTTCTTTCAGCTCTTCCGTGACGAGCACGGCGTTGATGGCCTGGGCTTGCGTGCTGTCGGCCTGCCTCGGCGTATAGGAAGGCAGGGACCGCTCCCGGGCCGCCGGGCGCGCCGCCGCGGAAGCCGCCGCGCGCTGTCTGGCGCCGATCTCGTCACGGATCGCGGTGTTTGATGGGATCTCGTCCTGTGCGCTCGTCAGCAGGTCCAGAGAGGCTTCGGCAGCGGGCAAAGCCGCGGCCCAACGGCCCAGCGCATCGTGAATATCCCTTCTGAGATGTCCGCGCGCGAGCCTGTCGTAAACGACGCTGATCGCCTTGAAATCAGGCGAAGCTTCTCCGAGCTCGACCTCGACGAGCTCTCTGAGCTCCGTTCTCGCGCGATTCCAGCTTTCAAGGATCCGCGCGGCGCGCTCGAACCTTTGCTGGGCGGCCTGCGTGTTCGACCCCAGCCACAAAGACACTGCCTGACCGAGGTCATCCGCCGAACGCCGCAAAACGTTTTGAATGTCGTTCACGGCCCGTTCGACCTCGGCGGGCTCCGAACCCGACGACAGCTCGTTCAGCGACACCGCTCCGTGGACGCGGCCGAAAAACGACTCGACGCCGGAGGCGATGCGCTCGAAGTCCTGGTCGGCGCCTATCAGGCCTTGTTCCGGTTCCGCGTACAACCAGCCTTGAATGCGCCGGATATCCGCAAAATCCTGGTCGGGCCGCAGCAGATTCCTTTCGGCGTTCCGGATGCGACCGAGCACAATCGAGAGGTCGGTCGGGACGCCCTCGGACAGATAGTCGTAAAGCTCTACCGCGGGTCCGTTCTGCCTCGTGGATGCCTGCAGCTTGAAAAGGATCGCGCCCTGGTCCAGCGTGAGCGCCGCGTAGCCGGACAGGCTGCCCGAGAACGGCCGAACGAACCGGGTCACCTGGCTGTTGCTCGCATCGACCTGCACGGTCGCCAGCCACGAATGCAGTTTTTCGGCGAGCTCCCGGCGCCGGGCCGTCTCCAACGCCGCGACCGAGGCGGCGAATTCGCGG
>JAHFCY010000284.1 GCA_023249255.1 Candidatus Lindowiibacteriota bacterium | reverse complement strand
TCGTTTGATCGTGCGTGAGCGTTTTCCCGGAGTCCGACTCATCGAACTTGGGCGCAACACCGGCTTCTGCCACGCCAACAACAGGGGAATCGCCGAATCCCAATCGGAGTTTGTTCTTGTCGCCAATCCCGACACGCGCGCATGGCCGGATTATCTGGAACGGGCGATGGCCGCATTTTCTCGCGGGCCACGCACCGGCGCGGTAGCCGGAAAACTATTGAGGTTTGACGGCGTGACGATCGATTCGGCCGGACAGATTCTGACCCGAAGCCGGAAAATTCAAGACAGAGGATTCGATCAAAAAGACACCGGCCAGTATGACACGGCTGTTTCAGTCGACGCGGCCTGCGGCGCGATGGCGCTCTATCGCCGGGCGATGATTGACGACATTTCAATTGACGGGCAATTTTTCGACGAGGATTTTTTCGCGTTCTGCGAAGACATGGACGTCGGCTGGCAGGCGCGGCGGTTTGGCTGGGAAGTCGTTTACGCGCCGGATGCGATCGCCCAGCATTTTCGAGGAGGAACCCAGGATCGGCACTCGCGATGGACGAATCTCGTCCGGATGGGAGGACGGTCAGGCGAACTGAAATATCACATCGTGAAAAATCGGTGGCTGATGATGATCAAAAACGATACCGTGCGCGATTATCTGAACAACGCGCCGTTCATCTGGGCGCGCGACCTGGCGCTGACCGGCTACCTGGCGCTCTCAAGCCCCCGCGCGCTCATGCGGATGGTGGCAGAGCCGGGTGTGTTCGGCCGGGCGTGGAAAAAACGACAGCGGATTCAGCAGAGAATTCAGGACGCGCGGCAACCCTGAGATTCGACGCGCGTCAGGCCGGCGCGCTAATCGGCGTCTGATAGAAGCATCCCGCCTCGATACAGGAAATACATCGCCGCCGTTTGAATCACGTGATAAAGATCGTTGTGGTTGAACCGGGCGTGAACGCGAATCTCTCCGATCTGGACAAAGCCGGCGGCAAACGAAAAAAGAATTCCTCCGATGATCCAGATGGCGGCAGGCGCGCGACGCCGAAGGGCCGAAAAAATCATCCAGACGCCGGCTGACAACGACACCAGATAGCCGTACACGACGGCATGAAATAACGGTGCGCCGGTCAGGGCCGCAGCAAATCCGGCCGCGGGCGGCAATGTCCAGCTGATGAAAATAAACGGCCGAAGACGCCTCGGGGGAATGAACGCGTGGACCAGCCCTTTCAAAAACTGTGAACTTGCGAGCCAGACACAGCCGACGATGACGATCCACAGAAAAACTGAAACGTGCCGGCTCAGGATCTGCGCCAATCCATGCGCACCGCCGCCGACAAACGCGGCCGACGACGTCGCGATGTAGAAACCGGTCCAACAGCGAATCGTCCGCCAGCCGGTTTCTCCGGCCGTGTGGAGGCGGCGCGCCCAGACCAGCGTACATCCGCCGAGGAGACAATCGGTCAACACCGTGACCGGCTCTGATATGGAGATCATTTTAAAATTCGGCGGACGACTTCCGCGCGGCTGTCCCGAGAATCCTTGAAAATAAACGTCGCGATGCGCCCGTCCTCCCGGCGAGACCGGAATGAAAAAAATTCTTGAGCCGAACACGCCGTACAGTCCATGCCCGGCTGAATCTGCGGGGTCGGGACGCCCGCGGTCTCAAGCTGCCAGGTCGCCATGCCCATGAGCGAAAAATACAGTGACTGCCCGTCTCTTCGGAAAAATCGGCGGGCGCCGCGGCCGTAAACGGTTTTGAATTTCTCCTGCACGTCCTCGCCAACACTGTAACATCGCTGCTCAATCGACGGCCCCATCGAAACCAGAATGTCCTCAGGCGGGCGGCATATTTCGCGGCAAAGCGTATTCAATCCGTTCAAAACAATTCCAGCCAGAAGTCCGCGCCAGCCGGCATGGATGGCCGACACACATTCTCCCTGCCGATCGCGCAACACCACCGGCAGACAGTCAGCCGACCGCACGCACAACGCCACATCGGACAGCGTGGTCAGACACGCGTCGCAGGCATCCAGCACACCGCCGACCCCAATCCGCCGCACAATGCGGACAGTCCCGCCATGAACCTGATCCATCCAGACGATGCGCGATGGTTCCAGATTGAGAGCATGCGCCATGCGACGCACAAAATCGTCGGATGGACGGTTTGAGGTTGGAAGTTTGGCCGCGTCGCCGAATGATCGGAGGGTCCAGCCGAACTGGATCAGGGACGTTCGAGCGCGCCGAAAGAGTTACAGCGCGCGTTTGAACAGATCAAACGCAAGGCCGAGACACTCCCGGGCCAGAGAGGCGTTATAACGGGAGCCGTCGTCCCGCATGAACGCGTGTTCGGCGTTGAATTCATTCCATGTGAACACGATGCCGGATCGACGCAGGGCCTCGTAGATGTCCCGGCGTCCCTCGTCCGGGATGTGCGGATCCTGCCGGCCCCAGATCATCATGATTTCTCCCCGAATTTCGGATGCGCGGGCCAGCGAATCGGCATTTTTCCCCTCCCCCAGGGTGCCCGAATGAAGATCCGTCGGATAAAAACAACAGGCGGCTGAAATGTCTCGATTCAGCGCGGCGCGGAAGGCAAGGTGCCCGCCGATGCAAAATCCGACGACGCCGATCCGGCCCGAACACGCCGGATGCTTCTTGAGCGCGTCGATGACGGCGCGTGCGCCGGCGTCGAACGACGACAGTCTGGTTTCATGTTTGTAGGCGTTGCCCTTGTTTTTCCCCGCGTCGTCGTAACCGAGAACGGTCCCCGCCGGTTCATGTTCATGATAAATTTCCGGAACCATGACGATGAATCCCTGCGAGGCGAACTGCACGGCAAGACGGCGCATCGGGCCGGTAACCTGAAAAATTTCCGTGTAAAACAAAAGACCGGGCCAACGCCGGCCGGCGGGTCGGGAGTCGGCCGGTTGGAATACATACGTCCGCATCTGACTCGTCGGCGTCGGAAGATCAGAAACTGTTTCGGTAACGGTCATGGTGTCCGTATAGCACGCGGAACGAAAAAGCTCCACCGTTGACGCTGATTGGCTCCCGGATGTAGCGTCCGCCGAACGACAATGAAAAAAACCGCGACAGAGACCGCGGCGCTTCTGGATGCCGTCAAGGATCCATCGTTTACTCCGGGCGCGCGGGATATGAATGCGCTGATCAGCCTTCTGGATACCGAAGATGAAAATCAGCAACGCAGGATTTTTGACGCCATTGTCCGCGCCGGAAGCGCGGCCACACCGCACGTTCTGGAACGCCTTCCGTCCGCCGTCCGGCCCGTCCGCGGCATCCTCGTCAAATTGATCGGCAGGTTGGGCCAATCGTCACAAGATCCCGTCATCGCCGGCGCACTGATCAATCGTCTCGATGACCCCGATCTGAAATCCCGCCGAAACGCCATCCTTGCCCTCGGCAGATATCCTCTGCCCGGCGTCGAGGGAACGCTCCTCGATTTATGGAATCATGAGAGCCGGATCGATCATCGGCGATCGCTGGCTGAGTCTCTGGGCAAAATCGGAAGTGACGCGGCGCTGGAGGCGCTTCACGCGTACCGCACGGACGATGCGGAACTGCAACGCATTCTGAATCGCGCCGTTTTGATGCTCGAACGAACGCGCGCGCGAGACCGCATGTCAGCCATTCGGCCGGGCGTGTCGCCGAACCGGCCCCTGAAAATTGTCGCCGAATGTCGCGCCGGCGTCGAGTCCATCCTGGCCGCCGAATTCAATCCCACCTGGAAACCGCGAGTCTTTGCGCCGGGTCTGGTGCGACTGCAATTTCCGGAACCGATTGAGCGGATGTTCGTGGCGCGAACGATGCTGCGATTTGGTGTCGAACTGCCGGCTGCTCGCGGCGAC
>JAHFCY010000106.1 GCA_023249255.1 Candidatus Lindowiibacteriota bacterium | reverse complement strand
CCACAGCAATGAAAGGATTCTGACATGCTGTACCTTTCAAACGCGTTCGAGGAAATTGTCCGTATATGGGCTGATATTTCTCTGAAGTCCCCATCAGCGGAACGAACCGTTCTTGTTCCCGCGGAGCGGATCACCCACGCGTTCCGCCGCGAGATCGCGTCCAATCCCGATTGGCGCAGTCTCCTGATCGGCACGCGCTTCATGCGGCCGGTCCGGTTTGCCGCGGATATCCTGCTTCTCGCCGGCAAACCGGCGCTGCCCGGCGCTGAAAACGTTGAGCCTGTCATGCTGGAGGAACTTTTTGACGGGCACGCGCTTCAAGGCAAATTGAAATACTTCGACATCGAACAGCTTCGTACCGGCGCCGGATTCGCGGATGCATTCGCCCGAACGTTTGACGACCTGCGCGCCGCCGGCGTAGACAGCGCCGCCCTCCGGGCCGCGGCCAAGTCGGCGACGGATCAGATATCCCGCGGCAGATTCCTCGACCTTGCGGCTGTTCTCGACTCCCTCAATCATCCCTACGCCGACCGACACAAGATACTCCGCGACGCGGCCAAGGTCGTGGCACGTCCGGCAGGACGGGTTTTCGCATGTCTTCTGCGCCATCCCGATGAATCCGAATTGGAATTTCTCTCGGCTGTTCCGAATCTCGACGCAGCGTTTCTGACGGCTAACCCGCGCCGTTTGGAGGAAGAAGAGAGATTGAAGCAAATGGCAGCGCGGCTTCGAGGCCTCGCGCCTGAAAGCCGAAATCCGCCAGCTTCCGAGACCACCGAACTTTGTATCCTGAAAAAATATCTTTTTGCCGCCCCGGACGAACTGGGCCGAAAGGGCCGGCCGGTTTCAAAGGGTCCTGACCGCACGGTGCATGCTGAATTGCATGGCAGCCTTGCCGAGGAAATCGCCGCCGCGGTCGATTGGGTCTGTGACTGTGTTACCGGGGGTACTCGTCTCGAACGAATCGCTATCATTGTTCCCGAAAGCGATCCACTGTCAGGGATGCTCTACAGCCGCCTCGCGCGTCTGCCCTGGCCCGCAGATGACCCGCCTGTTCATGTCGCCGGCGGTCTGCCCGTCACGGACATTCAAATCGGCCAGCGATTTCAGGCGCTGATCCTCGCGCTCCAAAATGGCCTGCGCGTCGATGAGTTTTTCCGAGTTCTCCCGTTTCTGCAGTTTGACAAGCCGGTCGGAAAGTTCGAGAACCGGCATCTGACATTATCGGATTCGATGGAAATCGTCTGGGTCTGCGGAACTCTCGGTGGGTCGCCGGCCCGGCCGGAGGGAGCTGCGGAATGGGTGACCGGGTTCGAACGCCGCATTGCCCATCTGGAGGAATTGGTCAAATTGACGGATGCATCCGAAAAACTCGAGCGCGAGGTCAGGAACGCGAAACGCTATCTGGACCCGATGAAAGCGGTTCTCCCGGCCGTGCGCTCATTGGTGAATCTCGCGGAAATGGTCTCACGAGGAGAATCATTGGATCGCCTGTGGCCGGCAATGAAATCATTTTGGAAAAATTTTACGGTTGTCTTCGACAATGCGGGCGTGTTCAACGATCTCGATGATTCGATCATACCTTTTCTTTCCCTGAATCGAACAGGGAACGACGCTCTTGCTGTCATCCATCGCCAGATCCGCTCTCTAAGACGCTCTGTCGGCCGATTTGGCGAGGCGAGAATATTTATTGGCACGCCGGACAAGGCCGCGGGAATTCCATTTGACGCCGTCCGTATCATGGGATTGGCAGAGGGATCGGTCGGCGGCGCCGCCTCGGATGACCCGCTTCTGCCGGATGCGGACCGATTGCTCCTGAATCACCCCATTCGTCTGGCAGCGCATCAGCCGCTTGCTTCCATACAGAACATTCATCGGATCGTCAGCCACGCGAAGGAGAGCATCATTTTCAGCGCGCCCCGCCAGACGCTGGACGGCACGGTCCATGAACCGTCCAGCCTTTTTTTGGAAATTGCGGCGGCGTTGCGCCGTCCGAACGCCGAAACGGTGAAATTCGATCCAAAATATTTGCGATCCTCCGCCGTTCGTCGGGATTATTTTGGCCCCGGCAGAATTGCGCGCGATGGGTATTTCAAAATGCTGATCCCCCGGTCCGACTCCAAAGATATCGCGGAGTTTCTGGCAAAGGCCGCCGCGCCAAACCCCGGACCTCTCGACGGATTTTTGCGATCCGCCCGGTTGGAAGAAAAGCCGCTGTCCGCCACGGCGCTTCGCACGATGATGGAATGTCCGCGCCGGTACCTCTTTGAAAAAGTGATCGGCTGGGGCGAGCCATCCGAATTGCCGGACATCAATAATCTGGATGCGATGACATACGGAAGTCTTTTTCATGCCGTGATGGAATCCTTTTTTAAAAAGTGTGGCGGTGATTTCTACAAGAGCCATAAATCGCTGGATCAATGGCTTGATGCGGCCAAAGTGGAAGCCTGCCTGCAATTCGCCGCGCTTGTCCGCTTTTACCCTCTCGTTGGCGAAAACAATCGGTCAGCTCAGCGCGAACGGCTTGAACGCGATGTCGAATCCGTTATCCGGTTTGAATGGAATCGTAAACCGATGGTCCGTATAGGCGGCATCGAAAAATCGTTCGGAGTCGCCGGAGATCTGAATCTGTCCGGCCTGTTGGTTAAAGGAATCATGGATCGCATCGATGTGGTTGGCGGAAAATCATTTGTGCGGGATTTCAAAACCGGCAAACCGCATTTCCGAAAACAGGACGACCCGCCTGACCCTGTATTGGATATACAATTGGCGGTCTATGCTCTGGCCCTTGGTAAAACAGCCGCGGACATGGGCGTTCCCCCTCCGGTCGGCGCCGGTTACATGTATGTGTCCTCTCAGGTTCCCGTTGAACGATCATATATCGGCGGCGATTTTGACGTCCTGCTGAAACATGGCAAAGAGTGGCTGGAATTGGCCGCCGGCCTTCTCAAGGAGGGAACATTTCCGCACACGGTAAATAAGAAGGACTGTGAGCGCTGTCCGTTCAAGCCGGTCTGCGGAGATAATCGGGTGTTGGCGGAAGAAAAAATGAAGGCGGGCGGCGGCGCGGCAGCGAAATTTTTTGCCTTGAGGAAACCACCGGAAAAAACATTTGACAGCGGCAAACCCAAAAAGCGGGGCGCCAAACATGCTGGCTGACGAGAAAGCGCGTGAAGAAATCCGCGCAGAACGGAAACAAAATGTTGTCATCGACGCGGGCGCGGGCACCGGCAAGACGGCGATCATCGTCGACAGGTTTCTGAATCTGCTGGCGCCGGCGGACTCCCGCAATCCCGCACCCATCCACCGGCTGGCGGCGGTCACGTTCACGCGCCGCGCTGCCGGAGAACTCCGATATCGCATTCTGGAAAAAATATTGGCTGAACTCGAAAGCGGCAAACTCAAACCGGATGATCGCGCTTTGTTGCAGGACGCGCTATCAGGCATCGACAACGCGTTTATCGGCACCATTCACAGTTTTGCCGACCGCTTGTTGAAATTGCGGCCCACGGAGGCCGAACTCAGTCCCGCATACGGCATAGAGGAAAACACGGGCGAGTTGGTCTCCATCACGTTTGAGATTCTTTGCCGGGCGGCGAAAGAACGCAACATGACGGAGGCGGCAAGTATGAATTCCGGGCTGGCGAAAGAACTCGAAAATACTCTGAATGATTACATCTTGGCGGGTTATGCGCTTGAAACGTCGGGCGGGTCATTCGCGAAAACACATGGCTTGGATTCACTGGTTGAATCCATGATCGAAAGCCGCGACGTCCAGCCGGATTTTAAATCGCCGTCTGCGCCGGATTTCAGCGAGATCAGGAAAATGGCGCGCGTGGCCGCCAAATCCATCCGTATTCTAGATCCAACCTCTCCCGGTTTTCGGCTTCTTCAGGGACTGTCTTTCGATCTGGATCGAGTCGTGGCCGCCAAAGACGGCATATCCATCCTGCGCGCCGTTCGACTGCTCGGTGAATCCGGATTTGAGACTTTGCAAAAGGAAAGAGATTTTTTGAATGATGAGGCGGGTTGGGAGCTGAAAAAAAGTCTGAAGGAATCGAGCATCCCGGGAATTTCCACGCCGGTCATGCAATGGATGTGCGCCAGGCTGGCCCGGCTGGGTCCGGCGGTATGTGCCATATACGAACGGGTCAAACGCGAACATGAGGTTGTCGACCAGCTGGACTTGCTTCTCAAACTCCGCGATGTTTTGCGCAAGGAAGAACATCGGGTATTCTATTCCGGCATGTTTGATCACATTTTTGTCGACGAATTCCAGGATACCGATCCGGTTCAGGCAGATATCGTCCGTTTGTTGGTCAGCGTCAAAGCAGGCGGCAAACCACGGCCGGGGTCGGTCACCATTGTCGGCGACGCGAAACAGTCGATTTACAGATTCCGGCGCGCTGACATATCGGCGTACGAAAAATTCCGGGAATGGCTTGAGAAAAACGGGGCGCTGACGCGTTCTCTCACAACGAATTTCCGAAGCGTCGCGCCGCTGGTCAACTTTGTCAATGAGCGATTCGAGAAAATCATGGGCAAGGTCGAGAACGGAAAAATTTTTGATCCGGAAAACGGGGCGGTTTTTTATGAGGCGCTGACGGAAAGTGCAGCCGGCAACGGACCCGCCGTCCATCTGATCCCCATCGCAGGTAACGGAGACGATAAATTGAAAGTTGACGCATGGCGATCCATCGAAGCCGAATCGCTCGCCCGGTATGTTCTGCATCTTAAAACTTCCGGATTCCGGGTGCGTGACCAGGAAACGGATAGCACGCGGCCGATGCGATGGCGGGACGTTGCGGTTTTGAGTCTGACGACGACGTCTTGGAACCGGATTTTTGCCGAATTTGACAGATTTGGAATCCCCTACGCCGCACGCGGCGGTTCTGTGTTCGCCAGAGACCCCGCCGTCCGGGCCATTATTTTGGCGCTTCGCGCGATTGCCGATTCCGCCGACGGCCCGGCGCTCGCCCAATATTTTCGCCCGCCGTTTTGGATCCTCTCGATGGACGATGTCGCCGGTGAGTCAAAGGCTTTTCAGCAAGCGCAGGAGGTTCTGAGCGACCTCCGGTTCCGCCGTCTTCAGCGTCCGGCCTTCGAAACCGCGCGCGACCTGTTGGATCGCACGCGATGTGTCGCCACTGTTTTGGGCAGTCCCAATGGCGCGCAGACACTGGCGAAAATTCAGGAATTACTGAATATTTTGGACATGAGATCGCGGAGTGGACTGGACTTTGATGCAGTAACGTTGGATCTGCGTGAATGGATCGATGGCCCGCCTCAAATGGATGCGCCGGAACCCGTGAGTGACGACATTGTACGATTCACGACGGTGTATCAGGCCAAGGGCCTTGAATATCCAGTCGTTATTCTGGCCGATGTCTTTCAGGAAAAAACACACAGTGATTCGAAATCCTGGATGGCAAGCGTGGCGAAGGGCACACCGGAAGCAGTTATCCGGCTGACCGAAGTGAAAGGCGAAGTCCCGGCCGGCGCGGCTCTCCGTGAAAGGGACAAATCGTTTGGAGATGCGGAAATGATTCGCAAGGCGTACGTCGCGGTCACGCGCGCGCGGGATTTGCTCGTGCTGTGCCGGCCTGCTTCCGCGTCGGACAAATTTCTTTACAAACCGCTGATGTCGGAATGTGCGAAGACCGTCCAGACCATTGGCGCATTCACTCCCGGCAGAATTCCGTCGTGGGCCGGATCGTCGAAAGAGCAGCCACTGTTTCGGCCGGCCCCCGCCATTTCCGCGGACCCGTGCGAGAAGAAATGGAAAAAAAGCCTCGTGACGGCGATTCGCCCGGAAGCCGCGCCGCGGGCAATCACCGCGACCGCGCGAATGGAAATCGAGACCGAAGAGGATTCGTCCGAGAAATTCCGCCGAGACAAATCCGAAGGCCGATTCGGCGCCGTTTTCGGCCTCACGGTGCATCGCGCCTTGCAGATGCTGGCCAACGGCGCAGCCGGTACGGGTCAAGAAATCGTCTCCCGATGTGCGGCGGAATGTCAATTGACCACCCACCTCGCCGAGGCCGTCGCCGATGTCGAGCGTGCATGGTCGGCGGTATCAAAGATTCATGGCGATAAATTCTCTGAGTACCCCGTATCCGCCATCCGTCCCGACGGCTATCTCGACATCGGCTACATTGACCTTCTGTGCATCGGCGAAAAAGAGATATGGGTGATCGATTACAAAACCGACGTCCCGCCGAAAGGCCGGGATCCCAGCCCATCGCCTGTATACATGAAACAACTCCAAAGCTACGCCAGCATACTGACCGACACAAAGATTTTCAGACCACGGCCTATCCGTTCCGGCCTTTTGTATACAGCCACCGGCGTGCTTGTCGAAATTAACGCTGCGAAAGATTCCGTTCGTTAAATCTGAATTACCACCCGCGCCTCCTTGTACAAAACCGCAAAATCCACATTCAGCGTGACGTACGACCGGTCCCACTGTTTGCTGATGAGCTTGTCGCTCTCCACCGTCACGTCGTTTTCGGTGACCTTCACGATCGCGAACGATTTGTCCAGGATCGTCACCTGATTGTCCGGCTGGCTCCGGAGCGCGTCCAGCGTCAGGCCCAGCGGACTTGGAGTCTTGCCCGTCCGCGAAAAATCAAACACGAGCGGGTCCTTGAATTCCGGCATGTTGAGGATTTTCCGCTTGGTCGTTGCGCTGCAGAGAATGTTGGTCGGCGTGAAGTTGCGGTTGTCCATGAGTTCGACGAAACCCATGGTCAGGTCCTCGTACGTGAGGGCGCCCGGCGTGATGACTGCAATTGCGCTCGGCGCGGACTAGGCTGAATTGCCCAGCCGCAGGATATCGCCACAGCGGTTGTCGAGCTGGATTCCGACCCTCTGCCCGATCCGTTCGAGGTGGACACGGAGCATGTCGATCTTCATCCGGCGCATCGCCTCGTAGGATGCGATGATCCCTCGCCCCTTCTTGCCGATGACGACGATCCGGTCGCCGTATTTGATCTCGCTCTCCGGAATGTCCGCGCCTTCGGCCACGTCGCGGGTCTCTTCCTCGGCCTCGTTTTCTTTCTCGTCGACGTACGGCACCTGATACGAGTTGCCGTCCGCCGTTTCCTCGCTCGCGACGAGACGATTGTGAATCGGCCGGTGCCGCAGGCCCGACAGCACGCCCTCGCGCACGACGTCCGGAAACAGCCACTTGGCGTTCGGGTCGGACGAGAAAAACTTCTCGATCGTGCAGTTCGGCAGATCGATCTTGAACTGGTCCCGGCAGTAGTCCCGGATGTTCGTCCCCGTGACCTTGAAATATTCCCCGTACGTCGCCCCGACCCGGTTCAGTTCGAAATACAGTGGCTCGCCCCGAAGATCCTTGAGCGCCCCGGCGTCCTGCGTGAAAAACTCAATCTTGTCGACCATCTTTTCCATCAGTTCCGTTGTTTTCATGTCGCCGACCTACCTTTCTACGTCCACGGTCGTGCTCGCCGTGTCCACCGCAATCACAAGCCATCGGCCCGTGGCCGCCGCTTTGACCTTGCCGGCCGTCGCGCTTCCCGCGATTGACTGGCCCACCACCGGTGCCGCGCCCACATAGGAAAACCGAAGCACCCCGTTCATGACGACCGCCGTCAGCGCGCCGTCCTTGTTCACCAGCTTGTCCAGCACTTGCCCGTGAACTTCCGTCCCATCCAGGCTATTCACGACGGTATAGTTCCCGTTGAACGACACTGCCTGTCCTTCCGATAAATTCACCGTCCCCGCGTTCGGCGCCGTCGCTGTGACGACCGGACTGCCGCGCAAAGGACCTCCGACTTTAGCCATCAGAATTCACTCTCCTATCTTGGAATAATGGCGCGCCCTCGTTCAGCATGTCGCGCACTTTCGCCTGCCGATCGTCGCCGGCGTGTTGGCCGTCAAACGGCGCATGGATAGACTGACCGGCCGCCGGAAACTTCTCGTCCACGCGCTTTCGCAGTCCGTCGATTTCTTTCTTGAGATCGTCGATCGACAGCGCCGCAAGCTTCGTCTTCGTGTTGTCCGAATTGAATCCGTTCCCCTCGACAAGCCCCGCGAGCCGGTGCGCCTCAAATGCCAGGTCATCGCGGTATTTCTTTCCCGCCATGACCGCCGGCTGTGCTTGTTCGTATTTCGCGCGCAGGTCATCATAAGCCGCCTGCATTTCATTGAGCGCGTTGGACAGCCGGTCGAACTCGGCCTGAAGGCCATCCGCTTTCTCGCGAATCTTCGCCAGCGCCGCATCCTTCTCCTGAATGTCGCCTTCCAGTTTCCCGACCTGATCCTTCAACCGGTTGCGCTCGGTTGTGACTTGCAAAGCCTCCTTCTCAAGCTCGCCTGCGCGCGCGGTCAACCGCTCGATCTCCGCCTTCAGCGTCTGAATTTCATCCATTTTTTCCTCCCGATTTTGTTTTTCTCCCGGCTCTTCCATCGACTTCACAATCGCCTCCACCCAAGTCCGCGGGTTCGCCGGGATCCCGACGATCGACACTTCCAAAAGTTCAATGTCATCCAGCACCCGCACCTGCTGTCCGCCGGCGTCCTCGATGAACGTCTTGAGAATCCGCCCGCCAACCGACAGCGCCAGCTTGGTCTTGCCCATGAGTTTCGCCCAAAGCTGCCGGATCTTCGGCTGGGCCTCCTCGTTCTCAAGCTGAAACACAACCTCGAATTGTCCTTGTGGATTGACCGCCGCCTCGACCGCCCGGCCGAGCGTATTTTCCCAGGAATGAAAATGATCTCCGAACAGCGTGAGGTTCGCCTTCGCCGTCTCCGCCATCCTCGCCAGCGCATTCTTGCTGAACCGCTCCCCGTGCCGGTCGATCTTGTCGTCCGACGCCACCCCGCGCAGGAACCGCATCTCATTCCCCAGCTCATCCTGCTTGGTGAAAATTTCGACCTGCCCCGTATGAAACCGGAAATCCACGCCCGTGTCCGTCTTCATGCGCGGTGCAATGCGTGACATTTGGCGGGATGTCAAGAATTATTTTTTCGGACAATTCGACAAATAGTTACATATTTGGTACGCTTCCCGTGTGGGCAAGATACGGAGGGGGAATTACATTTTCTTGAGTTGGGTGGGCGACCATGGCCACCACGTCCACGTTTATAGGGATGGGAAACTCGTTTTGAAGTGGGACCTGGACGAAAACGTGGCGATCAAGGGCAAGATCACAAAAAAGTTGAGGAAAATGATCGAGACTCTCAGAAAGGAAGGGCTATTATGAAAATCAAGAAAGTTTTCGCGAACAATAGAAAAAAATGTTTCGAGATAGTTACTGCCGCCTCCCGGCGGCTTGAGTATCCCTATTCCCGGCTCCGGGTGAAACCGTCGGCGGAGGATGGTATTGCCGATGTCCATGCAGACACAGAGGTCGGTGGCGAAGGATTCACCTACATGCTGGCGTCCGGTAAAGAGGATACGATCCTCCTGGATCAGGTGTTCGACTACAACAAGGATTCCGACTATCTTCGCGAAATGCTCCTGTATAAACTGTCCTTGAAAGCCAAAAAACTTTTAGAGGAGCGAGGGATCAGCAAACGCGAAGTCTCCCGCCGGCTCCATACGTCCCCCGTCCAGCTCTACCGTCTCCTCGATCAGACCTTCACCCACAAAACCATCGACCAGATGATCCGCCTCCTGGCCGCGCTGGATTGCCCGGTCGACGTCGTTTTTAAGCAGGCCGCCTGATTTATTTCTGTTTTTTTGAACGATTCGGCCGCACTTGGTCGGCCGCCCCCAGCCCCATCCGCGCCGCGAGCTGATCCTGATTGATCAACCCCGTGTCCCGCATTTGGACTCCGGTGTCCAGCGTCATCTTCTCCGCCTGCGCCTCTTTCAACGACTCCTGCAGATTCGTCCGGTGGAAATTGACTTCCGTCCGGTACTCCGGAAATCCCCATAATTTCAGCGCGAGGTCGTACACCCGTTCGATCATCCGTTTGATCCCAAGCTGTGCCGAGATCGCCGCCCGTTCCATGAGCCGCGCCTGAGCCTCGGCCCAGGTCCCGCTCGGCCCGTAGCTTCTGCCGACGAGCATCGGCACGAGGTGCATCCCCGTGATGATTTGTTCCTCCAGCGCCCGAAGTTTTTCATAAAACCGCTCCGTCGGGTTCGCCGCCTGTTTGTATTGCATGTCGACGTTGCTGTAAGTCACCAGGTTGGTGTCGATGTCCAGATTTTCGACGAGGTCCACAAGCTGACTAAAATTCCCGTCGATCCGCTGTTTGTATTCGTCATCGGTCTCCCCGCGTTTCTGCGGATCCGGCCGGTAGACGAAATGCATCCGCGGCCACGCCGCATTGAGTTGAGCCCGGGCCATCGCGGGAATCACCTGCCTCTGCCAGTGGACGTATTCGGGAAGCGCATTGATGAGCGACCGGCCATACGGGTTGTCCTCGTCGGGGTCGAGCGCGTAATAGATAAACGTCTCCGGGTTGAGTTCGATCGGCTCGCGTTGGCCCGGCACTACTTGAAATGCCTGGAGCGGCGCATTGGCGGGAATGCCCCGCATTTCCTTGGAGACTCTGTATCCGAACCGAATGGTCCGAACCGGAATGGGTGCCAGCGCCGATATGTCCGTCCGGGTATTATTGACGACGATCTCGCCGGCGAACGCGCCGTATGTAAAATAGGAAAGGAGCAGCCGGTTGAGGAGGCCGTCCATCCCGCCGTTCGGATC
>JAHFCY010000105.1 GCA_023249255.1 Candidatus Lindowiibacteriota bacterium | reverse complement strand
ATTCCTATCCGCACTGCTGGCGGTGCAAGAAACCCGTGATTTTTCGGGCCACGCCCCAGTGGTTCATCGCCGTCGACCACAACGGCCTTCGCGAAAGAACGCTTGATGCAATCGGCAAGGTCAAATGGTTTCCGCCGGCCGGTGAGAGGCGAATCCGGGGCATGATCGAGTCGCGTCCGGACTGGTGCGTCTCCCGCCAACGCGCGTGGGGCGTGCCGATCCCGGCGATCCATTGCGGCTCGTGCGGTCACGCGCACCTCGACGCTGAAATCGTTCGCGGCGTGTCCCGGCGCGTCCGGACTGAGAACGCCGACGTCTGGTTTTCGGAGCCGGCGGAATCATTTTTGCCGAAGGGCTGGTCCTGTCCGTCCTGCGGCGCGCAAAAGCCTGTCCGCGAAGAAGACATTCTGGACGTGTGGTTCGATTCGGGCATGTCGCATGCAGCCGCGCTGGAGCGTCGCTGTCGCACGTGGCCGGCCGACCTGTATCTGGAAGGATCGGACCAGCATCGGGGATGGTTTCAGGTCTCGATGATTTTGGGCGTCGCGCTCAAATCGGCATCGCCTTACCGGCAGGTCCTGACACACGGATTCGTGATGGACGGCGAGGGGCGGAAGATGTCCAAGTCGATCGGCAACGTCGTGACGCCGCAGGAGATCGTCGGCCAGCACGGCGCGGACGTGTTGAGGCTGTGGGCTGCCGCCTGCGATTACACGAATGACGTCCGGATCGGACCCGCGATCGTCGCGGAAACGGTTGACGCATATCGGCGAATCCGGAATACCATCCGGTTTCTGCTCGGCAACCTCCATGGATTCGACTCGTCAACAATCAACCCATCAGATGTTTCGGATCCGCTCGACCGGTTCATCCTCGGCAGACTGTCGGACCTCGTCCGGGATGCCGTCGCGGCCTACGACGTCTACGATTTTTCGACGGTCGTCCGTCGGATCAAAGACTTTTGCGCGGAGGATCTTTCAGGATTTTATCTGGATGTGCTGAAAGACCGGCTGTACTGCGACGCGTCGTCCGCTTCCTCGCGCCGTTCGTCCCAGACGGCTCTGGCCGTGGTGGCCGAACAGATTCTCGGATTGATATCGCCGATTTTGCCGTTCACCGCCGAGGAGGCGCTCGAATCGTGGGGCCGGCCGGGCGACAAAGCGGCGTGCGACGTCCTCAAGCCGTGGTCTTTTCAAAAAGACGCCCGCCTTCATCAGGTCTTCGATCAGATCGTCCGGACGCGCAAGGATGTCAACGCCTCGATCGAAAAGATCAGGCAGGAAGGGTCGATTGGAAGTTCTCTGGAGGCGGCGGTGACGGTCCGGACAAGCGGCGAGGAATACGAGCTTCTTCGAGAGCAGGAATCGAATCTGGCCGCCTGTTTCATCGTATCGGCCTGCCGCCTTGAATTGGGCGCGCCGGGCGTCCGTGAGATTGCCGTGGCGCGTGCGTCCGGCGAAAAATGCGACCGATGCTGGAAATATGTTCCAGCCCGGAGCGCCGCATTGAACGGCCACGTCTGCGCGCGGTGCGCGGGCGCCGTCCAAAGCGTCGCCGGCGTGACCCCGTAACGTTTTTCCGACCTTGTCCCCGCTGATGGCCGGCGTCGTTGCCGTAGTTCTGCTTCTGGATCAATCGACCAAATGGCTGATCCGGAGCCGATTTTTGCCGGGAGAAACACGGTCCGTGATCGGGGATTTTTTCTATCTGACCTACAATCAAAACAGCGGCATGGCATTCGGCCTCATGCAGGGTTATTCGGGCTTGATTTCGGTGTTTTCCGTCCTGGCCATCGCGTTTCTGATTTATCTGGCGCGCCGGTGGGGCAAAGAGAATTCCGTGTCGCGCGGAATCCTCTTCAGCCTCAGTCTCGTGATCGGCGGCGCCGCCGGCAATCTGGTCGACCGCATGGCCTGGACCGGTGTCATCGATTTTCTCGATTTTGGTCTCGGACCGTATCGCTGGCCCGCGTTTAACGTCGCCGACATCTGCATTTCCGTCGGAGTCGGCCTTCTTGTTCTCTTTTCCGCCCGCTCGCAGGATCCGGCGTGACCCATGGGTAATCCAGCTGAAAAAGTCGTGACGATTCCCGGCCGGGACAGGCTGGACAAGGAACTTTGCGAGGCGCTCCGATTGTCCCGCGAACAGGCGAAACGCCTGATCGTTTCGGGCCGCATCCGCATCGGCGGCGTGACCCATCACCATCCGGCGCGCCGGCTCGGCAAACCGACGCCGGTGGAAATTTTGGAAGCGCCGGCGATTCGGCCGCCGTCGTCACCGCTGCCGTTTGACGAGGCCGCGGTTCAGATTGTGTTCGAGGATGAGTGGATGCTGGCCGTGAACAAGCCGTCCGGCCTGCCGGTCCATCCCGGCGCCGGCCATGTACATGACACGCTCGTCGAGTGGCTTCGCGCAAAAAATATCAGGCTCGCCAACGCAGCCGACCCGTCGCGCGCGGGACTCGTTCACCGATTGGACAAGGACACGAGCGGGATCATTCTGCTCGCCAAGGAAATATCGGTTGCCGAAAATCTGATGCGGCAGTTTTCCGCCCGCACGATCGAAAAAGAATACCGCGTGGTTGTCCAGGGGTGCGTGCCCCGCCGGCCGATCACGATCATCGGCGCCATCGCGCGAAATCCCACCGACCGAAAAACATTCGGCATCCGCCGCGGCGGACGGGATGCGGTCACTGTCATCGAAGGGATTTCCGCGGTCCGCACTGCCAGTTACATTCGCGCGATGCCCAAAACCGGCCGCACGCACCAGATCCGCGTCCATCTCAAGCACGCCGGGTTTCCGATCATCGGCGATCCGATGTACGGCGTCCGCAATGTCCCTGGAATCAGCCGGATGCTCCTGCACGCATATCGGATCAAATTTTCCCATCCGATCACGTCGGCGGCGATGAATCTCTGCGCTCCCCTGCCGGATGAATTTGTCGTGTCTCTCCGTCTGCTCGGATTTTCTCCGGCGGACGACGATCGGCCCCGCCCCGGCGACGACATTGACAGCGGCGACCCCGGCTGTGTTTAATGAGCGATTTCGCGTCGAGGAACAGGCGGCGGATTTGAACTGGAGGATTCCATGACGAATTCCGGATTGACGTCCAGGCCTGACGGCCGGGCGGACGATCAATTACGACCGATTCAGCTTCATGTGGGATATCAGGATGCCGGTGAGGGGTCTGTGCTGATTGAGCAGGGTCGCACGCGCGTCGTTTGCACTGCGTCTGTTGAGCCAACCCAACCGCCGCACCTCAAAGGATCGAGTCAAGGGTGGGTTACGGCTGAATACAGCATGCTTCCGCGCGCGAACATTCGAAAACGCGCGATGCGGGAGGCGGTCACGGGACATCGCAAGGGCCGGACGTTTGAAATCGAACGCATGATCGGCCGGGCGCTTCGGGCTGTAACTGATTTGAAGGCCATTGGTCCGCGGACGATTTACATCGACTGCGACGTTCTTCAGGCCGACGGCGGCACGCGCACGGCGTCGATCATCGGCGCGTATCTCGCGCTCGCGCAGGCTTGCACGCGCGGCGTCGTCAAAGGCGACTTCAAACGCCTCCCGGTCCGATCCTATGTCGCGGCTGTGTCGTGCGGTATCGTTCACGGCCGGCCGCTGATTGATCTGACCTACGACGAAGATTCAGCGGCGTCTGTTGACATGAACGTGATTTGTTCATCGGACGGCCGGCTGATTGAAATTCAGGCGGCGGGCGAAGGATGCACGTTTGGCGACGATGATCTGATGTCGCTTCTGGAGATGTCCCGCCGCGCTGCCGGCACGGTTTTTGACCTCCAGCGCGCGGCCCTGCCGATTCAATTTCCAGCGGTCCCGGTCAAACCCGCGGCATGAAATTGATTCTGGCGACGCGAAACCGCGGGAAGATGTCGGAATTTCAGGCGCTTCTTGCGTCTCAGCAGATCGAGATCGCTCCGATGCCGGAGGCAATCCATGTGGAGGAAGACGGCGAGACGTATTTGGAAAACGCGACGAAAAAAGCGGTGGCCTGTGCCCGCTCGACCGGACAGATGTGCCTGGCGGACGATTCCGGCATTGAGATCGACGCGTTGAGCGGCGCCCCGGGCGTTCAGTCGGCAAGATTTTTGAACGGAGCGCCGGACGAGGAAAAATGCGCGCGAATTCTTGAAATGATTCAAGACAGCGCCCGCCGCGGCGCGCGGTTTGTGATCGTCCTGGCGCTGGCCGATCCATACCGGGTGCATTTCACGGCGCAGGCTGAAGTGGCCGGCGAAATTTCCACGAAGTCGCGCGGGACGTGCGGATTCGGGTACGATCCGATTTTTATTCCGGCCGGCCGGACCCGGACCATGGCCGAGCTTGCGGCCTCGGAAAAAAAATACGCTGTCTCACCGCGCTCGATCAGTTCGGGCGCTGGAGAGATTTTTGAAATACCGCGATTCCATCTCAGGAGGATTGGACACACGCCGATGAATATTGCCGTCATTGGAACAGGATATGTGGGGCTGGTGACCGGGGTCTGTTTTGCGGACCTCGGCAACACCGTGATCGCCGTCGACTCTGACACCCGGAAAATCGACATCCTTCGCCGCGGCGAATCGCCCATCTACGAACCCGGTCTTTCGGAGCTTCTGACCAGCAACATCCGCCGCAAACGCATCACCTTCACCCCAAATCTTCAGGATGCCGTGGACCGGAGCGACGTTCTCTTCATCGCGGTCGGTACGCCGCAGGACAAACGAACCGGGCAGGCCGACCTCAAGTACGTATGGCAGGTGGCGCGCCAGCTGGGCGACACAATCCGGCCGCGGACAGTCCGGCGCGTGGTCATGAAAAGCACCGTGCCGGTCGGGACGACCGAAGAAGTAGAGACGATGATCCGGAACCGTCTGGCGAAGAGAAAAGTGAAGGCGACCGTCACGGCCGCTTCAAATCCGGAATTTTTGCGCGAGGGCAGCGCCGTCCGGGATTTCATGGAGCCGGATCGCGTGGTGATTGGAACCACCGACGCCAAAACGCGCGAAAAGATTGTTTCCCTCTACAAACCTCTCGGCGTGCCGATTCTCGCGACCAATCCGCGCAGTTCCGAAATGGTTAAATACGCCTCCAACGCCCTGTTGGCGGCAAAAATTTCGTTCATCAATGAAATCGCGAACGTCTGCGAGGGTGTCGACGCGGACATTCTCGACGTCGCGTCGGGTGTCGGCATGGACAAACGGATCGGTCCGCAGTTTTTATCCGCCGGCATCGGCTACGGCGGGTCGTGTTTTCCAAAAGACACCGAGGCGCTGGTCTACATCGCGGGCCGGGGCCGCGTGAGGTCGAACATTCTCGAAGCCGTTGTGGCGACGAACAAAGCGCAGCGGGTCCGGTTTCTCGACAAGATCGTCCGGTTTTATGGTGGCCTGCTGCGCGGCCGGCGCTTTGCGATCCTGGGGCTGGCGTTCAAGCCGAACACGGACGACATGCGGGAAGCGCCGTCGATCGACATCATCCGCGGTCTGATGAAACGCGGCGCGTCTGTCGCGGCCTTCGATCCCGTCGCGATGACCGCCGCAAGGTCCTGTCTTCCGGCGGCTGTCGACTACGTGCATGATCCGTATGCGGCGGTCACCGGCGCCGACGCGGCGGTGATTCTCACCGAGTGGAACGAGTTCAAGGAACTGGATCTTCGGCGCCTCAAGAGACTCCTCAAAAAACCGGTGATCTTCGATGGCCGCAACCTTTTTTCAACCGGCACGATGAAACAACTCGGATTCCAATACGTTTCGGTCGGACGCCGGCCGGTCTGAAGGCCATGAGGATTGTTGTCAGCGGCGGCGCAGGATTTCTCGGGTCGCATCTCTGCGAGCGATTTTTGAACGAGGGACATGAAGTCATCTGCATCGACAACCTGCTGACGGGCGACCGGAATAACGTCGCGCCGTTTCTGAAATCGTCAAAATTCCAGTTTCTCGAATTGGATGTCTCCAAACAGGTTCTGCTGGATGGCCCGATCGACAGCATTCTCCATTTTGCCTCCCCGGCCAGTCCCGTCGATTATGCGCGCCTGCCGATCCCGACGCTCAAAGTGGGCGCGCTGGGAACCCACAACATGCTGGGCTTGGCGAAAGCGCATCGGGCAAAGTTTCTTCTGGCCTCGACATCAGAAGTCTACGGCGATCCGCTGGTGTCGCCGCAGAAGGAGTCGTACTGGGGCAACGTGAATCCGATCGGTCCGCGCGGCGTCTATGACGAGGCCAAGCGATTTGCCGAGGCGATCACGATGGCGTATCACCGCGAACATAATCTCGACACCCGCATTGTGAGAATTTTCAACACCTACGGCCCCCGCATGAAACTCTCCGACGGCCGGCTTATTCCAAACATGCTTGTTCAGCACATCCGGGGCGAGCTGCTCACCATCTACGGCGATGGGAAACAGACGCGCTCATTCTGCTACGTTGATGATCTTGTGGAAGGCATCGTCCGCCTCATGAAATCCGATCATTCCGATCCGATGAACATCGGCAATCCGGAGGAGCGAACGATTCTCGATTTCATCCGCGTGTTGGAGGAGATCGTCGGGAAAAAAATGCCGGTCGCGTATAAACCTCTGCCGACCGATGATCCAAAAGTCCGTTGTCCGGACATCGCCAAAGCCCGGACCCTTCTCGGCTGGGAACCCCGCGTCCCGCTGAAGGATGGCCTGCAACGCACGTTCGAAGATTTCCGATCCCGTATTCATTGATTTCCTGTTTTGAACTCTGCACATTGAACGTTGAACCTTGGGCATATTATAAGAGACACGAACGGCGCCATCGTCTAGGGGCCTAGGACACCGCCCTCTCAAGGCGGTAACACGGGTTCAAATCCCGTTGGCGCTATTTTTTAGTCGTCGTAGTTTTTTTATTGGCATGTCCTGCCTGTGGCGCACCTAAACGAACTGCTTGACATCTATACGGCACTGCCGTATACTCTGAATGTGAGATTCGTAGAGACCACCCTGTTTACGCGGCAGATTTGCGCACTTCTGTCGGACGACGAATATATGAATTTACAGGAATACCTCATCACCGATCCGCGGATCGGAAGGGTTATTTCAGGCAGCGGTGGGATGCGAAAACTACGATGGGGTGCCGGGGGCAAGGGCCGCCGCGGCGGTGCACGGGTCATCTACTATTGGAAGGGTTCCGATGAAGCGTTTTACATGCTGGCGGCTTATCCAAAGTCCAAGAAGGTCGACTTGACAAAGGCCGAAATCAAGATTATTCGGCGAGAACTGGAGGCGTAGCAAGATGAACAAGAAAGATTTCGATGAGATGATTGGGAGTGTCAGAGAAGCGAAGCGCATCATGAGGGGCGCAGCGAAGCCGAGCCGTGTCTTCACTTATGCGAAGATCGACGTCAGACGCATTCGGGAACAAAAATTCAGAAAATCTCAGTCCGAGTTCGCGTTGATGCTGGGCCTTTCGGTCAATACCATTCAAGACTGGGAGCAGGGGCGTCGGCATCCCTCCGGCCCGGCCCGCGCGCTTCTCAGTGTGGCGTCCCGGCATCCGAAAATGGTTGCCGAGGTATTGCTGAAACAGGCTGCGGCCTGACAGGAAGATCACGCGGCTTTAAGCATTGACCCTAATGCCGTCACCATCTCAAGCCATTTGATCGCGGGGTTCCAACCTGCGGACATTGGCGCTATTTTTTAGTCGTCGTGTTTTTTTGGCATATCCCGCTTCGCTCGCCTCAACGAATGACGACCTTTCCATCAAACATTTTGCCTGATACCATTGCCGGTTAAGTATTGGAAGACACAGGAAGTTACGACGGTTCGAAATCGCTCTCCATCCGAATGGCACGAATGAATCTCACGCCGCCGGCAGAAAATCGATATTTAACCTGGTGCCCGTTGCTTGTGCGATTCGCTCCAACGTTTTTAATGTGAAACCTTCATAGTCCCCACTTTCGATTCGGGAGACGACTTGCTGGCTGGTTCCCATCGCCTTCGCAAAGTCCTTTTGAGTCCAGCCGTGTTTTTGCCGCAAAGCGACAATTCTCATCGCTAACGACAACGCCCGCCGTTCCTCTTCAAAGTGCTTCCGAAATTCCGGGTCTTTTAATTCCTTTCGAAGGTGATCTTGAAATGTCCTGATCTTTAGGGCCCTCATTTTCTGTCAGTCTCCTTTCGGATATCGTGATATCCAATCTGCCATCCTGTGTTCTGCCAATTCTATATCTTGCTCCCGCAATTCCTGCGTCTTTTTTACGAAGGCATGGACAAGAACAATTTGCTCCCCTACTTGGAAAAAATGCAAAATTCGATACGAATTGGACGCCATCTGGATTCGTAACTCACGTATTTTGCCGCGCACGTGATCTGCATACGGTCGTCTAAGCTCTGATCCATGTTCTTCAAGCAACTGAATAAATGCCATAACTTTGGCTTTGGATTTCTTGTCCAGACTCTCTATAAACTCATAGACAGGTTCCTCACCACGACCCGTTAGATAATAAATGATTTTATACACAACCGTCAGAATACATCAAATTTGATGTATTGTCAATTTTTGAGTTGTTTGCGTGCGGGAAAGATACGTCGAAAGGTTTCCAACCCGACGAACCACCGCAACAGGGGTTCGAACTGCAAATCATTAGGGCTATTTTTTAGTCGTCATGTTTTTTTGGCATATCCCGCTTCGCTCGCCTCAACGAATGACAACCTTTCCAACATTTACATGCTGGCGGCCTATCCGAAATCAAAGAAGGCCGACCTGACGAAGGCCGAAATAAAGATTATTCGGCGAGAACTGGAGGCGTAGCAAGATGAACAAGAAAGATTTCGCTGATTTGGTCGGGAGTGTCAGAGAGGCGAAGCGCATCATGAGGGGAGCAGCGAAGCCGAGCCGTGTCTTCACTTATGCGAAGATCGATGCCAGACGAATTCGGGAGCAAAAATTCCGAAAATCCCAGTCCGAGTTCGCGTTGATGCTGGGTTTGTCTGTCAATACCATTTAAGACTGGGAGCAGGGGCGCCGGCATCCCTCCGGCCCGGCCCGCGCGCTCCTCAGTGTAGCGGCCCGGCATCCGAAGATGGTTGCCGAGGTGTTGCTGAAACAGGCTGCGGCCTGACCACCTGCGCCGATTCTGCAAGTGACACCATTGATTCTACATCGATTGCCTGTTTTAGCCACTTGATCGCGGAGTTCCAACCTGCGGACATTAGGGCTACATATTTCTTCAAAACAACGCCTTGCGATTTCCAACCGCGCTTGATTCGATACGGGCATGCGGAATAAGAATTCTTTAGGTCATATCAACAAGACAGACCGCAGTATTTTATGCCTCTCTGGAGCATTGATTTGCCTTTGTCTGTTTTCACTTGCCGAAAATACACAACTGTACGGAACAACAAAGTTGAACAGGGAAAGAGAGTTGGGATTTACTGTTCATTCCGTAAAATTCTTTGAAGGCGGATCGGACTGTCCCGAAGATAAAGATAAACATTTTGACAACCAGTTTCAGAAAAGCACAGCCAGGTATATTCGTGCACAACTAAATGTCACAAACAATCTATATAATGTAAGAGACCAGCATTGCACAATTACGTTTAACTTTTATAGAGTCCCCGGCCCCCGGATCGGGAAAGTCGATTCTGATTTAAAAATCAAGTCTGAGTGGCAGACCGCATGGCTGACAGCCGACGGCTGGGGATGGAAAGACCCCGGCAATTGGGAACTCGGAACTTACAATGTGATTGCAATAGTTGATGACCGTGAAATCGGCAGGGGAACGTTTACCATAAATGCCGGCCCGCCGCGGAATACCCGGACCATGTTGACGAATGGCGTATATTCAATAAAGAGTGCGGCGAGCGGAAAATGTCTTGACGCCGATGAAAATAATCAAAAAGCCGACGGATGCAAAATACAGCTGTGGAATTACCAGGGCGGCCAAAATCAGGAATGGGGTTTGGAAAACTCGCATGTGCCTGCCGTTCAACGCGGATTTAAAAAATTGAACCCGCCAAAAAAATGAAAAATATCAGGAGATGCCGTTTATGAATAAACATTTCATAAGATTGCTGATTATATGCGCAGTTTTCGCCGGGTTCTTCCCTGACCCTATGCGCTGTATTGTTGAAGGGCCTCTTCCGTCGGCCGCAAAAAATACCGAGGTACCTGAGAGGGGGCGTGGCACGCTCACGGTAACGGTCATGGATAAGGATCGCCTTCCGATACCGGATGCGCAGATAACCATTGCAGTCTTGCCAACCGGTTGGACCGATATATCCGACAAAGTGGGACGGGCCCACTTCACCGATCTTCCGGCGGGTCATTGCAAAGTTGAGGTGTGGGCGAAGGGATACGAGGATTGCAGCATGTCCTTGGAAATAAAACCGGAAAGGGATAACGCGCTTATCATAACGCTCAAGTCCAAAAATGAGTTTTTCAAGGTCCAAGTGAAGGTCGTGGATGATGCGACATCCAACTCTTTATCCGGGGCGCAGGTAACGATTGCTTCTGGCGGCAGCCTGACAACCGATGAGAATGGCGTCGCCTACTTCGCCAAAGTTCCGGAGGGAAATGCCCAAGTGCAGGTGACTGCGAAGGGGTACCAGGGGGCCAGCGTTATCTTTGAAATAGGTTCGGAGCGCCGCAAAGACAATTTTCTCAGAGACAATTCCTTTACTGTCATCCTTAAGAAGCAACGGGTTGGCGCGC
>JAHFCY010000283.1 GCA_023249255.1 Candidatus Lindowiibacteriota bacterium | reverse complement strand
GACCAGCCACATCAACGAGCCGTAGCCCATCCAAAGAGCCAGCAGGGTCAGCGCCAAGGCCCGTCGGAAAGAATCCTGTTTTGAACTTTGATGAATAGCCGTGTGACGCCGCAAGATCCGATGAGCCCGGTGAAGATGGGGGCGAGGAACAACAAGAGTAAAAGATCGAAAAAAGGCATTCGTCCATAAGCTGCAGGGCACTCCCTATTGAATTCTGCGATAGGGACAGGGTCGATGGCCAGGAAGAAATGGCATGTTGGAAGGGTCACGGCCCTTCTCGCCAGCGCGTAAGCGCGTTATTCCATTTGCTTTGACCGTTCCATAGGTCTACAATAGAGCGGGTCGTAGACAATTCATCAACCACATTCCAACCCCAGGAGGTTGTTATGCCAGAAACTATCGAAGCATCCGGACTGTCACGTCCCAGGTATCCGGACCCCCTATCGTCCCACCTATCCGGACCCCCTCCCTGCGATTGCGTAATTTCACCTCATTGTTGTTGACTCCTGTTGGCTGTTCAGGCTTTGGCGCCAAGGCGCCATGCCCTGCCGTTTGCCTTTGAAGCGGACCTGAAAAAAGTAGTCGCCGGCCTTGTGGGCATGTGGATAACGCGAAGCGTTATCCAAGCGATTGTGGAGTTTGTGGACAGGCGAAGCCTGTCCATCAAAATCCACATGAGCGGCATGTCCACAAGGCTCTTGTCCGGAGCCTGCCGAAGGATTCCTCAAGATTTCCTCTTTAAGAGCGCAGCTCTTCTGAAACGCGAGCCGCTTTTACCGTTTGGGCGTTTTGAAGGCCCTCACCATTTCCGGTGGTCTGTTCTTCCGTTCGGATCGGATTGTAGAGGTCTTGCATCCGGCGGCGCGGCAGGACGTCCGCGACGCTCAGGGACGGCAACACAATCCTTCCTTTCAAGCGATAGCTCTCGCCTTTAAAGACCACGATCTCGGCACGGTCAAAGATTCGATCGATTGTAGCATTGGCCAGGACCGAATCCGGGAACATCCCGCCCCACTCTTGGACATCCCGGTTGGAAGTCAACAGCATCGCCGAGCTGTACTGACGCCGGTCGAAAAGGTCAAAGACCTCCTCCGCGATTTCACGTTTCATCGACACCACGCCCCAGTCGTCGATGATCCAGAGCTTGGAAGACAACATCCGTTTGAAGAGTCCATCGAGCTCATTGCGTTGCTTGGCCAGATCGATGAGCTGGATCAGCTTTTTGGTGTTGGCGCAAAAGATGCGGTAGTTCTCTTTGGCCGCCAAAATCCCGATCGCCAAGGCCAGGTGCGTTTTGCCCAGTCCCGCTTCTCCCAGAAATAACCCGATGCGATTGTCCCGGACAAACTCCAAGGCGGCCAGCTTCTCGATCTTCTCCCGGTCGATAGTCGCATTGAATTTCCAGTCGAACGCCTCCAGGGTCTTCACCTCGGGAAAGTCCGCCCGTTCGATCCTTCTCTGCAGGGCCCGCTCTGCTCGCGCATCGATCTCCCGTTCCAACAGGTCCGACACCCACTCCAGGGAGGCCGCCTCTTGGTGACGCCTCAAGACCTCCTCCATTTCCTGGGCGGCCGTGGACAATTTTAGAACGTTCAGTTGCTTCCGGACCGCTTCGATGTTCATCGTCGATTCCTCCTTCTTTTGAGTTTTTTTGAAATCTGCAATCCAAGCCCTTTTTCCAACCTGGTCGCCGTGGCGACCGCACGCATTGGACATTAAGGAGGCGATCTCTCGGCCGGCCAGGCCAGAACACCTCCCGTGTTCCTCCGCCACGGACTCTTTGGCGGACGCCCACGTCGTCGTGGCGTCGGCGTCTTACGCAGGGCCTTCTTGGGGTGAACCCGTCAAACCCCTTTCCGTGAACAGTCGCAGTTGTTCTTGATACACCGACAAAGGGCGCACGTGCTTAGGCGCGCTCTGGAGCGCGGCGCTCGCCGGCTTGGCGCCATCCCCCGATGCCTTCGGCAATCGCACCAGGCTTTCCGCGATCGCCAATTCCAGAAGCCCTTTCACCGCGCGGTAGCCAATCTGGTCCAGTTCCAACGCCCGCCGGCAAGCCGCGTCAATCTGAAGCGCCGCGTACTCTTTGTCCAAGCTCAAGATCCCCCAGATCTTGCGCGTGTCGATGAATCCTTGCCCCCGGCTCAGGAGCCTCAAAATCATCTCGTCCACAAAGGGTCCCAACGCCCGCGCCCGTTTGCGGTACAGGGAATCGTCCTGCATCGCTTGCTCCCACGGCTTCAAGTGTTCCGGCTTGGTCGACTTCGACTGATTCGGATCGGTAATCCGCGGATGCACTTCCAAGAGCTTGCCCTTGTGGTAGATCGTCACCTGCTTGAAATCGCCTAAGACCACCACCGATTCCCCTTTGTATTTTTCATCCACCGAATAGTATTTGTTCGCAAAACGCACATGCCCATCCTGGCGCACCGGTCCTTCATGGAACTGCTCGACCTCGTAAGCCAGGATCGGCAAGGGTTTAAGCGTCTTGGCCTCTTCCTGTTCAAAGACCTCCTTCGGACGCCGTAACGTCGTGCCATGCCGGCGGTCGTTGGCGATCAAGAGCTTGCGCTCCATGTACGCTTGCGATTCCTCAAGCCCCAGCCAGACGTCCCCGTGCGCCTCGTAGAGCCGGCGCCCGTACGGAACCTGGCGTTCGATTTTTCCTTTCTTTTGCGGATCGTACGGCGGCAGACATTCGATGAGCGTCCCATAGTGCGCCGCAAAACGCTCCGCGGCCGGATTCAAGAGCGGCTCATACTTGGACGCCTCCAGCGCCATGCACTTGGGGTTGTCAATCGTCACCTTCAACGGCGCCCCGCCGATCCGGCGAAACATCCCTTCCAGCGCGCGCAAGGTCGTGAGGGTATCCATGGTCCGGACCAGGCGCACCATCATGAACCGCGAAAATCCCAACACCCCCATGAACATCCAAACCGCCCGCATTCGCCCGGTGAGCGGATCCGGCGCGTCCCGCAGCTTGCCCCAATCCAGAATCAGCGCCTCGCCCGGCGCATGCCGGATCTCGGGTACCACCCGGTAGGCCTCCCCCAACCGGTTGAACTTGTGCCGCTCCAGAAACCGATAGAAGCTCGAACGGCTTACGTCTTTCAGTTCCTCCGGCCGTTCCTCGAAGACCGTCACCGAATGCCAGCCGGCCTCCAGATGCTCGCGAATCCATTCACGATGCGGCTCCAGCAACTGGTGCGACGCCGACAACCGCGCCGTCCGCCCATCCGCCACCTCCGGAAAAAGCGCCTCCGGATAAGCCGGCAAATTCACCGGCCCAGGTCGGCCGCCCTCTTGCAAATACCCAGTGGCCCTCGCCTGCTCGCGCAACGCGCGCACCCGCCACTTGGCCACATGCAGCTGCCGCGCGATCGCCTTGACGCCGGCGCCGCTTCGAAGCATTTCCACAATCTTCCGATCCATCATCCGCCTCCTGGTTTGTTCGCTCATCGATGCCTCCTGTTTCTTGGGAAATAGGAGACATCCTAAATCAGGTCGCCGGCTCATTACATCAAGCCAACGCCCCAACGCAGGGAGGGGTCCCGATACCTGGGATTAAGTCCCCAGGGGGGTCCGGATAGGTGGGATTTACACCCTCGAAAGGGGGTCCAAGTAGATGGGATTTACACCCCTAAAAAGGGGTCCAAGTAGGTGGGACGGAACACGAGTGTGGGATAAACGCCGTAGTCGCCTTCCTCGCGGTCGTCTTTCAAGTTCTGAAGGTATTTCGAAAATTTGCGCGGCCACTTGCCTGGCTTAACGAAATGGAGGCTGAAAAGCCGCTATGGGTTTCAGCGTTAAGGCCTTCGCTTTGAAGCATGGCTTGGACGGAGTGAAAAACGGCGTAATAGGCTCGTGACGCGGCATCGG
>JAHFCY010000104.1 GCA_023249255.1 Candidatus Lindowiibacteriota bacterium | reverse complement strand
CCGGCCCTTGACGCTGAACGGCGCGTGCCTGCCCCTCAAGCGCTGGCTGCTTGAACCGACGCGGCTCTACGTCGACGTGATCGGCGCCGTGCATCGGCGCAAAATCCGGGTCACAACCCTGAGCCACGTCACCGGCGGCGGCTACGATGAAAATCTACCGCGCTCGATTCCGAAAAATTGCGGGCTGGTCGTCAAACAGTCAGCTTTCGACGTACCGTCGGCTGAATTGTTCAAATGGTTTTCACGCGAAACGCACACACCCTGGCGTGGGATGATGAAAATTTTCAATTGCGGATTCGGCATGGTCGCGACGTGCGAAGAGGCCGATGTCACCGCCATTCGGCGACGGTTTCCGGACGCCGTTGCGATCGGCTGGGTCGAGCGGCGACGAAGCGGCGACCGGCTGAGGGTCATTCCATGAAACGATTCGCCGTCCTGATTTCCGGCCGGGGATCAAACCTCGAGGCTATGCTTCTGGCACGGGCGCGCGGCGGCCTCTTCGCCGACCCCGTTCTGGTCATCAGTAATAAATCCGACGCGCCCGGACTCGCCGTCGCGCAGAGGCATGGCATTCCAACCGAGATCGTTCTGTGGAGCGACCGCGAGAGCGCCGAACAGCGATGCCTTGAACTCCTCCACCGCCAATCGGCCGACTTCATCGTGCTCGCCGGATTCATGAAAGTTCTGACGGGCGGATTCATCGACGCCTATTGTCATCGAATCCTCAACATCCATCCGGCGCTTCTGCCGTCATTTCCGGGCGTCCATGCCCAGCGCCAGGCGCTCAAATACGGAGCGCGAGTCACGGGATGCACGACGCATTTTGTGGACGCCGGCATCGACACCGGCCCGATTATTTTACAAAAAGCCGTCCCGGTTCTGCCGGACGACACGGAGGAAACCTTGTCGGCGCGCATCCTCGCATGCGAACATGAACTCGTTGTCGAATCGGTGAATCTCTTTGCGGCGGATTGCCTCATGATCGACGGCGATCGACGCGTTCGAATCGACGGAGAAAAATTCAAACGTTTCCGCGCGGAATGCCCCGCGCGCGAAAGGACGGTACCGACTTGATCGAAAGATACTGGAAAGAGCCTCTAAAACGAATCTGGAGCGACGAGGAAAAATTCAACCGCTGGCTTCGCGTGGAGTTGGTTGTGATCGATTTTCTGCGCCGGAAAAACATCGTGTCGGAACGCGACTGGCGTTCCATCCACCGCCGCGCAGGATTTTCGGTCCGGCGGATCGCGCAACTCGAATCAAAACTCCAGCACGACGTCATCGCGTTCGTGACCAACGTCGAGGAGCGCGTCGGTCCGGCCGGCCGGTGGATCCATTTTGGCCTGACGTCATCCGACGTCGTCGACACGGCGCTCAGCATGGCGCTTCAGGAGTCTCTCGACGCCATCCTCGGGCAGGGCGACCTCCTCCTTCGCGCGATCAAGCCCCTCACGCGACGCTACGCAAAGAAACTCATCATGGGTCGCACGCATGGCGTCTTTGCCGAACCGATGTCCCTCGGATTCAAATTCCACGTGTTCTATTCGGAACTGGCGCGGCGCCTGGACCACCTGCGCGACACCCGGGAGCTTGCGCGCGTCGGCAAACTGTCTGGCGCGGTCGGCATGAACATCTACTACTCGCCCGCAGATGAATCCCGGATTTTGAGACAGCTGGGCCTGAAAGCGGCCGGCGACGCGACACAGATTCTACCCCGCGACATTTTTGCACAAATCAGCTCCGCGCTCGCGCTGCTTGCCACCGGACTCGAACATCTCGCTCAGGAAATCCGGCATCTTCACCGGTCGGAAGTTCAGGAAATTCAGGAAGGCTTTGCGCGCGGCCAGCGGGGATCATCCGCCATGCCGCACAAGAAAAATCCGATGCTCTGCGAACGCGTCTGCGGACTGGCCCGCATCGTCCGGAGTTTGTCTCTGGCGCAGATGGAAACGATCCCCCTCTGGCACGAACGCGACCTCACCAACAGCAGCACCGAACGCATCACGTTGCCCGACCAGACGTCGCTGGCGTATTACATGCTTCTGCTCATGACCCGCGTGGTCGAAGGACTGACTGTCCGGTCGGACAACATTCGCGCCAACCTCTCAAAAGCGAACGGAGTCTACTGGAGCGGCTACCTCCTGAACCGGCTCATCCGGAAAGGCTGGTCGCGCAACCGGGCCTACGACGAGGTCCAGCGCGTCGCGCTTCAATGCGCGGATCAAAAGTTTGATTTCCTGGAGACGATCCGGAGAGACCCGAAATTGAAGGAATATTTCACCGATCAGGAATTGAAATCCTTTTCTCCTGAAATTTTCTGGAAAAACGCGCTGAAAAAACTATAACGACGCCGTGATTCTGTTCCGGCCCGTCTGTTTGGAATGATAGAGCGCCTTGTCGGCCGAAGCCAGAAGCGTCTGGGCGTCGGCGCCGTCAACAGGATACTCCGCAATGCCGCCTGAAATCGTCAGCGTTTTGGCGGGCATGATCATTTCACCCGGAAACGGATAGTCCTCGATCGTCTGCCGGATCTCGTCCGCCACCTTCGCCGCTTGTTCCCTCTCGGTCGACGGAAACAGGATCACAAACTCCTCGCCGCCGTATCGCCCCAGGATGTCATAATCCCGGATCAGGCCCGACACCGCGTCGGCAAATTCTTTGAGGACCGCATCGCCCGGCAGATGTCCGTGGGTGTCGTTGTAGATTTTGAAATAGTCGATGTCGAGGAACAGCACACTGAACTTTTCGCCGAGGCGTGCGGCCCGGGCGATTTCCTTTTCGAGCAGGGTGTAAAAATAATTCTTGAGGTAGACGCCGGTCAGCCAGTCGGTAACCGCGTTCTGTTTGGCCTGCTGAAACTGATAGACATCCATCATCGTGACGTATTTCACTTCCTGCGTCACGTTGTAAAAATAATCGAGGGCTGCGACGCGGATGCCGACGTTGCGGCCAAGCTTCTCGCTGATCCAGTACTTGTGCTTGAGAATCTCATCCCAGCGCTTCTGCGCCTCGACCTCAGGCAGATCGAGCTGACACAGGCTGTAGATCAGGTCGTGATAGAGGTGGGTCTGGCGTTTCTCGACCAGTCGCTGGACCTTTTCCTTGAGCGCGGGATTGTCCGGCGGACGATCCATTGCCAGAACGTCGACGATATCCTCCCCGATGTCTTTGACAATTTCGGCTTCGGCCTTGGCGTCAAGCGGATTGTCGGCTTCCGGTTGGGCCGGATTCGGCAGTTCTGCGGGCTGTTCTGATGTGTTGTCGATAATCCATCCCTCCTTTCAAGAGGCGGCGAACCCTATAATTTCCGGCTGCGGCTGTCAATGTGACCGGCGGACAGGCAGATTCATGTTCTCATTTCAAACTGCCGATGATAATGAATAATATCAAATATTCTCATGTGGAGGTTGTGAGTGGATATTTCAAGCATCGCCGGGTTGATCATCGCGCTGGCCGGACTGGGCATTCTGATGGCAATCGAAGGTCTGTCCATCGGCCTTTTTGTCGCGCCTTCCGCCATCGCCATCATTTTCGGCGGCACCATCGGCGCCACCATGTTAAACCACACGCCTGAACAACTCAAAAAAGTCGTTGTGATGACAAAAATCGCCTTCACCATGATCAAGTTCGAACCGACGGAACTGATTGAAGTCATCGTCAGCCTTGCCGAGAAAGCCCGCCGGGAAGGCGTCATTTCTCTTGAGGAGGACATCGAGCAACTCGCCGATCCCTTTCTGAAAAACGGCCTTCAACTGGTTGTTGACGGAACCGCGCCGGAAGTCACCAAGAGCATCATGGAGACCCAGCTGGAGATCATCGAAACTCGTCACGCAGAATACATGGGTGTGTGGACTACGGCCGGCGGCTACGCGCCGACCATGGGAATTATCGGCACCGTCATGGGCGTCATTCACGTGTTGCACAAAGCCGGTGAGGCGTCCGCCACAGGGGCCGCCGTCGATATCGGCGAGTTGGCAGGCGGCATTGCCCTCGCCTTCCTCGCCACGTTCTTCGGCATTTTTTCGGCGAACGTCGTATTTTTGCCCATTGGCGGAAAACTGAAGGCCAAGCACGAGGCGGAGATGCTGTATCGCCGCATGACCATCGACGGGATTCTCGCCATCGAACACGGCGAAAATCCGGCGATCGTGAAAATTCGTCTCCTGGCCTACCTGCCGCCGGATGAAGCCAAGAAAATCGAAAAGAAGGTCGACAAAGAAGGTTAGCCGGATAAATTCGGCGGAAGGATAATCCGTCAGATATGGCCAAAAAAGGACACGGGGGCGGGGGCGGGCATGACGCGGCCGGCGGACTTCGCTGGCTGCTGACCTACGCTGATCTGATCACCCTGCTTCTCACGTTTTTCATCGTCATCGCGCTGATCTCGACGCCGGAAAAGGAAAAAATGAAGGCGCTCGTGATGGCGTTTTCAAAACAGTTCGGTGTCTTCCCGCCGGCCAGCAAACTCAGCGTGTCGCAGGGAATGGGCGGCGGCAAGGGGCTTCTGCCCTACAGCCGGCCGTCGCAGGACGTCAGCCTCAAAGTCCGGTCAAATCTCGACATCCTCGGAACCAAAGGCATCAACGTCGAGACCAAGAAAAAAATGCTGATCATCCGGATATCAGGCAAAATTCTGTTTGACGCGAACTCGGCCGATCTTCGGCCGACCGCGAAAGAGATCCTCGATCGTGTCGGCGCCTTTTTGAATCTCATTCCGAACAAATTTTTAATCCAGGGCAATACGGACGCGGTGCCGGCAAGCTCATCTATCTTTCCGTCCAACTGGGAACTCAGCTCCGCGAGAAGTCTCAATGTCGGGCATTACCTCATGGACGTGCACCACGTCGATCCAACACGCATCACCGTTACCGGCCGCGCCGAGTATGAGCCGCTGACGTATGAACAGCTCGAGGGAGGAGACGAAGTGAACCGCCGGGTGGACATCATTATCGACTTGGAGGAAAGCCAGAGTTAGACCCTGCCGCCTTTAGCGGGTTATTTCATCCGCGCCTTTTGTAAAAATTCTTCGAAAAGCCGGGCGGCAACGCCCAGTCGATATCGGGCCGTCGAGCGAATGTCGTCGATCGGGTTGAGCTCCTGTTTGAGCACATCCAACGCCTCCGCGATCAATCCTGAATCAATGTCCCGACCCTGGAGAATGGATTCGGTCTGCCGGGCACGGTAGGTGAATGGCATGACGCTGGCAAACACCAGCCGTATTTTTTCCACGCGTCGGCCTTCCAAAACGATCACGCCCGCCAGCAATACTTTCGAAATCGCCTGAAATTTTCGCGTGCCGACTTTTCGATAGTATTCGATCCGGCGGTCGGCCGGAATCGAAATGCGGATGGCCGTGATCAGTTCATCGGGCCGCCGAACGGTCTTTTTGTAACCGAGATAAAAGTCGCACAGGTTCACCGTGCGTGTTCCCGAATGCGACGCCAACTCAACTCGCGTGTCGTACGCCATGAGCGCGGGAACGCCGTCGGCGGCGGGCGATGCGTTCACGATGTTGCCCGCCCACGTGCCGCGCGACTGAATCTGCAGAGCGCCGATCTCGCGGGCGGCAATTCCCAGCATCGGGAGGCACCGACGGACCAGCGGATGGCGGCGTGCCTCCGAGTACGTCGTGAGTGCGCTGAAGACAATCTCCTTGCCGGCTTCTTCGATCGGACGGTGCAGATCGGAGATGGAATGAAGATTGAGGTACGCGCCGGGTTTGAGCTGGCCAGCGTTCATCAAGACCATCAAGTCTGTTCCGCCCGCCAGCGGGGTCGGCGGCGGATTTTGACTCAAGACCCGCAACGCCTCGTCCAGCGTCCGGGGACTGACGACGTCGAACTCTGGAAGATATGTTCTCATGTCGCCCCGGCCTTCTTCTTCCGACTTCCTTCATCCTTCTTCCCACTTCTTCCACTGTCTCCCATTTTTTCCATCGCACAACGGACCGCCTCGTAAATTCGCGTGTAACCCGTGCACCGGCAGAGATTGCCCGCCAGCGCCTCGCGCATGTCTTCGGCGCTATCCGGATCGTTCGCGTAGGCGACGGCGGCCATGATCATCCCGGGCGTGCAGATGCCGCACTGCGCGCCGCCCTCCTGAATAAAACAGTCCTGCATCGGATGAAGTTCTCCGTCTCGCACGAGTCCCTCAATGGTCGTGACTTCTTTTCCCTCGGCCTGACAGGTCGGCACCAGACAACTCATGACCGGCGAGCCATCCAGAAGAACCGTGCATGCGCCGCACTCGCCTTCGCCGCATCCTTCCTTGGTACCGGTCAGTCCCACGTCCTCGCGGATGGTGTCCAGCAAACGCTTCAGCGGATGGACCGATCCGCTCCATGTCTTGCCGTTGATCCGAAATGACACCGGCGCCTTATCCATTCGTCGCCTCAAAAATCGTCTCGGGCAAAATCGGTATGGACGCGATGTTTCGGTCGATCGCAAACGCGACGGCCGCCGCAATCGCCGGAGCGGGGCCGTCCATCGGCAGTTCGCCAAGCCCCTTCGCGCCATACGGCCCGTTCGGATACGGATGCTCGTGAAAAAATACGCGGATGGGCGGCGTGTCGGCCGTCGTCGGCAAAATGTAATTGGTCAGTTGAATATTTTGCATGACACCCTGATGGAGAACGACGTTCTCATAGAGCGCCCAGCCGATCGCCTGCGCGACGCCTCCTTCGATCTGGCCTTTCGCAATCACTGGATGGATCACCCGGCCCACTTCCTGAACCGCGACAAAATCCAAAACCTCGACCTGACAGGTCGTCATGTCTATTTCGACGTCGCTCACGTAACACGCCCACGCGTACGCGCCGTAGGCTTCGCCCGTGTATGTCTTGTCGTCCCAGTGAATCCCCGAGGGCGGCTGGTATTTGGAAAACACTTTGAGTTCACCTTGGGTTTCCCGATATCGCAGAGCGGCGCGCCGAAATTCCTCCGGCGTGTGTCTCCCGCCAGGAAGATGCCCCGATTTCACCAGGACTTCGCGAAGATCGGCCGCGGCCTTGCGGAGAATTTCCCCCACGACCATGCATGTCCGGGACGCAACGGTAGGACCGCTGTTGGGCACGACCGCAGTGTCCGGCGTCGCCACTTCAACCATCTCGTAGGAAATCCCCAGCTCCTCCGCGACGATCTGGCTGTGCGTCGTGAATGATCCCTGCCCAATTTCGGTGTTCGCCGAAAGAATTCGCACGCCTCCCTCGGCCGTCAGTTCCACGCCGGCTTTCGAGTCGAGAAAGACTTCACCGCTGCCGGTGAATCCCGCGCCGTGAAAAAACAGCGCGAATCCGACTCCTTTTTTGACGCGCGAATCGGCGTGGTTGTGTTCCCGGTAGGCCCGGCGTTTTTCGAGATAATTCGATTCGTCCAGCGCCTTCTTCAGAACGCCGTCGACGCCGGGATCTTCTTTCATGATCTGTCCAGTCGGCATCGCATCGCCCTTGCGCAGAATGTTTTTCAGCCGAAGTTCATCCGGTTCGATGCCGAGCGTTCGAGCCGCGCGGTCCATGTGCTGTTCAATCGCAAAGATCGTCTGGGGCGCTCCGAATCCCCGGAATGCGCCGTAGGGCGGAGAATTGGTGAACACCGCGCGCGTGTCGATGACAGCATGCTCGCATTTGTATGGGCCAAACGAATGGAGCGTGCCGCGCGACAGAACCACCGCCGACAAAGTGGCGTACGCGCCACCATCCATCGTCGCATCGATTTTGAGCGCGGCAAGTTTTCCGTCCCGGCTGAACGCCGACTTGATTCGCGTCCGGCACGGATGCCGCTTCGTCGTGGCCCACATGTCCTCGATCCGGTCATAAATGATTTTGACCGGCTGACCGCCGGCTTTCCACGACAGAAGCGCCGCGTGGGCCGCGGGAAGCGTCGGGTATTCCTCCTTGCCGCCAAACCCGCCGCCGGTGACGGTATAGATCACCCGGACTTTGTCCTCTGGCAGATCAAAGAGCGGCTTGAGTCCTTTCTGGACGTAAAACGGACACTGCATCGATCCCCAGACGGTCACGCCTTTTTCCCGGGACGCCACCGCCACAACACCCTGCGGCTCGATGTACAGTTGTTCCTGGGCGCCCGTCCAGTATTCGCCTTCGACGACAACATCCGCCTTCGACCAGATCGAATCCGGATCGCCGCGCCGAATATGAAATGTTTTGAAAATGTTGTCCGTGCCCCACTGAATGTTTTTCCCGGACAGACTTTCATCAATCGTCAAAATTGCCGGAAGTTCATCGACGTCGATCTTCACAAAATTCATCGCCTTTTCGACCAGTCCCTTGTCGGGATGCGCGATCAGCGCGATGGGTTCCGCGGCGTGCTTGATCTCGCGTTCGACGAGAAACGGCTGGTCCAACTCGATAAGGCTGACGATGTTTTTTCCGGGAATGTCTTTCGCCGTCACAATCGTGAATTCACCCCACGGCACGCCGGGCAAAAACGAAATGTTTTTAAGAATGCCGCGCGGGACGGCGGATCGGATGGTCTTGCCGTATAAAACACCCTCGAATTTCAGATCGTCGATGTACAGCGCGCGGCCGGTGACTTTGTCGATTGATTCTTTCCGGGGAGGATTGCGCCCAATCCATTGGAATGTGGGCGGCGATGAAACCTGCGGCATTCTGTTCCGGCTTATCCCGCCTTTTTTTCCCGGTCAGCCAGGCGCGCGCGCATGTGGTTGCCCGACCGGGCGGACTTGATCCGGGCGATCTCGGCGTGGATGGACAGCGCGATATTTTCGACCGTTTCGTCTCCGAGATCCAGCCCGATGGGCGCGTACACGCGCGGGTCGGACTGGGGCCGCACGCCATGTTTGTTGAGATGGCCGAACAGCGTTTTGATTTTGGTCCGGCTGCCGATGACGCCGATGTAGGCGGCGGGCGTCTTCATGGCTTTTTCGAGACAGATTTCATCGTGGGCGTGACAGCGCGTGACGATCACGACAAAATCCCGGTCCGTGATCGCAAGTTTGTCAAAGACGAAATCGTAGGCCTCGCAGACTACGATGGCGGCCGGATAGATTTTGGAATCGGCATAGTCGGGCCGGTCATCGACGACGACCGTCAGCATGTTCAGAAATTCCGCGAGATGCGCGCAGGCTTTGCCGACATGCCCGGCGCCGAAAACATAGAGCGTGGCTTTCGGAGGGTAGACGTCAATGAAAAAAGTCATTGTCCCGCCGCAGTACATGCCGGTTTCGGACATGACGAGACGGTGTTGGACAGTGCGCGGTTTGCCCTCGCGCATCGCCTCCATCGCCTCTTTGCGGACAAATGCCTCGACCGCACCGCCGCCGACCGTGCCGCTCATCCGGCCGTCCGGATAGACCAACATTTTGGCGCCGGGGACCTGCGGCGTCGAAAAATAGGCCGCCGTCACGGTCACCACCGCGACACCCTGACCCCGTTTCAGTGACTCCGTCAATTCTTCCAGAAGTTTTTCCCGACTGCTCATGGCTTCAGCCGCAGTATAGCCCACCGACCCCGCAAAATCCAGAAGGCCTCTTTCAATTTCAAACGCGATTGTGTAGTCTACCCAACCGATGGCGACGCGCGTTGTGCGCGTGTCTGCGCCCATAGCTCAGCTGGATAGAGCGCTGCCCTGCGAAGGCAGAGGTCAGAGGTTCGACTCCTCTTGGGCGCATATGGGAATGGGCGCGCTTATTTTTTCCCTTCGAGTTCCGAGATTACATCCCGCAGAGCGGCCGCCTTTTCGAATTCGAGCGCGTCGGCGGCGGCGAACATCTCCCGCTCCAGTTTCCGGAGCAGTTCCTTCTTGTCCTTGACCTGTTCGGCGATCTCGATGATCTGATCCTGCTCGACCAGTTCCTCCTTGATGGAGCTCTTGACGGTGCGCGGGGTGATGCCGTGTGCGCGGTTGTATTCATCCTGTTTCTGCCGGCGGCGGGTCGTCTCCGTGATCGCGTCGGACATTGCGGCCGTCGTTTTCGACGCGTAGAGAATCACGCGACCCCGGACATGGCGCGCGGCGCGGCCCATCGTCTGGATCAGCGAAACTTTTGAGCGTAAAAATCCTTCCTGATCCGCGTCGAGGATCGCCACGAGCGATACTTCCGGCAAATCCAGGCCCTCCCGGAGCAGGTTGATCCCGACGAGGACGTCAAATCTTCCCAGCCGTAGATCGCGCAGAATTTTGATCCGGTCGAGCGTCTCGACGTCCGAATGGAGATATTTCACGCGCATCTTTTCCTGGCACAAAAATTCCGTCAGTTCCTCCGCCATTTTTTTGGTCAACGTCGTCACCAATACACGCTCGCCGGCCGCCGACCGCGCTCGAATTTCCCGGATCAGATCATCCACCTGGCCCTCCACCGGCCGGACGTCGATTTCGGGATCAAGCAGTCCCGTCGGACGGACGATCTGCTCCACCCTCTGCTCCGACACCGACAACTCGAAATCGGACGGCGTGGCCGATGAAAAAATCACCTGGCCGACCGTTTTCAAAAATTCCTCAAAACTCAAGGGACGGTTGTCGTAAGCGCACGGCAGGCGAAATCCGAAATCGACCAGATTTTTTTTGCGCGACCGGTCACCGGCTAACATCGCGCGAATTTGCGGAATCGTCACGTGGCTTTCGTCGATGATGGTGATGAAGTTGGAAGGAGTCTGGAGAAGAGGCCGGGAGAAGTCGGAAGAAGCCGGAAGGGGCAGAGGAGATGATTCGCCGCGATGCGGGTGTGAAAAATAATCGATCAGCGTGAACG
>JAHFCY010000282.1 GCA_023249255.1 Candidatus Lindowiibacteriota bacterium | reverse complement strand
AACTCTCCCGCTATCTTGAGACCGTCGAAGTCGTCGACGCATAAGTTTCCGGCTCGACCGCAAGGATGACGCTGGAGAAATCAGCCACGGTCAATCAAGAGATGTCCGGCGAATCCGCCATGGAATCGTTCAAAACTCTGCTGGTCGAGGACGAGGCGTCCATGTCGCGCCTGCTCCAGAGCATTCTTGCCGGCCGCGGTCATGAGGTGACGGCCATGCCGGACGCGGAGTCGGCCATGGAGGCGTTCCGGCGGGACGCGCATTCGCTGATCGTTCTCGATTTGAACTTGCCCGGCATGGACGGCCTTGAATTTTGCCGGCGAGTCCGTGCAACACAGCAGGGCGAGTGGACAACCGTCGTCGTGGTGACGTCGCGGGACAAACCGGAGGATCTTCAAGCCGTTCTGGAGGCGGGCGCCAATGATTATCTGTCCAAGCCCATCGATCCGAAACTTCTGAAAATCCGGCTGGCCATCGCCGAACAGCGCATCCGGCAGACGCGCGCGTACCGCGAGGCCAACGAACGTGTGATTCACCTCGAGGAGCAGGTCAAAAGTCGGGGATCATTCGAGGGACTCATCGGCAAAAGCGAAGTCATGCAGGAGGTATTCCGGCGCGTTCGCATGGCAGCCGAAAGCGACGTGACCGTGCTTGTCCTCGGTGAGTCCGGTACGGGCAAGGAATTGGTTGCGCGGGGGATTCATTCCCGGAGTGCCCGCAAGGACAAGCCGTTTGTCGCCATCAACTGTTCGGCCATTCCCGAAACCCTTCTCGAAAGCGAACTGTTCGGCCACGTCAGGGGGGCTTTCACTGGAGCCATCCGCGACAAGGAGGGCGTATTCAAGACCGCCGACGGAGGGACATTGTTTTTGGACGAGATTGGCGACATGAACCCCGACTTGCAGGTCAAACTGCTCCGGGTTCTGCAGGAGAAGGAGCTCCGGCGTGTCGGCGACAGCCGGGAGACTGGCGTTGACGTCCGGCTGATCTGCGCCACCAACCGCGATCTTTCGGTTCTCCTTTCGGCCGAAAAGATTCGCGAAGATTTTTATTTCCGGATTCGCGTATTCGAAATCATCCTGCCGCCCCTGCGCGAGCGGCGGGAGGACATCCCGATTTTGGTCACACACTTTCTTTCTAATTTATCCCGGACACACCGGAAAATGGTGCGCGACATCGCCCGGGACGCGCTCCATCGCCTCATGAATTATCCGTGGCCCGGAAATGTCCGCGAATTGCAAAACGTCCTTGAGCGCGCGATCGTCGCCATTCGTTCGGATCGGATCACCCTGTACGATCTTCCGAACGACGTCCGCGCCCGGCCGTTGAAAACATCCCCGCGGAAAAACGCCTCCACCGCCGCCGACCGGGAAATTGAACGCAAGCGAGTCATTGATGCGCTCAAACGAACGGACTGGAATCAGACCGGAGCGGCCAAAATCCTCGGGGTCAGCCGGATCACCCTCTGGAAGAAAATTCGAAATCTCAACATCCGAATCGATGATTTAAAACAACTCACACCCCCGCCGGACACGCATTAACAGTTAACGGATTTCCCCTTAACACCCGCCTCTATCCCAGGGATGACCATCTCCCGCCTGTCTTCACAATCCGCCGAATTCAATGACGTTAGAGATTTTTAAAATCGGGAATCCCCTCCGGCTCGGCGATTGCAGGAGTGCAGGTGGATGCTGTGTGCAGTATCCACACTATAAAATTTCAGGGAGGGCAGGTCATGGTGTCGATGAACAGAGCGTTTTCAAAGTTGGCGTGCATTTCAGGCTTGGCTGCGATATTAATTTTCTCCGTGGCTATTTGTGTTCCGGCGGCGGAGAAGGGACAGGATTTTGCGATTCCGGCTGATGCCAGGGGATTCGCCGGAACGATCCAGGGCCGTGTGGTTTCGTCCGACGATACGGGTACGACATTGGTTTTGAAAGTCGAAAAGGCTGACGCCATAGCCAAGTATGCGAAGTGGAACAAGGCGAAAAAACCGGCCGCGCTGAAGGATCGGCAGGTCATGATTTATGCGCGGTGGGTGCAGGACCAGAAGAGCAAGGCGTGGGCTCCGGATGCGACTCACACTAAATTTGTCAAAGGTCTGGCCAGCGGCGCAAAAACGACAGTCGATGTTTACAGCGACGCCTACAGCCGGCTGATATTGGTCGAAGTTCCGCAGCAGAAGTAGAAGAATAAGGGCGCACCCGCCGGCTTTAAAGCGGCGCGGCGGCCTGTTAGACTCCGGCCATGGTGGATTTTTACAGGCATTTTTTCCGCATGGCCGCAGTCTTGGCAGTGATGGCCGCCGGGTTGATCGGGTGTGGAAGAGAGAAAATTACGGGCCCGGCTCCGGAGACCGGAGACGTCGCGCTGAAGGTTCTGTATCTCGTCGATCCGCGGCTCCCGGCGCTTACAGACGGGGAACTTCACGCAACGCTTGATCGATCAAGCGAAATGTTGACCGCGGCCCTTGGCCGTCGCGTGACGGTTTCGGGCGTTCAACGGGCAGACTTGCAGCAAGTCTTCGATCGCTGGTTGGCGCCGTTCGGCCGGACAAAATTTTCGGCGCGGCTCAACCCGGCTCGTTCCCTGTCCGAGGACGAAGTTCGGACCGCCTACGCGCGAATTATGGAACTTCTCCGAAGCGAAAAAATCCGGCCTCTCCTGCCCCGCGTTTCCCTTGATCCGAATGTCCTTGAAATATCCGTCATCCTTGAAACGCTCGTCCACCATCTCGATGACCGGCTTGAAAAACTTCGCGCTTCTTCCGCGCTGACGCGCGACCGGCATGGCAATCCGATTCTGCTGGATCGCCAGTCGATCTTTTCGTGGTACACGATTCTGGGATCCTTTCCGGAAGACACCAAACCCGCAGACGTGATTTTGACCAACGACCTGTTGTTTTTTGATTCCCTCATGAGCATGCCGCCGGAAGGATTTGTCCTCGGCGGGGTCTCGCCAGCCTATACACGAGTCTATCCCGGCATTTCCATTGTATCCACGCTTCCGTTTTTATCCGACGATCCGATCATGGCCGATCTTTGCGGCCCGGCGACAGTGGAGCAGAAGCGGGACCTGATTGCGCTGGCTATTGCGAAAGAGGTTGGCGGAAAATTAATCCTCATGCGCCAGGACGAATACACGCATGCGTCGTGCCTGAACACCGTGATGGCGCCTCCGTTCGTCGGCATGCTTTCAGCAACACCGCTTTCGCCGTGCGGCAAACAGCATCATCCCGTCGACCGGCGCCGGCTCCGCGCGGACTATCTGGCTTCCTTTGTGCAATTCTCCCGTCTGACCGGAGATGAGCAAAAGGCGAAACGGGCGCTGGATCAACTCAAGGAACTCGTGCCGGATCATCCGCTTTTTTTTCAGATTCCCGCGCCGCCGCCAACCGGGACTCGCTCGGCCGGATCCAAATCATGAAGGCGGCCGGCAGGACGAACGGTTGCGCGACGTCCGATGGCACCCGGCGTTACGCCGGTCGATTTTCGAATGCGGCAAAAAATCATTTCCGTCCCGCGCTTGGACTCACGATGGGCTCCGTTGCCATGGGAACGTATCTCGGCAATCCTGACAAGGGAACGGACGAAGCCTACGCGCTGGCCGTCAAAGCGGCAGTCGAGCGCGGCTGTAACGTCATCGATTCTGCGGTGAATTACCGCTTTCAACGAAGCGAACGATCTGTCGGCGACGGTCTGCAACGGCTGATCGCCGGGGGATTTCTTCGCGATGAAATCGTTCTCTGTACCAAGGGCGGATACATCCCCTTTGATGGCGATGTTCCAGCCAGTCCCCGTCAATATTTCACCGAGACGTTTATCAACCCCGGTATCGCCGAGCCCAAGGATCTCGTCGCCGGTATGCACTGCATGACTCCAAAATATCTT
>JAHFCY010000103.1 GCA_023249255.1 Candidatus Lindowiibacteriota bacterium | reverse complement strand
CGGATCGAAATTGTCCACGACTCCGACAAATCCGGCCGCGTCCAGTCCCCGCCAAACCATGTCCTCCATCGAAAAATATTTCCAGATGAGGCCCGTGCGGTAATTTTCGATATTGGCGATGATCGGCCCCTGATCGATGCCGATCACGTTTCTGGAGAACCAGTTCTTGTCCGGGTTGAAGGCGTCATAAAATCCATATCGTCCCCACAATTTGTCCTTGTATTGATCGTAGAACCGACGAGCGGCGGCAATGGACTCTCGCGGCGTAAAAATGATCGACGGGATGGCCGACGTCGGCGTCAGAGTTCCGTCGTTGCCTTTCCCGTTTTGAAACGGCAGATCGTCGGGAGGCGCCCCGAAATTTCCGTAGATTTCGCCGCCGCCGGATCCGGGACCCGAGCCGGGGTTGATTCCCCATAGGGTTTCGTCGTACGTCTTGTTGTCGATGCACCACTGCCGGTTGGCCAGCGTGGCCTCGACGGAATTCTGATGGTAGTCGGCATAGGCGTCCCGCATCCATCGAAAATCGAACCAGACGTTGTCCCACTGATGAATCCACAGCGCGGGCCGTTCGATCCTCCAGAAATGCCCCTTGTAATCGTCCCATGGATAACTCATCGCCCAGTTGTCCCAGTAATAGGCGGCGACATTTTTTTTGGCGCCCATCGGGACGAGGTAATCGAGTTTCAGCCCGTCGTACATGATGACGTCGCCAGGCCCGGTCGGGTCGCTGTTTCTTGTGAAAAAGTTTCCGATATACGGACGGTTTTTCACTCCATGCTCAAGCCACTTCCAATCAATCGCATCCAGGTATTTCGCGGCGATGTCTCCCGCCTTTGTGCCTTTGAAATAATTTTTGATCAGAATCATCCCGCAAAATAATTTCATCGAATCATGCGTGACGATTCCCTCCGCGCCCTCCCATCGGCCAGTCTCAATGTTTGTCCAATGGTAGGGATGACCCGACATGTGCTCAATGCATAAGTCATTCGGATCATCGGGATCGTCCCAGACATGATCGACCAGGGTTTCGACGCGTTTGTAAATTTCCTCGCGGGGCCTGTATCGGCGCTCGTATCCGACGACGTAGGCCGCGAGCGCGAACCCGATCGACGCGGTCGACGTCACGGTTTTCCACGACAAGCTGTCCACGGGGAACAACGTCCCGGGATGAACCTCGTACCAATAATAATCAAACGCCCGGCGCTGAATCATGTCCAAGAATTCGTCGTCGGTCAGATCAGCCGACGTCGGAGGATCCTCGACAAGCAATTTCTGGAACATCGAATCCAGCTCAGCCTTCTGGTGATCATAAATCGTGATGACGGGAGCAGGCGGGGGTTTGGGGATCAACCCGCCGTATTCCGGCTCGGGATCGGCGATCTCACCCCGCGGAAGAATCTCGAAAATGGAATAACCCCACTCCGTCCCCCGGTGGACGCCGTACACCCGCAAATACGTCGCATTCACATTCTGGAACTGGAACTTTTCATATCCGCCCTTGCCGTCCGTCACATGCTGGATGGTGGTCCACGTCTGGCCGTCATCCGACACGTCGAGTCTGTATTCCGAGGCGTATGCGGCCTCCCACCAGATTTCGACCTGGTCGATCGGCACAGACCTCGCAAACCGAATTTGAATCCACTGCGGATCGGAAAAAGCGGACGACCAGCGGCTACCGGAATTGCCGTCAATGGCGTGTAGAGCCTTGAGATCCGTCTCCTGGGACGATGCCAGAACATCCACACCCAGCTTTCTCAAGTCCCAACGATTCGCAAATGCGTCCTGCGACGTCGTCAAAAGTCCGACCGCAAAAACACAGCGCCAAATCATTTCGCCATGCAAATTTCCACGCCTCCCCTGTTTCAAACCGCCCGACGGGATATGCAAAGTATTTTGATTTTTCTGGAAAAATGCACATGCCCCAGTCATGCCATTCTCGGTTCCAGCAATTTACCGCGCGCATCAGGAGCCAATCTTGTCTTGTAAACGCTTACACCAAACTCGGGACAATGTCAAGCTTTTGTTCTATAAAATCCCGTTGACGAGACTCGACGATCAAGGTCTAATTCCCGCCAGAATGGTTGCCAACCGAACCCTCCAACCCTACATTCTGCTTCCGGCGCTGGGTCTGCGGCTTGACCGGCGAGTTGAAAGCCGCGCGGTCTGCCGACTGTTTCAGACCATCGGCACGCGGGGAGTTCAGCGGTTGTCGGGGTTCTGCATCCTGCCGGACGCGCCGGACGTTCGAATGCGGGTTCTCGACGCGATCCACCCGGAGGGCGCGACGCTCGTTGAAATGTCGGCCGCGGCGGCTGTGTCCCTGCGCGCCCGGCATCCCGGCATCCGAATCGAACCCATCCGATATTTTCGAACGGCGGTGACTACGCGGCCTGCCATCGCCAAACGCCCGGATACCGCGCGCCGGATTACCCTGACGGTTGTTTCAAAATCGGATGGCCGGCCCGTGGGCGGCGCAACGGTTGTCGCATTCACGGATTTTGCCGGACACGTCGGCGCGCAGGGAAAGACAAACACAAAAGGCGATGTCCGGCTCGCGCTGGGCTCCGGTCGAAAACTCGACCGGCTGTACGTCTATCCTCCACGAGGGTTCTGGGGCGCGCTGCGGCGCAATCTCACCGTTTCATCTGAAATGGCCGTTGATCTGGATCCGGTGGACCTGTCATTCACGGACGCGCTCCGATATTTTTACGGGCAGGCGGGGGACGGCGCGGGACGCGGCGTCAAAGTCGGCGTGATCGACACCGGAATTGCGCTCGATCATCCGGACCTCAAGGTTTCGGGCGGCGAGAACTGTGTCGTAGGTGAAAATCCCGAAGACTTCGGCGACAACGGCGAAGGCCACGGAACGCACGTTGCGGGGATCATCGCGGCGCGCGGCAGGCCGCCGGGCGGGATTCGGGGAATTGCGCCGGGCGCGGTGATCCGCAGTTACCGGGTGTTTGGAAAAAATGCGGAAGGAGCGACGAACTACGCGATCGCGAAAGCAATCGACCGGGCGGCGGCGGATGGATGCGATCTGATCAATATGAGCCTGGGAGGCGGAGAACCGGACGCGGCAACCCGATCGGCGATCGAGGAAGCCAGATCGAAAGGCGTTCTGCCGATTGTCGCGGCCGGCAATGAATACCGGTCGCCGGTCAGTTTTCCGGCATCGGAATCGCCGGCCATCGCCGTTTCGGCCATGGGCCGCAAGGGAACTTTTCCGTCGGGATCGACAGAAACGGGCGACATCGCCGCGCCTTACGGATCAGACAAAAATAATTTCATCGCCGCTTTTTCAAACGTGGGACCCGAGATCGATCTGACCGCTCCGGGCGTCGGGGTCCTGTCGACCGTGCCGGGCGGATACGCCCCGATGAGCGGCACGTCGATGGCCTGTCCGGCGGCAACCGGCGACGCCGCGAAAATTTTGTCGGGGCTGGGCCTGATCCTGAGGATGAAGCGTAACGCCGAACGTTCGGGTGCGATGGCCAAGGCGCTCTTCGGCGCCGCGCGGTCTTTGGGATTTGAGCCGCGATTCGAAGGACAGGGGATATTGAGATAGTCCGGTTAGCCCGGCAACGATTTGTACTCCGGTATACGGGTGAAGGCGTGACGCCGGCCGCACACGTTCGGAAAATCCGCGCCGCCAGGCGGGCAAAAATTCTGGATGTCGCGGCGCCCAGGATGATTCTGGTCGAATCGTCCACGACCGATATCGCAACATTAATGGATGAACTGCCCGGATGGACGGTCAGCCCGGAACGAACGATCAAAATTCCTGATCCGAGACCCAAACCCGGACGCGGCCCTTCCGTTGTTTAATCAAACTCAATAGACGATTTTCAACTCCACCGGCAGGGTCGTGAAGTAGATTTCAGCCGGGCTGAAGTCCTTCGAATCTGATCCGTTGATCTCGACTGACCGGATCGGCGCGTCGATCGGGGATTTTAAAATGATCTTACCGGGAACTTTCGCGTCTCCCCAGACTTTGACGTGCAGGCCGTCATCTAATTTTTGCATGGAATAATTCAGACTGCCCCAGTACGTCGGCGCTTTTTCGATGCCGACCAACTCGCCGACGGCCAGCCAATCCTCCGGGATGCCCTGCGCCAGAATCAAAGACTGATCCTCCTCGCGCTCGTAGACAAACATGCTCCGGACGGTGTTGATGTAGTCCGAGCCGATCCACGTGTGCGGCATGTCGCCGATGAATTTCGGGTTGTCCCGGTTGTGCCAGACGACCTCTGCCCAGTGGTTCCAGTTGTTCGGTCTCTGGTCGTGAAACAGGAAATCGAATAACGCCATCGACCGCGATTTTTGGCCCATGATCATGAACGTCCGGGCGTTTCGGATTTCGTAGGGCGTGTAAGCATCCCAAGTGCTGGCCGGGTTCAGGCGTTTTTCCAATTCCTGCTCGTACCGGTCGAACGTGTTGTTCAACGCCGGCTGGGGGATATGTCCGAGTTCTTCGCACGGAAAAATGCCGATCGACGTCGACGTCGCGTCAAAGTCTCCCAACTCCGCACAGCCGGGAATGAAATCGATATTTTTGATCTTCATGGTAAGTTTCATCGAATCATAGAGACATTTTCGGTAATCCTCGACCTCGTTCCGATATTTTTCGGCCAGATCGGCGCGGCCGAGAATCCCGCAAATCGTCGCCGCGTCCTTGAGTCCTTTAAGCGCAAAAAAATTGTCCCAGTGCGAGTGCATCGGCTTGGCGGAATATCCCTCGTGGCTGATCGATTCCTGGACGAGACCGTAAAGCATCCGCTTTTCGTCCGGGCCGTTTTTGAATTCGTCGGTCTTCCGGGAATTTCGCATCTGAATGATGAAATCCGCCGCCTTCTGGATCTGCGGAAAATGCTCCTCCAAAAACGCGCGGTCCTTCGTAAAATAGTAATACTGCAAAAACGCGTAGATGAATTCGCCGTTCGAGTCGTTTTCAGGCGTGCCGTCGGCGCCGCGATCATCCACGACGCATGGCACGCGGCCGTCCGGAAAAATATTCGGCGCGTACCACGTCAGATACTCTTTCACCTCCTTGATGTTTCCGATGCGGAGCATCGCGGACGACGTCATGGCGCCGTCGCGGATCCAGGACCGCAGGTACGATCGCGATCCCGGCTGGAAGCGGTATCCGTCCCGGTTGATGAAAATGTAGGCGAGGTTCGATTTCAAGGTGTTGATGAATTTTTGGGCCTTCGCCTGAACTTTGAATTCCACCCGGCTCAACCGCTGGTCCCACCAGTTGGTCGTTTCCTTCAGACGGCTCTGGATAATTGACGCGGCGGCGGACGGCTCTTCATTCGCTTCCAGTCCCGGCCCGATTTCATGAAATGGAATCACCAACTCCACGTCCGCCGATTCTCCGGCGGCCAGATCGAATGGAAACTCAAGCGCACCGGACGCCAACCCTTCGGGATCGGCGGCGGACTTGTCCGGCGGGACCGATCCATGATCCAGCCATTCCGTCACGTCTCCGGCATCCAACCTGGCGACACCGACGGCAGAGGGCCGCACCAGCGGAATGATCTTCTTCTGCCCGTTCACCGTGACGACATCGCCGTCATAGTCGATTTTGGAAATTTTCGCCACGCCGCCTTTCTGGTTCAACGTCTGCCACGGCGGGTTGACCTGAAACGGCCGGACGGCCAGAAAGAGTTTCCCGTGTTTTCGGTCAGTCGAGTCGTTCGTGATCCGGTACGTCGCGTAGATCGAAGACGCGTCGGCCGGGCCGTGCGCGAACAGTTTGACGTCCAATTTCACATCCGTGTGATCCCATCTGACTTGGGGAATCGGTAGATATTCCTTTTCGAGAGACTGGGACGTGGAAACATCAGCCCACGTGATGAGTTTCTCATTCAAATACAGGAACGGTTCGACCGAAAATTGCTCCCGGCCGACCTCAAACGCCCCCTCTTCATTGATTAGCGCTTCCTCCTTGTCCTCGCTCACGCCGACCACCGTCCAGTAGGTCTGGGTCTTCAAAAAATATTTTGGATAATGCCCCTTCGGCGCCTCTTCCGCCGCAATCTCGTAGTAGGAATTCTTGTCTCCGGAATATTCGGATCCCTTCACTTCAATCTCCTGGATGCCATAGCCATTTTTGGCGCTGCTTTCCATGCAACGGATTTTGACGTAGCGGGCTTCGAGATCCTTGAACACCAGCCGATCCCGGTCGCCGTTCCCCCGTTTGGTCGAATAATAACGGGTCCAATTTTTAAGATCCGGGGAAAATAGAACTTCGTATGATTTTGCAAAATCGTCGTCCCAGAAAATCGAGATCGATCCGATATCCCGATCGCGGTTCAGGTTGAACATGATCCACTGGTCATCCGCCGGATCGCTGTGCCAAAAGGTGCCTCGGTCGCCATCCAGCGCGTTTTCCGCCGGCTGGACAGACGTTGACGCCTTCATCCGGACTTCGTCCTCCGGGCCTTTCAGTTCGATTTCCCAGATCGAATTTCCCCATCCGGTCGCGCGCTGGACAGCCTCGATTTTGATGTACCGCGCAGATCGTTTTTTGAAATAGAGGTCGGCTGTGCCGCCGTCAAAATTCTGCGTTGAATAGACTTGGATCCATTCCGTCCGGTCATTTGAAATCAAAACGCCGTAAACTTTTGGATATGCATTCTCCCAGTGAATCACCATGCCGACGAAATCCCGGACTTCCCCGAGATCCAATTCAAGCCACTGGCTGTCCTCGAAGTTGCTCGACCATCGAGTGCCCATGTCGCCGTCGACCGCGCGGGACGCGTTGAACTCGTCCTTCTCGGAGGACGACGCCGTCGCGGTCATGGAGTATTGCGTCTTGTCCGTGGAGAGATCGACCAGTTGAAGTTCGTCGATCAGCACCTGCCCTTTGCCGCCCTTGCCACACGAGACGGCGAACTCGATCCGAGCAACATCCCGGATCGCGCCGCCGCCGGACGGGCCCCAAGCGAAAGCGATCTGTTTTTTCCGGATTGCGACCTCTTTCCAGTCTTTTGTGAATTCAAACTCCTCGAATTTTTTCCAGTAGGTGTTGCCGGCCGCGTCAATCAACTTGAATTCGAGCGTGTTTTCCGGTGCGTCGCCTTTGATGGAAAACGTGAATTTGTAATCATCCGGGAGATTGAGCGGCATGTCTTTGCCGGCGACGACATAGCCGATCGGAGCGGGAAATTCAAAATTCATTCCAAGCGCGGACCCTTTGAGACCGGGTTCCGACGAGAGGTGATAATCGACACCCTGGGATTTGATTTCGCCCCAGCCATCAGTCGATTCAAAATCATCGACTGCCTGCGCGCCGCCCGGTGCGGACGCTGACGATGCCGACGCCTCAATCACTTTGACTTCAAAAATCGAGTTGCCCCAGTCGGTAGCGCGCTTTCGGCAATCGATCTTGATGTACCGGGCGGTCTGGTTGGGAAATCGAACCGTCTCCGTGCCGCCGCTGCCGACCTGGGTCGAATAGACTTTTTTCCAATCGGCGCGGTCGTTCGAAACAAGAATGTCGTATTCTTTGGTGTAGGCGGGCTCCCAGTAGATCGTGAGGCCGGCAAACGTGCGAGATGCGCCGAGGTCGATCTCCAGCCACTGGTTGTCCTGGAATTTGCTCGACCACCGCGTGCCCATGTCGCCGTCGACCGCTCGCGAGGCCGCAAGGTCGGCGTTGTCCTCGGTGGAAGCCGTCGCGGTCATGGCGGCGGCGGCCGGCCCGGACATGGCAAACGTCAGAACGGAAAGAAAAATCGCGATAAAAGTCAGAACGGCGCGGTCAGATCGCTTCGACGAATTCCATCTGTTGCGGTTGAGGCTCACACCCCGCCGTCGTCTGAAACTTGAGAGAACTGAGTAATTCGAGAAAATAGAATTCCTCCTCCCACCACGAAACCCAGTCGTTTTCGTTCCCCATGGACTAATCCCCCTTTTTTGTTTACTTCACTGGACCTGAAATTCCCAGAGCGAAAATCCGTACGGCGTGCCTCGCACGAGGCCGAACATCCGGATGAACCGGGCGCTCACGGACGGGAACGAAACGTCGTCAATTCCGCCGTCACCGTTCGAGACCGCCACGGCAGTCGACCACGCCGTACCATCGTTTGACGTCTGGATGAGATAGATCTGACCGTAGGCATACTCCCAGTTTAAAATGACGCGATTGATGGACTGGGGCGCTCCGAGATCAACTTGGATCCACTGCGAATCGTTCCAAGTGGATGACCAGCGCGTCCCGCCGTCACCGTCAAACGCCTTGTCCGACTCGGTGCCCGCGCCCTGAACCGACGACGCCGAAGAAGGCTTGCCGAGGGCGTAGTTGGTGGTGTTTTCGATTTTCATTTCCCAGACCGAGTATCCGTATCCCGAGCCGCGCTCAAAACCGTAGAGACGGACGTATCGCGAGGTCGTCAGGGGTAGCGTGATGACATCCTGACCGCCGTCTCCCGTGCTCGTGTAAAAGACATCGGTCCAAGTGGCAGCGTCATTCGAAACCTGGATTTTGTAGGATTTGGCATAGGCTGCTTCCCAGTTGATCGTCGCTTGATTGAATTTTGTCGGAGTCCCATAGTCGATTTGAATCCATTGCGGATCGGACCACTGCGACGCCCATCGAGTCGCGAGGTCGCCGTCAAAAGCTTTAGCGCCGCTTTTGTCGGGAGATTCGACCGATGACTCCGTGATCACCGGATAGATGGTGCTGGTTTGAAATTCATACAATGAATATCCGTACGAGGTCGCCCTCTGAATCCCGAACATCCGCGCAAATCGAGCCGAGCGAAGCCCCACGTCGTAGAGGTCCACTCCACCGTCGCCATTGGTCTGCGACACGATTGTTGTCCATGTCACGCCGTCATTTGAAATCTGGATGTCATACGCCCTGCCGTATGCCGCTTCCCATGTGAGTTTCACCTGATTGAATGTGCGAGGAGATCGATAGTCAATATAGATCCATTGGTTGTCGGAAAAGGTCGAGCTCCAACGGGTGGACAGATTAGCGTCGAGAACGTTTTTCGCTTCGAACCCCTTCCCCTCGTCCGTCGACGCCATGACTTTTGGGCCGGGATCACCAAACCCCGACCACGGCGCGCCGCCGCCAAGGCCCACCGTGTGGCTTAAACCATGGCCAAAGAGGGTCGCTTTGAGGACGTTGTATTTCCCCCAGTCGACCGTCGTCCAGTCGGCATTGAGAACTCCGCCCGTGTCACCGCTGTTCGGGTTCCAGCACCAGAACGTGTGATTGAGCCGTTTGTTGACGATGAGCTGGACGAGGTAATTGAACCAGCGCCCGCTGGCCGATGTAAGGTCGTATTCTTTGCCGCCCCACTCGCCGATCAGGATCGGATGGACGTCAGCCCGGTCATTGATGAAAAGCCACTGGGGATTCCAGTGATCGTTATACAAGGACTGATAATCAAAGCCGCCGTTGTGGAACCACCACTGATTGTAGATGGCCGGGCCGTATTCATGCGGCGAATACACAAGTTTTTCCGGGCGGTTGAGATTGACGGGATAATTGTTGACGCCCTTGAGGTTCCCGCCCCACCAGCTGTAATCGACCGCGTCCGGCGTCTCGACGCCCTCGACAAAAATCAGCCAGTTCGGTTCGACGGCCAGGACACGGTTGCCGCAGGTTTGCGATGCCCGATGCCAGTCGGTCGGCGAATTGCTTCCGTCCCAACGAGCCACGCCATGCGGTTCGTTGAACAAGTCCGCGCCGATCACGGCGTCGTTGCCTTTGTAGCGGTTCGCCAGCCACTCCCAGTTTTGCATCCAGTCTTCTTCCGTATAAGTGGAATTATACCAGAGGTCGATCATGCCGGACGCCGGCGTCCGATGCATATCCAGAATGACTTTCAGTCCGATCGTCCGGCAGTAGGCGATGGCCTGGTCGAGGATTGCGATGGATGTTTTGTTGACCAGATCCGGGTTGAGGGTTTTGTTGATTTTGCTCTTTCCGGGCATGACGGTCTGTCCCGTCCGGACTTTTTTGATGAATTCGCTCGAGAGGGGCACGCGTACCACGTTGAATCCCAAACTTGCGATCTGATCGAACATGCTGTTCATGTTCCGGGCCCAGAGGCCATTGAGGACGAAGTCGGTGGTTTCAAATCCAAACCAGTTCACTCCGGTCAGTTGGACCTCGGTATTATTTTCGTCGTAAACCCGGTTGCCGATGACGTGCAGGTAATCGGAGGCAAGTGAAGTGGTAACTCCAAAAAAAAGGAAGGCAAGAACCAGAAACAGCCAAACCCGCATCAACCCAGGCGTACTTCCGCAATCTGTCTTTGAATTTTTCGAATCCCGGCTCGTCCGAGTCATTGGGGGCATCCCCTTTTTGTTCGCTCGATGTTGTAAGCGCTTACAGTTCCCGGCAACCCTCTATCCCCCGCGGCGGCGGGAACCATCGTTTCGGGCCTATACCCATGACCGTTTTACATATGATTTCAGCGTTACGATTTGAAAAGAGCGGAACACTCCCACCTTTTAATGAGATTAATCATGTCAGTGGACTCTATGATGAAAACGCTTACGTGTCAAGTGAAAAATAAAAATTTCGAGAAAATTTTCGACAGGGGTCCGGGGTCAGGCGTTGAATTGTTGAGTAAATTTTTGGCGATTTGACACAGTTGAACCTGCCAAAATCCATGATTCTCATTCCCCTAAGCCTTTTTGATAGACCTGAACAATTCAACAATTCAACGCCTGACCCCGTGTCCCATCCTCAAATCCCCCCCTGTTTTTCATCTACTCGATTCGGAGATTTCGGATGTGGATGTGGCCGGCGCCA
>JAHFCY010000281.1 GCA_023249255.1 Candidatus Lindowiibacteriota bacterium | reverse complement strand
AAACGCGCTGCGAAAAAATGACCGGCCCGGCAGGCGGTTTGAGAGAACCAGCGCCAACAGCAAGGCCATCGAGATGCCGCACGGGATCGTCAGGCACGCGTAATAAAACGTCATGAGCAGAGACCACCAGAACTCGGGGTCCTTGAGAAGCACCCGGTAATTGTCGAACCCGACCCACTGCATGTCGGCGAAGACATTGTAGAAATCGGAGTAGATGGTGTTTCGCTGAAAACTCAAAATCAGCGAATAGAAAATCGGATAAAACAGAAATACGCCGAATATGACCAGAAACGGCGCCAGGAAAACGTACGAGATGAGGGTGTCACGCGTTTTTCTCTGCATGTCTCTATTCCTTCCCCGGATGCGGGACGCCCGCCGACGCGGCCGGTTCCCTTCGATGTGTCCGGACGCAATTGCGCCCGGCGTGTTTGCACTGATACAGCGCCTCGTCCGCGCCCTTCAACAGCCGGGACGCGGTCAGCGACGGATCGTCGGCGACTTCAGTATTTTCCAGATCGTTCACGCCGATGCTGATGCTGACGCCAAGCTGGACGCTCTGGATGTCGACCGGCTGGCGCTCAACCAGCACGCGAATCCGCTCGGCCACGCGCGCGGCGCCCTCCGCGTCTGTGTCAGGCAGCAGCGCCGCTATTTCCTCGCCGCCGTACCGGGCCACCAGATCCCCTTCCCGCATCGTCGACTTGATCCGCGCGGTCACTTCCCGCAACACGGCGTCGCCCGCAAGATGCCCGTGCGTGTCGTTCACTTTTTTGAAATGGTCGAGGTCCATCATCAGGACCGACAGCGGCCGACGACTTCTCACAGACCGGTGCGTCTCCTCCTTCAGCCGGTCCTTGAAATACCAGAGCACGTACAATCCCGTCAGCCGGTCCGTAATGGCCATCTGGTTGACCTGCTCGTACAGTACGCTGTTCTGGACGGCCAGCCCCATGAGGTCCGCGGTGATGGTCAGAAGTTTGAGATCGGTGGAGGATAATCCCCGATCGGACGGCATGCGATCGAGTTCCAGGCACAAGCCGCCCAGAAGCCGGCCCTGATATCGGATCGCCACGCCGGCCCATTGGTTCTCTTGAATGACGGCCTGCCTTGTCTTGTCCGACCCATCGGCAGACTGGAATTGGAACATTTTTTGGATCCGCTCCTTCATCGAACCTGCGGCGTCGGCCATCATCACCGACAGGCGAGGATTTCGAAGATCGATGTCCTCGCCCGACATCAAAAACAGATACATCGAGCGGAAATGAAACTGCCGGCGGCGCGCCAGCTCCTTCAGGCTGTCGCTCAACGCGACCAGAATGTCCGTCCGGGTCATGCCAACCCTCTGCCGTGTGGCCAGGTCGTACACGGTCTGATAGAGCGTGATCTCCTCCTGCAGGCTTTCCACGCATCTCTTCATTTCCTGGAACTGGCCAGTCGCGGCGGACGCCGAGTCGGAGAGCTTCTGCACGGCGAACCGGTAACGCACGTCGTGGATCCATCGCCGCTGCAACGCGGCGCACAAAAATTCGAGAATGACAAACCAGCAGGCGCCAAGCCACACATGATGCAGATAAATTCCGCCCCGGACGGCCGGCAGAGCGACCAGCCCGGCGGACAGAACCCGCGCCGGCATGCCAAACGGCCGCAGGATGCGCCGGACAATCAGGAACGTGACGAGAAATACCGTCAGAATGGCGGCGTGCAGATTCTGAATCTGAAAATATCCCGGACATGCAAAACTCACGGCCGCGATCAGCGCCGAAACTCCCATCACCAGCCACGCCGCGCACCGCTCAGTCATGGTCGACGAACCGGTCCCGGCCCGAATTTTTGGCGCGATACATCCGGCGGTCGGCGATCTGAAACAATTGTTCGGGATCGCCGCTGTCGCCCGGAAATACCGCCACTCCGGCGCTCACTGTCACGTGGAACGTCCGCGGGTCCGAACTCGACTCCGACGCCTTGAACGTCTGCGCCTTGATCTGGTCCATGAGCGTCTCGGTCCGGCGGCGGGCTTGATCCGCCGTCGCGTCGGGCAGTGCCAGTAGAAACTCCTCGCCGCCCCATCGACACGGCAGCGCACCGCCCCAATTCACCTCCCGGATGATCCGGCCCACCTCATGAAGGACACTATCGCCGATGGCATGGCCGTAGGTGTCGTTGATTTTTTTGAAATGATCGATGTCAAATAAAATGAGGCCCATGGCGTGGTTTTTCCGAAGCGCACGCTTGCTTTCCTCGTAAAAACGTTTTTCGAAATAAAACCGCTTGAACAATCCCGTCTGGCCGTCGGTCAAGGCCAGCTCCTCCGTCCGCTCGTAGAGCCGCACGTTGCTCGCCGACATCGACACCACGCCCGCCACGTGACTCAAAATCACCATGTCTTCATGGTTGAACCGTTCCGCCTCGTGCGCCGTGACCCGCAAATTTCCGTAGACCTGATTTTCCTCCATGAGCGGGCACACCAGGGCCGACTTGCCCGCAAACCGGTATTCCCCCGCGCCCTGAAAACGGAAATCGCCGTCCTGGCTCTGGACCATGACGTTCTGCTGTTGCTCCCACGCCAGCCGGTCAAGACCGTCCGTCACGCTTGCCTCATAGGCGCGCGTCTGGAACCTGCGCCCGGGCGGGAGCTGTTCGGGCAGGGTCTCGGGCGTGGCCGACGACGAGATCCACAAGCTCACGCGGTCGTTCGGAAAAAGCGATTCGACGGTGCGGAGAATAAACGACGCCAACTGATCGAATTTCAGCGTCGCCGAACAGCCGTGCACGACCTCCACGAGAGACGACCAGATTTTAAGGCTTGTCTCCTGCCGGCTCAATTTCGTCTGCAGATCGGCAAGACCCGTCTGCGCCGCCGTCATTTCAATTTTCTTTTCCGTCTCGGTCGTCTGCCGCAGATTTCTATCGGTCTCGATATCCTGAATCCACTTGGCATACGCCCCCACCAACACGGCCGCGATCACGCAGCCCGCAACCATCCCCAACCCCTGCTGCCAAGGCAGGCCGATGACGCCGACCAGAACACTCAGCGTCAGAAACCCGATGGCCAGAGGCCCGCCCCGGGCGCCAAACTGGTGCGTGAAAAACAGGCCGGTCACCACGAACACGCCAAAGACTGCGATCTCGCCGCAGGTCAATCCTGAAATTCGCGGCATCACAAAAACCGCCGCGGACGACAGGATGAGAAGTCCCAGCGCCAGCCAGAGCTGGACCCGCCGATCCTTCTCGTCCAGCCGGATCAGCGACGCCACGCCGATTCTAATCGACATCGATCCGTTTCTCCGTCTCCGGATCGAAAAATTTCACTTTCCGAAAATCGAGCACGATGTTCATCTCCTGCGCCGGCTCGATCTTGGTCTCGGGACCCATGCTGGCCGTGAGAACGTGCTGGCCCGCGCGAAGATGGACATAAATTTCGGAACCGAGCGGCTCGACCACGTCGACATTGCATCGAATGGCGGCGCTCAGCGTCCTTTGCGGCATGTAGAGCGTGTCGTACATGTCCTCCGGCCGCACCCCCATCACCACGTCCTTGCCGACGCGTTTACGGGAGATCAACATCGATGCCAGCTCGTCCGGAAGAGGCAGATCGAACGACCCGCCATGCAGTCGCACGACACCGTTTTCCTGCAGCACGGATAGTTTCACGAAATTCATCGGCGGCATGCCGATGAATCCCGCCACGAACTGGTTGACAGGCTCCTGATACAGCCGGATCGGCGTGTCGACCTGCTGGATCACGCCGTCCTTCAGGACCGTGATCCGCGTCCCCAGCGTCATCGCCTCGGTCTGATCGTGCGTGACGTAGATCATCGTCGACTGCAGGCGGTTGTGCAGGCGCGACAATTCCACGCGCATCTGGACGCGGAGTTTCGCGTCGAGATTCGACAGCGGCTCGTCGAATAAAAATAC
>JAHFCY010000280.1 GCA_023249255.1 Candidatus Lindowiibacteriota bacterium | reverse complement strand
AACCGCCTGCTGCAGAGAGGTCTTTCCGACTCGGACCGTGTGCTCTTGGAAAGCGAGAGGGCCCTGCTGAAACAGAAGTTCAGGGAAGTCATCAACCGTGAGAGCCGCGGCTCGGCGCTCTACGGTTCGCAGGACGTCAACACGGGCGCGGAGCGCGCGAAGAACGTGTTCGAATCGATCCAAGGGGAGGCCGTCGGCGTTTTGGACGACCTCCTGAACGGCCGGAAGACCGTCGGAAAAGGAAAGACGGAACGGTTGTCCGAACAGGGAGGTTTGCGCGAAGCGGTCGGAAAGAAGCTCCGGGAGATCCAGGACATCCGCTACGACCTGATCGACGCCGCGGAACGGACGGAATCCGGGATCCCGAATTTTGCGAAGGCGGAAGACATCAAGACCGTGGTCGCGGTCGCCAAATACCTGTCTCGTGAAATGATCGCGCGCGGCGAGGGGTCCCGGCGCTCGGCGATCGACATCCCGACCGCCGTCGTGTCCGAAGCCATTGAGAAAACGGCCGAGGGCAGTGAAACGCGGAGGGCCCTGCTGGAACGGATGGCAGAGGACCCCGTCTACGCCGCGAAAGGATCTCTGACGCAAACGGGCCGCGCCGCTTTCGGCCTCCTGAATTTGCTTTGGAACAATTCCGCCGATGACGAGCATTTTCGTCAGGTCCTGCAAATGCTGCAAACCAACGCGGGGATCCGGATCTCAGCTTCCTTCGAGGACGAACGGACGATGGCGCTTGTCCATGAGCTCTTCCTCGGGAACGGAAAGCTGCTCTCGTATGACCAGGACATCAACGAGACGCTTCTACGCTGGCGGGACCTGGCGATGACGCTGGAACGCCTGCAGCGAAATGCCGATGGGAGTTTCGCGATAATTTCCCTTGGCAGCCAGGACCTGAAAGCCGTTGCTTCCGACCCGTTGGGCGTCGAGCACGCGATTTTGCAGCTCTTCACGGCGCAATACCACATGGATTTCGCGGTCGTGCACAAAGCGATGGCCACGGCATTCATGGACCGCGCGGCCGAATCCGGAAAGAACCTTCAATCGAAGACGGCCAACGAATACTTCCAGCACCGCGTGGTCTATTCCGCTTTGATGCACAATGAAGAGAATTTCAAGCGTTTTGAAACGATGATGTGGATGAACCGGAGCGGCTATCGCGAGGACGATCTGTCGCGCGACCAGCAGGCGGTGTCCGAATCCGTTCGACGTTTGGATTACCTCAGAGAGGTGACGCAATCGGGCCTCCTGGATCAGGCGCTGCAAAGCGGCGAAGCGGAGTCACCGCAGCTGGCGAACAAGGTCGCCGACTTCTTGCTCGGCGAGGTCTTCAAGCAGGACGGTTTGGACCAGGCCGAGTGGCAAAGGATCGAGGAATCTTTCAGACGCTTCGTCCTCGCTTTGTCGAGCGACAAATTCCACCCGGATTTTGTCAAGACGTTGGGGGCGGCCCGGCTTGCGCAGCTGCAAGGCGACCCGGCCGCACGCCCCGGACTCAAACGCGAGGAGATCGCGGAGGCTCTGGGTCTTCTCTCCAAGGCGACGGCCGGGATCCTCGAGAGCGCCCGGGACAAGGGCGAAACGTTCGGCGAAACGCGGCAAAAGCAGACGGAAGAATTGATGCAGCGCGCAAACTTCATCGCAGATCTGGCCAAAACGGGCCTTTTCTTCCAGGACCTTGCGAAAAACGCTTCGGTTTTCAATCGGATCCAGGGCAGCGTTCTGAAGGTCTCCGCGCTTTTTGACGACGAGGAGCTATCCGCGAAAGCGCAGGAGATCATCCGTTTGTTTCTGCTGGGCGGCAACACGCTTCAGACCGGGCTGGCGATGAAGGACTACCGGTATCTGGCGGGCAAGAGCAGGGCCAAGATCGGCAATGACGGCAAGCGCCAGCTCGAAAACCTGGAATTGGAACTTACCTCGGGGGGCTTGCTGCAGTTGGCCAAGATCCTGGAGGAGGAAGGAACGGGGAACCATCCGGACGTCCTGCGGCGTTTTGGGTTCGACTACAGCAGTTTCGTTAAGCTCGAAGAACTTTCAACGACGCCCGTCGTGAAACTCAAGGCGCTCCTCAAGACGCCGCTCTTGAGCGAACCGATGAAAAAAGCCGCCGAAGCTTTGCTGAAGACCTTGGAAAAACAGGATGTTGCTGCGATCCGGGCCGCGGCTGACGACTTCTTTAAAACGGCGGCCGATGGCGAAGGCTCTGGAATGGCCCCCGAAGAGATTGAGAATCTCGCCCAGGTCATCCGGAACGTCACTCAGGCCATTGGACTGTCGACGAAGCTCTTGCAAAACATCGAGAACCTGGGTGTGCGGACGGTCCGGGAGAACGGGATCGACCGCACGATCGACTTCGGCCGGCTGGCCAAACGGCTCCAGGAGTGGCGTTCTATGAAAGCCAAGCACGACCAGGTTGGGCAGCTTGCCCACGACATGAACGCGGATTTCAAGGGCATTCTGCGCTTCGATACGAAAGAAAAACCCGAGACGGACCCCGATAAGCCGCAGTTTTACGGCATTAATGTTCACCTGCAGGTGTCTGAAGCGGAATTCATCAAGAACCTCAGTCCGGCGCGCCTCGCCGAGCTCGAAAAGGATGCGGAAAAGTTCAAAAAATTGAAGCCGGAGTCCAAATATTTCGAAGTGCGTCAGATCGATTTCCTCGAGGGGTATCATCCGAATTTGTACGAGCAGACCGTCGAGGACGGCGAGAGCCTCATGATTGCCAAGCGCAGCCTTCTGGGCCGGTATATCGAGGGCACCCTGATGGCGATCGTCCGCGGCCAGAAGATCAGCAAGAGCGGTGCTCCCGAGCGGATTTTGGAGGAAGTGCGGCGCAGGATGAAGGGCGCACAGGGCGGTGGCGTCAGCGGCTCCGTCACGGTCGCCGAAGTGCTCGACCGTTTGGTCCATCCGATCTTCCTGTCGCACGAAGGCGAGCACGTGAACCAAAAGAGCGATCCGGATTTCGTCAAGCTGACTTCCGATGTCGTAAGCATCGGAGAATACCGGGCTTCGTTGGTGCCGGACGAGGCCGGCAAGAGTGAGGCGCGAGAAATCGCCCGTCTCGGCGAACAGTTCCTGATCGAGCTCACGTCCCATCCGCGTTCGGCGTTCGAAAAGGTCGACGGTACGCCGGCCGATCCATGGGCGGCGCTGTTCGTGTTGTACCAGCTTTACACGTATCTCTCCGCGCCCGAGTCCCAGCATTACAAGGAGGTCGGTCGCTATATCTATGAGCGTCTGGCCGAGAAGGTCAATGCCCGATATTCGACCCCGCGCCTCCAAGGCCGCCTCTTCAAGGATTATTCACCCGAGGACGTGATCCTCGAAGTGATGGCGATCGAAGAGAAGGACCCGACGTTCACGAGGAACGTGATGAAGGACATTTATACGAGCGTTTATGATCCCAAGAACGGTTTTTCAGACAGGGCGTGGGAGATCGCGGCCGAATACGTTCGGGGCATGCGGGGCGACCGGTCGCGCGCGGCACTGATGACAGCCCTGACGCCGCTGACGGAAACCGACCGCATGGCCATCCGGAACCGCCAGCAGTACTGGGCGGGGTATCTGAGGGACATGTGGGGCAATGGCGCCGCGCCGGATGCCCAAACGCAAGGAAGCCATCTGGCGGAGATCGTGGCGGCTTTACAGGCGAACGGAATCCGGCTGAACGACAAAGCGCTCGAGCAGGCAGCCTACCGCCTGGCGAAATATGAAGTGATGGAGAACGTCAGTTCCTACGAGATCGAGAAGCGTCTCGAGGAGGACGCCGAGAACCTCGAAGAGGTCGTGGGATTCATCGATCCGGCGGCTGCATCGAAATATTCCCCGATCGTGAAAACGGTTGATGGAGAAAAGCGGCAAGAATACGAAACACAGGTCCGGACCGGTGGCGCCATTTTCTTCGACCT
>JAHFCY010000279.1 GCA_023249255.1 Candidatus Lindowiibacteriota bacterium | reverse complement strand
ACCCAGACCCGCGACCACGCAACCGACGGCCCCGGCCGGTCGAACCAGCGGCAGTACGGCGTGAGCGCCCAGACCGAAGTCACCGACGGCGAGCGGCTCGACGTCGACTACGCGCTGGGATTGACCGACAACCAGAACGTCAACAGCGACATCCGGACCACCAACTGGAAACTCGCCTACATCGTCAATCGTTTCATCCAGGAAGACGGCGCCCTGACCATGTCGTACACCTCGAACAAGGACCGCGAGGAAATCCCGACGCAAAGTTACCGCGAAGCCGTCTGGCGAATCGACGCGGCCCTCAAGTGGGGCGGGCCGCCCCCGCAGATCGTGGCATCCCGCGCCGACGTGGAATCAGCCGTCAAAGACATCCTCTCCGCCTACGAAAAAGACGACCCGTTCCAATTCATGACCCAAGTCAGCCCGAACTTCAAAGGCGTCCGCGAAAATCTCCTCCGAAGCATCCAGGACCAGCTCTCGCAGGTGGACAACATCAAATACGAAGGCGTATGGATTGCTTCGATCTCCCCCGGCGACACCGTCGTGGAAGCAACTTTCGCCTGGCAACGTCGCTGGCGCATCACCGCAACCGGCGCCGAAGAACGCGCGCAGGGAACGGCGCTCTTCCGTCTGGAAAAATCGAACGACAAATGGCTCCTCATGGAAATCCGGCGGAGGAATCCGTTGTTCTGAAGAGAAAGGAGACGTCACTTGGATGTCAGACTGCATATACAGAACGGGCAAGGTTTTATCAGTCGATCTGCCTGAAACAATAAATAGCCTCGGACAGGGCTCAGGACTCCTATGGACGGAGATCAAGTTGTTGTTCATCATTATTCAATAATATCAGCTACGCGGTACGCCTCCAGAATTTCCATCGCACACCGCCGCGGATCCTCACGGATGACATGCCCCCAGAAGACCAAAACCTTCCAGCCCATCGATTGCAACCAATTGCGTTTGTCTGCGTCCTTGGCCAGCGCCTGGCGATTCATGTGATGTTCCAGGCTGTCGCAGTAGATCGCGATTTTTCGGTTAGGATATGCAAAGTCGGCGACGGTAACAACATGCCCATCCGCCCCTCGAAATTCGTACTGAGGATCGGGGGCGGGCAATCCCTCAATTTTCTGAATGGCGTCCAGAAGTCTCGTCTCAATGTATCCGACCTCGTATTCCGAACCTTGTTGATCCTCTGGTACGCGAACGGCCGCCGGCGGTCGAACGGCGGCAAGCCGCATCCCTGTCCCGTTCGACACTGGGCCATCCATGGCCGGCGGGTCTTTTGGTTTCGGCGCAGTCCTGGAAATCAGTCGATCGACTTTTGCCTCGTCGATGAACTTCCGAATGATCAGTTTGTCGAGATAGTCGTGCCATCTCCGATTGTGATATCCGAGAAGACACAGATAACAGGCCTTCAGACAATCGTGCGAATATATCCTCGTGCCGGCCGCTTGCACGATCGATGGAATTTTCGAGGCGATCTCGGATAAATACCCCGCGCCGCCGGCTGTGGTCTCGTAGAGAACGATCTGCTTCTGATCCCTTCCGAGCCGGTGGATGAACCCCTGAATTTCGCGGGGTTCAAGTTCCAGAAAATCAATCGCGCCGACGATCAGCGATTCCATCAACGTTTCATGCCAGTAGGGCGCCTGACTTTCGCCCGGCACGAGGGTCGACCTCGGTGTCAAAATCAGCGTGTCGGAAGAAAACGCATAGGCCAGAGCAAGCTCGGAAAAACGGGCGTCCGTCACCCCATTATCTCCGGAAACGGCTTTTCCGCAATATCGATCATGCTGCTCTTTCCATTTCTGCATGTCCTTAATATCTTTCTTGGTCTGCGGATTCGGGTTGGGATGATACCGGCCGCACTCCCTGCATAACGTGAAGCCGCCCCCGCGCGCGCCGCGCATCTCGCTTGTTCCGAAATTGCACAGCAAGATATTCGAACGCTCGCGAAGTTCAATGTCGCACGTTTGATACTTGTACACATTCGGATCTTTCACCTCGGCCGAAACAAGAAACGTTCGGACATCGAAATATTTCTGTTCCCTCGATTCTTCGTCCGAGCCGATCTTGGACTCGCTCATGGCCTCAAACGAATCGGCCAGCAAAATTTCCCTTCCATCCATTTCCGAGCCGCAGACGGGGCAGGAATTTCGAAGCGTCTCGCTGACCGCGTCGCAGGTCCGGCAAAAATACCGCGTCTCGAGTTGGCCTTTCACGTTCTTCTCCGCTCCAAGGTGCGGCGAGCTGCCCGAGATCAGCACACGGATGGGTTTGAGTTTTCGGCCGTTTGCGTAGACGGCATTCCCCGGGGCAAATTCTGAAATGCCGATATGCGCCGCGCGGCGAATCATCGTCGGAAGATCGATGCCGGTGTCCAGCGTGAACATGTCGGTCGGGAATTGATAGGAGGGAAGAAACCCGTCGTCGGCCAGATAATTCAGCGTATATGCCCGCTCGCGGTCACGCGTGATCTCGTAATACGCCTTTTCCTTCGCCTCGGCCCTTCGCTTGTCGAACCTTGGCGAGCCGAACTTCTTATAGATTTTCCATTCGTTATGAAGATGCTGAACTCTTCGCCACCAGCGCTCGAAAACCGTGTGGATTTCCCGCTCGAATTCCTCCACAACCCGCGCGCATTCGGCTGAATCATACCGCGAGATGTGGCTGTCCTTTCGGTCTTTATCGAACAGCGTCGACAGCAGCGCCGTCAACGACTGTTTCTTCCGCTTGACCTCCGCGCAGACCTTCTCGAACGGCTCTTTCATCAGCATCTCCGGATCAATATACTTGTCGAGAAACTCCTCCATCATCGGCGGGAACGGGGTCTCCAAATTTTCCAAAATAAACGACCGCAAATGCCGGTGGACGATGAGAGGATTGTCCAAACGAATCGTCGGAGGATTGAATCGTCCCGCGACATAATATTCGGGCTGTTCAAACGCGTGGCGGTCGTGAGAATTGCCGGTGCACAACGTGGAAATGAAACCGATGCCAAGCCGTCGCGCGGCACGGCCTGCGCGCTGGACGTAGTTGGCGGGGGAGGGTGGTGCGCCGCGGAGAACCACGCTGCTCAGGCCGCCGATGTCGACGCCCAGTTCCATCGTGGGGGAAGCGATCAGAACTTGGACATCGCCTTTCTTGAACGCCTCCTCAAGATCCTTTCGTTTTGCCTCGGGCACCTGCGCGCTATGTTCCGCGACGCGCATCCGCATGGGATTGCCTCCGTAAAACCGAACATAATAGTTTTCGGGATTCACCGCGTTCCGCAACATCCTGGCATCCGTTTTTCTCGGACAGATGCCCAAATCATAACTCCGAACGGTACCGCATCGAGCGCATTTGAAGAGGTCCCGAGGTTCTCGGAGGCGAATCATGTGGCGGTTGATCTGATAGAGTTTGAGCGAAGCCGTCCGAAGCTTTGGAGGAAACGCGAAATTGGTCGGATGAACAAGCATTCGGATGTCCGGGTTCGCAAGGAAATGCACGGTTTCGCGAATCAGGTCAGATACATCCTCCTTCTTTTTTCCAAGGACTGCCGCAAATAGATTTTGAATGGCCGGAAATCTTCCTGTTCCGCCCGCTTCCCGGACATACGCCGGAACCAGCCCGGACTGAATCACAGCCTGCGTCCGGTCAAACGCAAACGCCTTCGGCTGGTATCCCCGTTCAGGAAATCGCACGGAATACGGAGGATTCTGCAATTCCTCCAATCGACGCGTGCGGAGGGGATTGAGCGGTTGCTGAAGGAAGTCGTAGTCAACAGCGGCGGTAAGGCGCATCACGTCGAGCATCGCTCGAGCGAGCAGGCAAAACCTTTCGGGCGTTACACCCGCCCGACGCGCCATGTCGACGAATTGCGGGTTCTCCAAAATATTTTCCGGAAACTCGTAATCGACTTCCGCCATCCCCAGCATCTCGAT
>JAHFCY010000278.1 GCA_023249255.1 Candidatus Lindowiibacteriota bacterium | reverse complement strand
TTCTGGCGCGCCTTTTCAAGGAGACGTTGGGCGTCGACGTGCCGGTTCCGATCCCGACGCTGTCGTACGAGGAGAGCATGGCGAAATACGGAAACGACAAGCCGGACCTTCGGTATGATTTGCCGCTGACCGAGATCACGGACCTGGCCAAACAGAGCCAGTTCACGGTGTTTTTGCGGGCGATCGAGGTGGGCGGGATCGTGAAGGGTATCCGGATTCCGGGCGGGGCGGGATTCAGCCGCAAGGAGTTGGATGACATCGTTGCCGAAACCCAGCGGCTCGGCGCCGGCGGATTCGCCTATTTCAAAGTCCAGGGCGGCGCGCTGGCCTCAAACATCGCCAAATATTTTCCGGAAGGACTTCTGGCGAACATCCGAGAGCGGATGAAAGCCGCGGACGGGGATGTCGTCGGGTTTGTGGCCGAATCGCCGTCGACCGCCAACGCGGTTCTGGCCCTGCTCCGGCAGTCGCTTGCGAAAAAACTCAATCTCGTTCCGGAGGGTAAAAACGCGTTCGTGTGGGTCCTCGATTTTCCGCTGATGGAATACGACGCCGAGGAAAAACGGCACGTGGCCGTCCATCATCCGTTCACGGCCGCAACTGTCGACACCCGCCAGTTCATGAAGACCGACCCGCTGAAGGTCAAGGCGCAGGCGTATGACATCGTCCTCAACGGAAACGAAATCGGCGGCGGCAGCATCCGAAACCACCGGGTCGACTGGCAGGAGGATCTGTTCGCGACACTGGGCCTCACGCGCGAGGATGTCGAGCACAAATTCGGATTTCTCCTGCAGGCTCTTTCGTTCGGCGCTCCGCCGCACGGCGGCGTTGCGCTTGGCATGGACCGCATTCTCATGCTCATGCTGAATGCCGAGTCGATCCGCGACACGATCGCGTTCCCGAAAAATCAGCGCGGCGCCGATCTCTGCTTTGACGCTCCGTCAACCGTGGACGAAAAACAACTCCGGGAAATCGGTCTGCGCCTGCGCGAGACGCCCAAAAAGTGATTCTTCGCCGTTCGGTCGCTCCGGCCGACCGTGGCCTCCCGCGACACTTCCCCCGTCCATGGGGGTCGTCGGGTCGGAAATGTCCATGAAAGCCACCGGAGAAGTTCTGGTCTCGTCGCCCGCCGCGCCCGATCTCTCCGCCATCCTTCAGCGCGTCTGCGGCGCGCTCGGCCGAAATCTCACCGTCATCGAAAATGTGTTCAATGTCCGCCTTCGGATGATCCAGGGCGGATTTCAAATTGAATCGTCGACTGCCGAGGGCGTTGAGCGCGCGCGGGACGTCGTCCGAAAACTCCTGCACGAGTCGGAACGCGGCCGCTCCTATTCGATCGAGGAAGTCCGGCAGATCGCCGGCGGAGTCGGCCTTGACGACAATCTCGGCACGACCGTCACCGGAAAATTCATCCAGCCCAAAACGCTCAACCAGAAAAAATATGTCGAGTCGATCCGCGGTCACGACCTCACAGTCGCCGTCGGCCCGGCCGGCACCGGCAAGACGTATCTGGCGGTCGCCACGGCGCTCGAATTTTTGCGGGACGGTCGAGCCAAGCGCGTGATTCTCACGCGGCCGGTGGTTGAGGCGGGCGAACGGCTTGGATTTTTGCCGGGCGGATATCAGGAAAAAATCAATCCGTATCTGCGGCCGCTCTTTGACGCGATCTACGATCAGCTCACGCCGGAAAAAGTCATCGGCCTCATCGACAAACAGATCATCGAAATCGCGCCGCTGGCGTACATGCGCGGCCGGACGTTCAACGAGGCGTTTGTGATTTTGGATGAGGCCCAGAACACGACGCCGCCGCAGATGCTCATGTTCCTCACCCGCATGGGCGCAAATTCCCGAATGGTCATCAACGGCGACATCACGCAGATTGACCTTCAGGGTGGATCACATTCCGGCCTCGTTGACGCGGTCAGCCGTCTAAGGCGGGTGACCGGCGTGGCGATTCAATATTTCGACAAGTCCGATGTCGTCCGCCATGCGCTCGTGACCCGGATTCTCTCCGCCTATCACGCGCCGTCGCCGGTCGGCGCCGTCCGGTCCGCGCCGCCGGCTCGCGCGGGAAAATCACGCGCAGGACGCCGGCATGGCTGACCCTCTGTCCCGCCGGCACAGCACGCGCCGGCTTGTCTACTCCTACATGGCCGGAGGGCTCTTTGTATTTGTCGCCACGGTTCTGATCACGCCGCTTTTTGATCTGACCCGGTATCAGCTTGTGGTCGGGCATCCTTCCCCGAGAAGAATTGTGGCGCGCCATTCGTTCCAAATCGAAGATCGCGAGCGTGAGCAGGAGATTGAAACGGCGCGGGTCCGGTCGATCGTGCCGCGGTTTTTCCGGGATCCCAAGCCCGAAAAAACGGCCCAGCAGGATGTCTCCCGTCTCATCGACGTGATCCAGCGCGCCGCGCCGGCCGCAGCCGGCGGTCAGGCGGATTTTCCGGAGTGGCTTGACAGGGATGCGTCGGCCGAGGCCGTCAAATGTTCCGATACGGACTGGGCGATCATTCGGGAGGCGTCGCCGTCGCTCATTCATGAATTCATGGGGGAAAAAGGGATTCTGCAGGATGCCGGCGAGGCCCGCGCGCACAATCTCGGCAGACATCTCCTGCACGAAATTCATCCAACCTCCACCGCCGATTCGGTTCCGCCGGTCAAGGTCCGCGGCCCGCCGGATATCCTCGATATGAAAGACCTGGCTGTCTATCTTGAAAAATCGGTGGGCGTCATTTATCCGAACCTTTCCGCCCCCCGGCTTTTGACGGCGATCCTCCTCAAAGAAATCCGGCCGAACCAGATTTTTGACGGCGAGCAGTTCCGGATGGAACTGGAGCGCGTACGGAAGGAGATGCAGCCGATTTATCAGCAATATTCGCCGGGCGACGGGATCGTCCGCGAGGGGCAGACGGTGAGCGAACTGCATATCCTGGCCGTCCGCGAAATGCAGAAATCCGACCGCATGCGGATTGTCGTCACCGGATTTTCCGCCTTCGCGCTCATCAGTCTCGCCGCCCTGCTGCTCATTCAGTACCTCCGCGTCTATCAGCGCGCCCGCCTCTACGACACGGCCTGGATATCCTTCATTGCGCTTCTCTTTCTTGTCATGCTGGCTCTTGCCCGCGTTGTCTGGACCCTGACCGACAGCCGCGAATCTCTGGCCTTCGCCCTGCCCGTGCCCGCGTACGCGATGCTTCTCACCATTTTTTACCACTCGCGCATCGCCATGCTCTCCTCACCCTTTCTCGCGCTGGCCATCGCCCTTCTCTATGGCTGTAATTTCCAGATCATGGTGGTCCACACGATCACGTCCATCATGTCGGTCTTCATCGTCCGGCACACCCGAACCATGTCGGACATCGTCAAGGCGGGACTGTTTCTTGGCCTCATCTCGCCGATCGTCGTGATGGCGTCGCATTTCGTCGTCGTCGATTTTCTGGTCGGCCGGGAACTGATGATCTCGGTCATGGCCGCGTTTGGATCGGGGATTCTTCTCACGCCTTTTCTCACATTCGGTCTCGTCCATTTCATTCCGATCCTGTTCGGCCTGCCGTCCGATTTCAAAATTCTCGAGCTCTCCGACCTCAACCACCCGCTCCTGCGCCAGATGCTTCTCGAGGCGCCCGGAAGTTACCAGCACAGCCAGATGGTTTCGATGCTGTCCGAGGCGGCCTGCGAGACCGTCGGCGCCAATTCCCTGCTCGCGCGGGTCGGCAGCTACTACCACGATATCGGCAAAATGAAAAAGCCGGAGTATTTCACCGAAAATCAGAAATACATCATCGACGCCAGCGGCGAAATCATCGGCAAGGAGACCAAGGAGATCAAACCCAGTCTCTACGCGTCGGTCCTCAAATCGCACGTCAAACTCGGCACCGAAATGGCCCGTGAACATCATCTGCCGAAAATCATCATGGAATTCATCGAACAG
>JAHFCY010000277.1 GCA_023249255.1 Candidatus Lindowiibacteriota bacterium | reverse complement strand
AAGTTTCCCCAGAGTCTCCTTGATCTTGTCGAACTTCGGAAGGTCCTTCGGGGTCGGGGTCTGTTCGCTGTACTGGACGACGCCGTTCTTGTCGATCACAAACGCCGTGCGGGCGCTGACCGATCCGAGGCCGATGAGGTCGGGCAGAAGCACGCCGTAGGCCTCGGCTGTTTTCTTGTTGAGATCGCTCAAAACCGGGATCGTGATTTTTTCCTTCTGCGCCCAAGCCTCCTGCGAAAACGGGCTGTCGACGCTGACGGCGTAGACTTCGGCGTTGAGCGACGAATAGTCGCTCATTCCGGCCGACACGTCGCACATTTCCTTGGTGCAGACGCTGGTAAACGCGAGGGGGAAGAAGAGGACGACCGTGTTCTTCTTGCCGAAATTGTCGCTTAACTTGACATCTTTGACGCCGTCCGCGGTTTTGCGTTTCAGGGTGAAATCGGGGGCTTTGGATCCGACTGCAAGTGGCATGTGAATCATCTCCGTTTCATGTGAACCAATTTCAAGTCACGCCCCGTCGGCGTGACGAAAACTCATGTAATCAAGACAGTGATCCGGCGTCAACGGCGGTTTCCTTTCGTGTTTCAATTTCCGGTTTCAATTGAGCGTTTGATTGACAATCCCGTCGCTGTGGGCGAAACTTTCACCATGAAGGCGATCAACATCACACGATTGGCCAAAAAGAAGGGGCCGGGGTATGCGGCGAAGGACAGAGTCTCCGGCCGGGTGGTTTTGACCGCGCGGAGGTTGGATATTCTCTGGAGCAGGATCATCCGTCTGGACAAATCCCGCCAGGAAAGGCTGGTCATCTCATGGATCCCAAAATATGGCGCGAAGTACGTCTTTAACGTTTCCATTCGTTTACGCTGACGTCGAGGGACTGGGGAGGCTGTTTTATCCGTTTGTCCGGGCGGGCTTGAAGACCACGTTGGGCTGGAGGGATTTTGATTTTCTGGTCGACACAGGCGCCGATGTGACGACGCTTCCAAAACAAATTTTGCCCCTGCTTGATCTTTCACGTTCAAAAATAAAAAAGGGAATGACCCGCGGCGTGGGTGATATCCTCGTCCACACACTGGACACAAAATTGCCGATTAAAATCGGGCACGATACTTTGCTGATCCATGTATCTTTTGTGGATTCTCATGAGGATTCGTCCCCGTTGCTTCTTGGACGAAAAGATATTTTCGAGAACCGCTTCAGTTTGGCCGTTGACAGCAAATCGAAAGTGACCCGTCTCCGGAAAAATCCCGCGATGTGAGTTGGCCCAGTAGGCCAAGAAAGTTTCCGGTCCCGATTATGACCGATCCTGTAGGCATGAGTTTGGCCGGTTTTTCACCTTTGGGAAGCATGAATCCCAAAGAATATTCAAAGACGCGTTGGAAAAAATTCGAAAATGCATTGATCGTGATCAAATCCGCCGCGAAAAACGCAAATCCTAAGCGAGATAAATTCCCTCCTCCCGGTCTTGCAAACTTTTCCAAATCCGATTATTGTATAACGCTCTCGAGTTTTAAAACTTGGAGGTGTCGGTGAGCGTTCCAAACGCGATCGTCAAAATCGTCAACAAGCACGGGAAGATCGAGGATTTCGATCTGTCCCGAATCGTCCGGTCCATCAATCTGGCCATCGTCGACGTCAGCGGTGCGAATCTCGGCATCGCCTCCCACCGCGCGCTCAAATACGCCCGGAGCGTGGCCGCCCGCGTCTACCGCGAGTACTACGATCTCGAGTACAACAAGATCCATTTCATCGCGCAGTACGTGAGTTACGAAGTCGCCGAGCGCCAGAGCCGCATGATGTCGGCGTTCGTCACGACCCGGGTGGTCTATGTGCTGTTGGAGGAATTCAAAGACCACATCGGCGCCAAACCCGTCTCGTCCTGCGCGGACGACCTGCGGTCGTTTCTCCGATCCGAAATCGACTCGACGCCCGTCGCGCCGGCGCTGACCGAGGGGCTGTTCCCGAAATGTTCCGAGGACATGCGCAGGGAGATGAGCGAGTTTTTGGCCGCCCGGTGTCTGGAGATGGCCGCAAAGCCCATCCCGCCGGAAGTGCTCTGCCCCACGCGCGAATACATTCAGGACACGATCGAGCACGAACTCAAGGACCTCGGCGAAATCGAGGTGTCCGAAGGCTACATGATTTACCGCGAGGGCCGGAAAAAAATTCACAGTGGTGACATCTCGGAACTGCAATTCACGCGGGACGGCATCCCGCGCGACCTCGTCCGCCGCACGCTCGAATGGAACATCGACCACGAGTGCGACAGCGTGTTCGCCCTGAACGACTGGTCCACCGGCCGAAACGGCAAGGACATGCGCGAGTTGATCCGTCTTTCGGAGGACCGATACCGACAGGACATTCTCGACACGGCCCAGCGGATCATCGACTTGAAGGGCGTGATCCAGGTCGTGATCATCGCGGGACCGTCCTGCTCGAACAAGACGACCACGACCGTGATCATCGGCAACGAACTCAAAAAGGAAAAAATGCGTTTCAAACAGCTCAATGTCGACGATTATTTCTTCGATCTGTCGCGACAACCCAAGGACAAATTCGGCGACTACGATTTTGAAATGCCGGAAGCCATCGACATGGAACTCCTCAACCGCCACCTCGAGAGCCTGCTGGACGGGAAAGAAATTCAGAAGCCGAAATACAATTTCAAAAAAGGCTGCCGGGACGGAACCGAGCCGTTTCATCTCGAGGCCGGCGAGATCATTCTGATCGACTGTCTGCACGGCCTCTACCGGCATCTCACGTCGTCGGTGCCGCAGAACAAAAAGTTCCGGATTTTCATCGAATCGATGAATGTGGTCCGGAGTGTCTACGGCTCATGGTCGCGCTGGGCCGACGCGCGGATGATGAAGCGCATGATTCGCGACTCAAAACATCGCGGCTACAGCACCGATCAGACGCTGGCCCACTGGTCGTACGTTCGGAAGGGCGAGCTCAAGCACATCATTCCGTATATTTTTTCAACGGATGTCGTGATCAATTCCGGTCTGCCCTATGAACTGCCGGTTTTAAAACACGCGCTGCAGGACGTCTTTCCGGGCCTGACATTCATTCAACGTTTGCGGGCGGACGGCCGGCTGGATCCGTATGTGCGCGGCATTCGCACGTATTCCCTGCTCAGCACGCTGGAGGAATACAGCACATGGGACACGATTCCGACGACGTCGCCGATCCGTGAATTCATCGGAGGATCCGAGTACATCATTCCGCATAACGAATAAGGCAATACCGCTCCAGGGGGGAGGGGGAAATCATCGGATGAGCAATTCCATTGCGCTCGCGGCGGGCGGGACCGGCGGACACATTTATCCCGCTCTGGCGCTCGCCGAGGAAATTCAGTCGCAGACCGATCCGCCGGCTGTCGTTTTTTTCGCGGCCAACCGGCCATTGGACCGGCAGATCATGTCGGGCGCGGCGCGGCAATTCCGGGAAAACTTTCGATGCGTGTATCTGGCGGGCAGCGCGTTCGGCGGCCAGTCGGGACTGCGAAAACTCGGGTCGATGATGTTTTTCGGCGTCGCGTTCATGTCGGCCTGGTGGAATCTCCGGAAGTGCCGCTGTCTGGTCGCGTTTGGGGGATACGCGTCCGTTGCGGCGTCGGCCGCGGCGAAAGTTCGCGGCATTCCGATCTACATCCACGAGCAGAATGCCGTTCCCGGCCGCGCCAACCGCCTTCTCGCCTCGCTGTCCCAAAAAATATTTCTGACATTCGGCGCCGCCCGCGGGCGGTTCGGCAAGCACGGCGGAAAATCCATCGTCACCGGCTGTCCGGTGCGAAAAAAAATTCTGGTCGACCGCCAGCCTGCTTCCCGCAGCCGGATGAGGCTTCTGGTCGTGGGCGGCAGTCAGGGGGCTAAATTTTTTCTCGATTTTTTTCTCGGCCGGCCGGAATTTTTCGCGTGGCTTCTGGAACG
>JAHFCY010000009.1 GCA_023249255.1 Candidatus Lindowiibacteriota bacterium | reverse complement strand
TATCGGATCCGATGGGTGACAACGGGGTAAGAATAGAAAACGGAGCTTGGGGTGATTATGACAACGACGGTGACCTGGATTTGGCATGTTCCGGTGGGGATGACACTGGAAATCGACGATTTATCATTTTTCGAAATGATGCAAATGGGCCGCCGAACATCAGGCCGGACAGTCCTGTAATCGTATCGCCGAAAAAGAGAAGATTCGTCGCTGGGGATACCATTCAATTTTACTGGAAAGACGTTGTCTCAGATAGTACGCCATCCTCGTCGATGACATTCAATTTGCGCGTTGGGCGCGGGCCGGGCAAGTGCGATATTGTAGCTGCGGATACGAACGACGCCGATTCCGTAGAAAATGGTCTTTTTGGAAATGTACAGAACTGCACTTTTGCTATTTTGACGAAAAATCTCGATACCAACGTGACCTACTACTGGTCAGTTCAAGCCGTTGATGGGGGGTTCATGAAATCCCGCTGGGCCCCAGAGGAAACATTTACAATTATCGATGTTCACCCATCTTTGACAAAAGAACAAACATTTGTTTTTCCGAATCCGGGACCTGATACGATCAGTGGCATGATGGGATTCCAATATTACTTGAGAAGCGATGACACGGTGTCTCTCCAGATACGGGATGTCGACAGCTATGTTGTTTCGGAGACTCGACAATTTGGCGAAGTCGGTACGAACGTCATTTGGTGGGACCTTAAGGACACATTGAATAACAAATTCGAAACCGGCGTGTTTACTTACAAAATCAGTGTTTACAGCGGCACGACTACGATTAAAGACACACTTATCATCGCCGCAAAAAATTCGCCTTTGGTTTATTACAGTGTTGGTGATGCCCGCGAGGCTACGTCAAGTGGGATTTTAACCGGAAGAAATTTCAAACTGGCTGACACCTCACCTTTATCCGCCGAGGCGGTGCTAACCCACCGCCGCAGTCGGTGTTCGGCGCGGTTTCCGACAAGCCCGTACTCCAGGTCGTGATTGGTCCCGGATCCAACGGAACGCTGACGGCGCTGAAAGTGACGACGGGCGGCACGGGTAACGACCTGACGGCCTTGTCGGCGTCAGGCGTTAAGCTATGGCAGGATGGCGACGGCAACGGCACGGGCGACACGCAGATTGGGAGTAGCGGCACGGTTTCCGCCGACAACGGGAGCGTCACGTTCAGCGGACTTTCTGTCTCGCTCACGAAAGCCAAGCCGCTCTATCTTGTCGTGACTTACAGTTTCGCGGGTACGGCAACCGCGGGTCAAACGTTTTTTGCGCAGATCGCGTCGGCCTCGGACATAACAGCGACGTCAAGCGGCGGCACGGCGTTCAAGTATGACGGCCTTCCCGTCACCGGCGCGCCCGTCACGGCCGTGGCGGCGATCAACAATAATCCCGGAGCGCCGACGCCGTCGTCTCCCGCTGACGCCGCAACCGGCGTGGCGCCAAACGGTGAACTTGTCATCAGTGGATTTTCCGACGCGGATAACGACACGCACAGATGCACGCACTGGCAGGTCACGGACTCGACGGCCACGTTCGACAACATGCACATGCGCGTCAATGTTGTCGTGGCCGCGGAGACGGCCGGGCTGCGGTTCAAATTTCCGCGCGGGCTTTTGAAGGGCGCGCAAAAACATTACTGGCATGCCCGATTCTGCGACGTGCGGGGCGGGTGGTCGACATGGAGCACAACGCGCAGTTTCACGACGGCGGCGGAGACGCTGGCGATTACGCCGACCATCACCAAGACGCTCGACTCGAATCCATTTTCCAAGGACACGCGGCCGGTCGGGTTCAAACTCAAAGGAGGCGGGGACGAGCGGCTGACGGAATTGGGCGGGGTCAAATTTGACGATGAGGTTTCCGATACAGGCAAAAAACAAAAACCGGCCACAAATTTTAAATTCGGATTGTTCGTGTTCACCTGCGACGGCGTGTCAATCGGCGGAACCGTGACGATTTCGCTCAACATGCCCGAATCCGTCCCGGTCACGGCCAAGTATTTCATCTTCGACGCGTCAAACGGCTGGATTGACATGACGTCGAACCTGACAAGCATGGACGGCGACAGCGAAGTGTTTCTGACGATGACCGACGGCGGCACGGGCGATCAGGACGGCGTCGCCAACGGATCGGTGGTCGATCCGGGCGGGTTCGAAATTTCGGATGAGAGCAGTAGTTCCAGTACTTCCAGTAGCACCGCGACCGGCACGGTAAAATATCCAGGCTCGTGCGTCATTTCGCGTCTTGCGTCAAACCCCCGACTTCTCCGCGCCCTTCGCGCCGCGAGCGATCGATGGTTTGACTGTTCGTTTGGGAGAAGACTGGTCGGATTTTATTACAGGTAGACGGCGCCGATCCGCTTCTTGCAAAGCGTATATCGATGCCGTATAGTTTCGACATGGGAACATTCCGGGAACAGATTCGGATTTCGGATTTGAATGATGGTCAAAAGGCCGAGTCGCTCGAAGCGGTTGTGGACACTGGCGCGGCCTACACGTGGATCCCGTCTCATCTTCTTCAAAAAATGGGTGTCGCGCCGCTCCGCAAACAAAAACTTAAAATCGCCAACGGGCAAATCATCGAACGCGACGCAGGAGTCGTTCAGATTCAGCTTCGAGGGCAGACCGGCCCCACTTGGATCATTTTCGGCGACCCGGAAAGCGAACTGCTTCTCGGAGCCATCACTCTCGAAGAATTTGGCCTCGGCGTCGACCCGCTCAACAAGACCCTGATTCAAGTAACCTACCTGCAAGTTTGACGGCAAACCCGGCTATTTAAAGTTCGTGGCCGTTCGAGCCTGTACGTGTTCCCATGAACATCAGGCTTCCTATTACAGGTAGACAGCGGGCGCGGCGCAGACCATCCCGGAAACGGAGTTTGGGTAAACGGGTCCTGGCGCTTTCGTGGCTCCGCTTCGACATTCTGCCGAATTTATAGTCCCGTTCTCTCCCTCTTTGACTCGTCCCGCGGCCGTTGATACGGTTACGGCATGAGTGACGCGCCTGTTTCAACAGACCTCCTTCAATCTCTATCGACCTGGTTCGGCCTTGCCGAATTTCGGCCGGGGCAGGAGGACGTCGTCCGGGCGATCCTTGACGGGCAGGACGTCATGGCCGTCATGCCGACCGGATACGGCAAGTCGCTTTGTTTTCAACTGCCGGCTCTGCTTTTGCCCGGCGCGACGATTGTCGTTTCGCCTCTCATTTCCCTCATGGCCGATCAGGTGTCCGCGCTTCGCAAAATCAATCTGCCCGCGGCATTCGTCAATTCGACGCTCGATTTCGGAGAACAGATTGCCGTGTTGAATGCTCTAAAACGCGGCGACGTCAAAATCCTGTACGTCGCACCGGAACGCTTCACGTCGAAACGGTTCATGGACGCCCTGTCGGAGGTGGATCTCTCGCTCTTTGTGGTCGACGAGGCGCACTGCGTGTCGCAGTGGGGGCATGATTTTCGGCCGCAGTATTTGCGGCTTGCGCCCTCCGCCCGCGCGCTGGGCCGGCCGCCCGTGGCGGCGTTCACCGCGACGGCCACGCCCGAAGTTCGAAAAGACATCGCCGTGGCGCTCGGGCTTGACGCTCCGGTGGAATTCATCGCTGGATTTGACCGGACGAACCTCATCCTGGACGTGGTCGCCTGTCCCGGACAGGCGGCCAAGTTCGAGCTGATCGAAGATGCGCTGGCCGAAAACGGGACACCGGCTATCGTCTACACCGCGACGCGAAAAAACGCCGAAAAAGTCGCCGCGGCGCTCGAGAGGCCTGACCGGCCCTGTCTCATCTATCACGCGGGTCTCGACGACGCCGAACGGACGCGTGTTCAGCAGGCGTTCATGCGAGATGATGCTCCCATCGTGGTGGCGACGGTGGCGTTTGGCATGGGAATCGACAAACGCGACATCCGGCTCGTCGCGCACTTCGACGTTCCGGGATCGGTCGAGAGCTATTATCAGGAAGTCGGCCGCGCGGGCCGCGATGGATATCCTTGCCGGGGGTTGTTACTTTTCAATTACGCCGACACCCGAACGCAGGATTTTTTCATCGACGGATCAAATCCGCCGCGCGCGGTGGTCGAGTCCGTCCACGATCTTGTCTGGGCACGCTCGCCCGACGCCCTGCCGGTCGATCTGCCGACCCGCGACATCGCCGAGAAACTCGGCCTTCGAAACGATATGCAGGTTTACACCGCGCTGGTCATTCTCGAACGGCAGGGCATCATCGAGCGCCCCAAATCCGCCGACAATCCACGCCGCCGATCCGTCCGGCCCGTGCCGCCGCGGCGCGACACCTTGCCCGTCGACTGGGACGCGCTCGCGCGCAAAAAAGTCTGGGACGGTATGAGATTAAAACGCATGGTCTCCTACGCCTACAACACGAAATATTGCCGCCGCGGATTCATCCTCGACTATTTCACCGGCAAGCCCGTTCGATACAAATGCGGCGCCTGCGACGTATGCCGCGCCGACATTCGTGTCTGGTCCGCGCCGGCTGTTGTCCCTAAAAAATCCGCGAGGAAGTCTTCCACGACCACCCGGGCAAAGCCGTCTGAAAAATCTTTGCTCAACGCCCGGCACTCATCGCTGGGCGCGTCCAAAGAGTCCCTGGTCATTCGCGAACAGGCCGCAGAGACTGACCAGCCCCTGACCGCAGACGAAACCGTTCTCTTCGACCGCCTCCGGTCGCTTCGGAAAAATCTTGCCGCCGCCGAAGGCGTCCCGCCTTACTGCGTCGCCCACGACCGGATGCTCCGCGAACTCGTCCGCGCCCGTCCACGCACGATCGAGGATTTGCGCGGCGTCCGGGGATTCGGCCCGAAGAATTCCGCCAAGTACGGCCCGCAGTTTCTGGCCGTGGTCAAGTCCTCTCATAACAATTCGGCTTCCTCGGAAAAATAATAAGGAAGCCAGGAAGCCATGAACGTGACCGGGTTTGCTTCCTCCTGCATTCTTGGATTCCTTATGAAATTTTCAATGGCATATCCGAATGAATACGTCCTCTCAAGAATAACGTCCGCAAACTCTTGTCAGTCTCGTCTGATGTGATTTAGAATCACTTCATGTCTTTCAAAGATTCATTCGAGGCGTTTGGAACTCTGAATACTGCGCGCGGGCCGGTCGGGATGTTCCGGCTTTCCGCGCTGGCGAAAGTTGCATCGTCGATCGACCGTCTTCCGGTTTCGATCAAGGTTCTTCTCGAAAATCTTCTTCGGACCTGCAACGGCCGGACAGTCACCGAAGACGACGTGCGGCTTCTGGCGCGCTGGGCGCCCGGCCCGCTTCCCGTAAAAGAAATAGGATTTTCCCCCGCGCGGGTGGTCTTGCAGGATTTCACGGGCGTTCCCTGCGTGGTCGATCTTGCCGCCATGCGCGCTGTCATGAAAAAACACGGCCGCGATCCCAAGCGCATCAATCCCCTCGTGCCGGTCGACCTCGTCATCGACCATTCCGTGCAGGTCGACGTCTTCGGAACGGCTGACGCGTTCGACCGGAACGTCAAGCTCGAATTTGAACGCAACCGCGAGCGATACGAGTTTTTGCGCTGGGCCCAGCGTGCGTTTCAAAATTTCAGCGTCGTGCCGCCCGGCACCGGGATCGTCCATCAGGTCAATCTCGAGTATCTCGCCAAAGTTGTGCAGACGGCGCAGGTCGACGGTGAGGCCGTGGCATTTCCGGACACTTTAGTCGGCACCGACTCGCACACGACGATGATCAACGGACTTGGCGTTCTCGGCTGGGGTGTCGGCGGGATCGAGGCCGAGGCCTGCATGTTGGGCCAGCCGATGTACATGCTGATTCCCGAAGTCGTCGGGTTCAAACTCACGGGTGAACTGCCGCAGGGCATCACGGCGACCGATCTTGTCCTCACCGTCACGCAAATCCTGCGCAAAAAAGGCGTCGTCGGAAAATTTGTGGAATTTTTCGGCAAAGGTCTTTTGGCTTTGAGTCTTCCCGACCGCGCGACGATCGCCAACATGGCGCCCGAATACGGCGCGACCATGGGATTTTTTCCGGTCGACGACGAGGCGCTACGCTATCTTCGCCTGACCGGCCGGCCGGACGAACTCATCGACCTCGTTGAGCGATACACGAAAGAGCAGGGAATGTTTCGCACGGACGCAACACCCGATCCGGTCTTCAGCGACGCCGTCGAACTGGATCTCTCGACCATCGAGCCGTCGATCGCGGGTCCGCGCCGGCCGCAGGACCGTGTGTCGCTGTCCGCCGCGCCAAAATCGTTTGACGAGGCGTTGCATGGATATTTCAAAGCTCCGCCCGGCGTTCGGTCCGTGCCGGTCCGGTTCAACGGCCATTCCGAAAACGTCTCGGACGGGTCGGTCGTCATCGCCGCCATCACCAGTTGCACGAACACGTCCAACCCATCCGTCCTCATTGGCGCCGGGATTCTCGCCAAAAAAGCGCGGGAACGCGGTCTCGACGTCAAACCGTATGTCAAAACAAGTCTCGCACCCGGTTCGCGCGTCGTCACCGACTATTTGAAAGCCGCCGGGTTGTTGACATATCTCGAAGAACTCAAATTCCATCTCGTCGGATACGGCTGTACGACCTGCATCGGCAACAGCGGACCCCTGCCGGAGGCCGTCGATCAGGCGATCAAGGAAAAAAATCTCGTTGCGGTCGCGGTCCTCTCGGGAAATCGAAATTTCGAAGGCCGGATCAATCCGTCCGTCAAGGCAAGTTACCTCGCGTCTCCGCCGCTTGTGGTGGCCTACGCGCTCGCCGGCCGGATGGACATCAATCTTACCAAAGATCCGATCGGCGCCGGCAAAGACGGCCGGCCGGTTTTTCTCAAAGACATCTGGCCGTCGCCCGCGGAAATTCGCGAGTCGATGGAGAAAGCGGTCACGGCGGCCGCGTTCAAGAGCCGGTACGCGCACGTCTTCGAAGGCGACGACGCGTGGCGGAATCTGCCCGTTCCGGAAGGCGACCTGTACGAGTGGGAAAAATCATCGACCTACATTCAAGAGCCGCCGTTTTTCCTCGATCTCATGAGTCCGTCCGCCGTCGATAAGCCCGCGCCGGTGTCTGACATCCGAGACGCCCGCGTATTGGTCGTCGTCGGAGATTCGGTCACGACTGATCACATCTCGCCCGCCGGCTCGATCAAACCGGAAAGCCCGGCCGGCAAATTTCTCATCGAACATGGTGTTTCGCCGAAAGATTTCAACAGTTTCGGCGCGCGCCGCGGCAACCACGAGGTCATGATGCGCGGGACGTTCGGAAACATCCGGCTGAAAAATCTGCTGGTTGAAGGCACTGAAGGGTACTGGACGGCCCATCTGCCTGACTGCGAAAACATGACGATCTACGACGCGTCGATGAAGTATCAGCGGGAGCGCGTGCCGCTGGTGATCATCGCCGGCAAAGAATATGGCTCCGGTTCGTCCCGCGACTGGGCGGCCAAAGGCACCCAACTTCTGGGGGTCAAAGCCGTCATCGCCGAAAGTTATGAGCGGATTCATCGGAGCAATCTGGTCGGCATGGGCGTTCTCCCGTTGCAGTTTGAATCCGGCCAGACCCGTGAGACATTGAAATTGACCGGCCGGGAGGTATTCCACATCGAAGGCATCGCAAGCGGTCTTCAGCCGCGGAAAAAACTCACTCTCCGGGTGGTCGGCGAAAGCGGCAAGCCCATCGTCTTCCACGCCATCGCCCGGCTCGACAGCTCCGTCGAGGTCGACTACTACAATAATGGAGGGATCCTCCAGACCGTCCTTCGGCAGATATTGCGTTAGGAACAGGAACGTTCCAGCCTGCTTTTACCAATACCTGACATTTTTTTCCGGTCTAAACTTGACAAAAGAGTCAGGTTTTCCTACCATTTACCTGCATGAAGATTTCCAAACAGGAAGAATACGGGTTGAGGTGCATTCTTCAGTTGGCGCGCTCCGGCGCCGGATCGTCCATGTCCGTCACGGAGATTGCCAAGTGCGAGGGATTGTCGGCCGACAATGTGACGAAGCTCATGGTGATGCTTCGGAAAGCGAACCTTGTGGTGAGCGTCCGGGGGATCAACGGCGGATATGAACTCAAGCGCACGCCGGACCGGATCAGTCTCGGAGATGTCATGCGCGCGCTGGGCGGATTTTTCTATCCGAAGGATCTCTGCAACGAATACCCGGGAAAGCTCGCGGAATGTTCGCACCTCGGCGGCTGTGGGATTCGGCCGGTGTGGGCGGTTTTGTCGCGGCAGATTTCGCTGGTTCTCAACCGTACATCCTTGATGGACCTGTTGAAAGAAGAGCGCGAAGTGGAGCGGTTGATGGTTCAGCACGTGCCCAAACCCGTTCTCGTTTCGTCGCCAAATTAACGGAGGTCATGTGCTGTGGCTACGCTTGAAATAAAAGATTTGCACGTTTCGGTCGAGGGAAAAGAAATCATCCGCGGGCTTTCGCTTGAGGTGAACAAAGGCGAGGTGCACGCGCTTATGGGGCCGAACGGTTCAGGCAAGAGCACGCTGTCATTCGCGCTGGCCGGGCATCCGAAGTACACGGTCACGCGGGGCGAGGCGAGATTCAAAGGCGGGGATTTGCTGGCGTTGCCTCCGGACGAGCGCGCGCGCGCGGGGTTGTTTCTGGCGTTTCAGTATCCGGCGGCGGTTCCGGGCGTGACGGTCGGCAATTTTCTCCGGACGGCCGTGAACTCGCACCGGGCAAACGGCTCGGCGCCCAGGGCGTTGACGGGGAAAGAGGCGGAAGCGGGCAAGAACGGCGGCAATCAGATTTCGGCCCGGGAATTTTTGAAGGTTCTCAAGGAAAACATGCGCATTCTGAATCTTCAGGATGATTTCGCCTTCCGGTATTTGAACGACGGATTTTCGGGCGGCGAAAAGAAGCGTGTGGAAATTTTGCAGATGGCGGTTTTGAAACCCGAGTTGGCGATTTTAGACGAGACCGATTCCGGGCTTGACATTGACGCGATGAAGACGGTGGCCGAGGGCGTGAACCGCCTGGTCGGCCCCGAGATGGGGGCGCTTGTGATCACGCATTATCAGCGGTTGTTGAATTACATCAAGCCCCAGAAAGTTCACGTGATGATGGAGGGTCGGATCGTGACCTCCGGCGGCCCCGAGCTGGTTCATGAGCTTGAGGCCAAAGGCTACGACTGGATTCGTCAGAAGTTCGGCATTGCCGCGACCGCGACTGCGGCCGCGAGTTAAACGAGGAGGAACACCATGGGTGACGAGGAACGGCTTCAAGAGCTGACCAAAGCCAAGGACGATTACGTCTACGGCTTTTCCGATAAAGAGGACTATGCGTTCAAATCGAAGAAAGGGCTCAACTCCCGGATCGTCGACGAGATCTCGCACATGAAGGGCGAGCCGGAATGGATGCGCCAGTTCCGGCAGAGGTCGCTCCAGATTTTCGAGAAGAAGACGATGCCGACGTGGGGCGGAGACCTTTCGACGCTTGATTTCGACAACATCTATTACTACATCAAGCCGTCCGACCGATCGAACGAGGATTCCTGGGATGACGTGCCGGCCTACATCAAAAACACGTTCGACAAACTGGGCATTCCGGACGCCGAACGCAAATTCCTCGGCGGCGTGGGCGCCCAGTACGAATCCGAGGTCGTCTATCACAGTCTGCAGGAAAAATGGGCCAAACAGGGCGTGATTTTTCTCGACCCGAGCGAGGCCATGAAACAATATCCGGAATTGTTCAAACAGTATTTCGGCACAGTGATCCCTCCGGCCGACAACAAGTTCGCGGCGCTCAACTCCGCGGTCTGGTCCGGCGGTTCGTTCGTTTACGTCCCGCCGGGGGTCCATGTCGAAGTTCCGCTTCAGGCCTATTTCCGCATCAACGCGAAAAACATGGGCCAGTTTGAGCGCACGATCATCATCGCCGATGAAGGCTCGTTTGTGCATTATGTCGAAGGCTGTACCGCTCCGATTTATTCGAGTGATTCTTTGCATTCGGCGGTTGTTGAACTCATCGCCAAAAAAGGCGCGCGGATCCGCTACACAACGATCCAGAACTGGTCCAAGAACGTCTACAACCTTGTGACGAAACGCGCCATGGCCTACCAGGACGCGACGGTCGAATGGGTCGACGGAAATCTCGGGTCGAAACTCACGATGAAATACCCCGCGGTCTATATGATGGAACCCGGTGCCAAAGGCGCGGTGCTTTCAATCGCGTTCGCGGGTGACGGCCAGCACCAGGACGCCGGCGGCAAGATGGTCCACTGCGCGCCGCACACGACGTCACAGATCATTTCGAAATCCATTTCCAAAGGCACAGGCCGAACGAGTTACCGGGGACTGGTGAAAGTCGAAAAGGGCGCAAAGGACGTGAAGTCCCACGTCCGATGCGACGCGCTTCTCTTGGATCCCGAGAGCAAGTCGGACACGTTTCCGTACATGGAGAACGAGGAGGACCGCGTGTCGATCGGCCACGAGGCGACCGTGTCGAAAATCGGTGACGAACAGCTCTTTTATCTCATGAGCCGGGGAATTCCGGAGACCGAGGCGATGACGATGATTGTCCGGGGATTCATTGAGCCGCTCGTGAAGGAACTGCCGATGGAATACGCCGTCGAACTCAACCGGCTGATCGAGCTTGAGATGACGGGCGCCTGCGGCTGACCCGCCGCCCGCCTGGCTATCTTCCATGACAATTGCGGAAATGACTCAGCTGGTTGGCCTCAACGCAGACGGGTTTTCAGAACTGCTCGCCCGCCGATCCGGCGAACCCGCATGGATGCGGCAGGCTCGTGAGGCCGCGTGGGAGTTGTACAAGACGATGCCGATGCCGACGCGCCGCGACGAGGAGTGGCGGCGTGTTGATCTAAGATCGATCCGCCTGTCCGAGATCGCGCCGTTCGCCGCAAGATCGAGCGGCGCATTGCCGGTCGCCGTCAAAGAGAGAATCACCGCCGGGCCCGCATCGGCCGCCATGGTAGTCCAGCACAATTCGGAGGATGCGTACATCGAAGTCGACCCGGAGATTCGTCGGCAGGGCGTGACCGTCTGCGGGCTTGACGAAGCCGTGCGATTGCACCCCGATCTTGTCCGGAAATATTTCGGCGTCATCCGTCCCGCGGCGCACAACAAATTCACCGCGCTTCATTACGCGTTTCAATCGGGCGGCACATTCATCCGCGTTCCGGCCGGCGTGCGCGTCGACAAGCCGATTCGAAGCATGGTCTATCTGGACGCCGACGGCGCCGGGTGTTTCCCGCACACGTTGATTCTGCTGGAAAAAGGCGCGAGCCTCAATTATTTTGAGGAGCGGATCGGGTTGGATGACGGCCGGCGACAGAATCTGGCGTCGGGCGTGGCCGAAATTCACATGGATGACGGCGCGCAGATCCGGTTCATGTCGCTCCAGGAATACAACCGGGACACGTTCAATTTTTCGAGCGAAAAAACAATCGGCCAAAAAGACGCGCGCGTTGCGTGGCTGACCGCGGAACTCGGCGGTCGTCTGAACAAGGGATTCATCGATTGCGACCTGACCGGCCCCGGCGGCCGGTGTGAACTATTGGGTCTTTATTACATCAACGGCCGACAGCAGTCGGACGTCGTGACGCTTTTGACGCACAAAGCGCCCCATACCGAGGGGAACATTTTGTTCAAAGGCGTGTGCGATGACGCGGCCCGGTCATGTTTTCGCGGCCGGATTGTCGTTCAGAAGGAGGCGTCGCAGACGCAGTCGTTTCTGGCCGACCACACGATGCTGTTGTCCGACAAGGCCCGCTCGGATTCTGTCCCGACGCTGGAAATTGAAGCCAATGACGTGATATGCAAGCATGCCGCGACGGTGGGTGAAATTTCGGCCGAGGAATTATTTTATCTGTTGAGCCGCGGCATTCCGGAACCGGTGGCGCGGAAGATGATCGTGCTGGGATTTTTTGAGGAAGTCTTGAAAGGCGTACCGGCCGCGTCGCTCCAGAAACTTGTCCGGCGGCATCTGCAGGCCAAGTTCGATGTGCATGATCACGATGCGACGATGCCGGGGTTGTCCGAGTCCGACATGGAATCGGATTGATCGGGAAGGAGAGCGCTCATGTCTTTTCGGGATCTTGGCGCGTCGTCGGATATCGCTCCCGGCGCGGGTAAAATGTTTGAAGTCGACGGCCACAACGTCGCCATTTTCAATTTGAACGGAGAATTTTTCGCCATTGATGATGTCTGCACGCACGAGGAGGCCTCGTTGTCGGACGGTGCCGTGGATGGCGAGACCGTCGAGTGTCCCTGGCACGGCGCGCTCTTCAACATCAAAACCGGCGCGGCCCTGACGATGCCGGCCGTCACGCCGGTCCGAACGTACGCGGTCAAGGTGGAGGGCGGCCGGATTTTGATCGACGTCGGCGCCGAATCCCCGGCCGCGCAGTCCTGACGGAGCCGCCATGCCGCTGAAATCCACCGCTCCCGCTCCCGATGCCCATCGCGCGGCGAGGCCGTCGCTGGACGTCGATCGAATCCGCCGGGATTTTCCGATCTTGTTGCGGGAGATCGGCGGGAAACGAATCGTCTATCTCGACAATCCCGCGACGACGCAAAAACCTCGCACGGTGATCGACGCGATCATCCATTTTTATGAGCACTATAACGCGAACGTTCACCGGGGCGCATACAAGTTGGCGGAGGAAGCAACGGCGGCCTACGAAGGCGCTCGGGAAAAAACACGGGCGTTTTTGAACGCGGCATCGACAGAAGAAATCATTTTCACGCGCGGCACGACCGAATCGATCAATCTGGCCGCGTATGCCTGGGGCCGGGCCTACGTGTCGGCCGGCGACGAAATTCTCGTCACGGAAATGGAACATCATTCGAATCTGGTTCCGTGGCAGATTCTGGTCAAGGAAAAACAGGCGGCGCTCAAATATATACCGATCGAAGACGACGGCACGATTGATCTTCAAAAAGCTGTGGCCGGGATTTCGCCCAAAACGCGTCTGGTCGCGATCACGCACGTCTCGAACGTGCTCGGCACGGTCAATCCCGTCTGCGAGATCGCCAAGGCGGCGCATTCAGCCGGCGCGGTCGTTTTGGTTGACGGCGCCCAGAGCGCGCCGCATATGCCGGTGGACGTCCGGGCGCTTGATTGCGATTTTTTTGCATTGTCGGGCCACAAAATGTGCGCGCCGACCGGTATCGGCGTGTTGTACGTCCGAAAATCCGTCCTCGAAACGATGCCGCCCTTTCACGGCGGCGGCGACATGATTCGTCAGGTATACCGGGATCACGCGACATGGAACGATTTGCCGTGGAAATTCGAAGCAGGCACGCCCAACATCGCCGATGCGATTGGATTGGGCGCGGCCATCGACTATTTGACGGGGATCGGGTTGGATGCGATTCGGGAGCATGAGATCGAGTTGACCCGGTACGCGATCCAACGGCTGTCCGCCGTGCCGTCGGTGACCCTGTACGGCCCGCGTGATGCGCGTCTTCGGGCCGGCGTTGTTTCGTTCAACGTGGGGGACATTCACCCGCACGATCTGGCGACGATCGTGGATTCCAAACTCAACGTCGCGATCCGGGCCGGCCATCATTGCGCCCAGCCGCTCATGAACCGGCTGAACGTCCCGGCGACCGCGCGCGCCGGGTTTTATCTGTATAACACCGAAGCTGACGTCGACAGCCTGGTCGAGGGCATCGTGCAGGCCAAAGAAATTTTTAAAGTCTGACGGGAGGCGAAACTGTCATGGGTCTTGAAGGTCTCTATCAGGAAATCATCCTCGATCACTATAAAAATCCGCGCAACCGCGGACCGATCGAGAATCCCGACATCGACATTTTCGAGTCAAATCCCCTGTGCGGCGATGAGATTCACCTGCAGGCGAAACTGGACGGCCAAAAGCTGACCGACGTGCGGTTTGAGGGCAAGGGCTGTTCCATCAGCATCGCGTCGGCGTCTATGATGACCGAGGTCATCCGCGGTCACAGCCACGAACACGCCCACAAATTCATTGACGGCGTCCGGGCGATGATGCACGGCGAGGAAAAGATGTCCAACGAGGAGCTTGGCGACATGGAAGCCTTGAAAGGCGTGGCTGATTTCCCCGCACGTGTCAAATGCGCGCTTCTGGCGTGGACCACGCTCGAAAAGGCCTTGAACGACAAACTATCTGGCGGAAAGAAGGTGACCTGACCATGGAAATCCAAAATTCTGCTGCACCGCAAAGTTCCGCCGTGCCGCAAACTTCGCCCGCGCTCTCGATCCGTGTCACCGACGAAGCGGCCAAGTGGATCGGCATATTCATGACCGAGCAAAAATTGAATCCCGCCGACTACGCCTTTCGGGTCGGCGTCAAGGCCGGTGGTTGTTCGGGCCACGAGTATGTGATGCGGATGGACAAACCGAAGCCCGCCGATGTGTTTTTTGAGCACAAGGGCGCCCGAGTCGTCGTCGATCCCAAAAGTCTTGAACTTCTGAATGGGTCGAGTCTGCATTTTATTTTGAAATATCAGGGCGCGGGATTCACCATTCTGAGTCCCAAAGTTGTTTCCAGCTGCGGCTGTGGTTCGTCGGTGATGTTCAAAAAAGACGAGCCGTCGTCTGCATCCCCGATTCCGCCCACTCCTCCGCCGGCCGTCTCCCAGCCGCCGGTTTCCTGATATGGCTGCCGTGGCCGCGCCCTCTCCCATCGGGGTGAAGGCGGAATACTCCGACGCGTGCGAGGAGGTTGTCGGCGTCCATCGCGCCGTCGGCGTGATGCCTCTCTCCGTTCGGCATCTGGCGTTGTCCGGCGACGATCGCGTGTCATTTCTGCACAGCGTGTCATCCAACAACATCCAGTCGCTTCGCCCGGGCGAAGGCTGTGAGACGCTGATTCTGACGGCGCGGGGCAAAATACAGTTTTTGCTGGCAGCCGCGGTCGCATCGGATCGAATTGATCTTTTTGTTGACGAATCCCTGACCATCGAACTCAAAAATACGTTGGAGGCGGCGTTGATCATGGAGGACGTGGCCGTGCAGGATCGGAGCGCCTCCGATGTGTTTGTTCATCTGGCTGGACCGCGGCTGGGCGAAATTCTGGGTGTGCTGTCTCTGCCATCGCCGGCCGGCCGGGAATGCTCGTGGATGGAGCATGGCGACTGGGGTGTCTATCGCCGGCGGCGAACGGTCGAATCCGGCGTTGATGTCCGGATTCCCGTGTCGCAGGCGGTCGAGGCTTTTGAAAAAATGTGCGCCGCGTCGCGCGCCTTGGGTGGCGGTCCGGTGGGGTTCGTGGCGCAGGATATTTTGCGAATCGAGGCGGGAATTCCGAAATTCGGCGTGGATATTCTGCGCGACCAATTTCCGCAGGAGGCGGCGTTGGAGGAAAAAGCGGTGAGTTTTACGAAAGGATGTTACACGGGGCAGGAAGTGGTGGCCCGAATCAAAACATACGGCGGAGTTCATCGCCGGAGTATCGGCCTGATCATCGAAGGACCCGCACCCGCGCCGGGTGCATCGTTGTACCACGCAGGTGAAGAGGCCGGCCGCATCACGTCTGCCGCGCGATCTCTCAAACTCTCCAAAACGGTGGCATTGGCGCAGGCGCGGGTTGAATCATCTCAGCCGGGATTGGCGCTCGCGGTTTCGTCGCCGTCCGAAGCGCGGGCCATCGTCGTCGATATTTCATCTCCGCTCGAAATCGGCTCGCCGTTTGATCGCGCAGCCGGCGAAGGAGCCTGACGGACATGGCCGACCCCGTCACCGAATCCGCCGTCCTCGACGCGCTTCGAAAAATCGAAGACCCCGATCTTCACCAGGACATCGTAACGCTCGGGTTCGTCAAAAACATCAAGATTGACGGCGGCGCGGTGTCGTTCACCATCGAGATGACGACGCCGGCCTGTCCCGTCCGCGAGAGATTCAATTCGGAGGCCCGTGAATTTGTCTCGAACATTCCGGGCGTGACGGCGGTCGACGTTCAGATGACATCGCAGGTCCGTCCCACGCGCGCCGATCAGAAAAATCAGCTCATTCCCGGTGTGCGCAACGTTGTTCCGGTGGCGAGCGGCAAGGGCGGCGTCGGCAAATCAACCGTGAGTGCCAATCTGGCCATTGCCCTCTCGCAGATGGGCGCGCGCGTCGGCCTCATGGACGCCGACATTTACGGACCGAGCATTCCGATGATTTTAGGCGTCAAGGAAGGCCCGAAAGTCACGGACCAGAACCGGATCATTCCGCCGGTTGAGCATGGTGTGAAAATCGTATCAATGGGATTTTTTGTTCAGGAAAACGAGGCCGTGATCTGGCGGGGACCGATGCTGATGCAGATGATCACGCAATTTTTGGGTGACGTTGAATGGGGCGAGCTGGACTACCTCATCGTCGATCTTCCGCCCGGCACCGGCGATGTCCAGCTTACGCTCTGCCAGAAAATTCCGCTGACCGGCGCTGTCATCGTCTCAACGCCGCAGGACGTCGCGCTCAAAGTCGCGCAGAAAGCCGTCGTGCTGTTTCAGAAACTCAAGTGTCCGATCCTCGGCCTCATCGAAAACATGAGCTATTTCGTCTGCCGTCATTGCAACGAGCGCGAGGAGTTGTTCGGCAACGGCGGCGCGCGCCGTGCCGCGGTCGATCTGGACATTCCGTTTCTGGGCGAAATTCCGCTGGCGACGGAAATCCGGACCGCGTCCGACGACGGCCTGCCGCTGGTGATTTCCGAACCCGAATCGCCCTACGCGAAGGCATTTCAGCATATCGCGGAAAACATGGCCGCGCAGGTCAGCGTCCAGAACATGAGCGGCGCCGGCCAGGTCAACATCACATTCTGATGGCGGCCGTTTCGTCGATCAACCCGGCTCATGTTCCGGTTGAAATCTCCCGGGCCAATCAGCATGACGTCCGGATTCGCTGGCAGGATGGCCATGTCGGCGTTTATCCCGCGCGGTATTTGAGGCTTCGATGCGCCTGCGCGGAATGCGTGCACGAGTTCACGGGCGAGGCGTTATTGAAACCGTCCGCCGTCCCGGTCGATGTTCATCCGGCTCGCATCGAAGCGGTCGGGCGATATGCCGTTCAGATTCGCTGGAGCGACGGCCACTCGACGGGAATTTATTCGTTTGATCGTCTGCGGTTGATCTGCCCCTGCGAAACCTGCTTGCCGACCGCCGGTGCGTGAAGGCATGATGGCCGGGATGATCAAACGTTCCAGCAGGCGGCGACAAAAACGTTCGGCCGAATCGGGTCAGACGGCCCGGGATTTCATGGATCTGGTCGGCAACACGCCGATGATCGAGATCACGCGGGCTCTGACGCTTGCGCGGGGCCAGAGGATTTTTGCGAAAGCCGAGTGGGCGAATCCGGGCGGGTCGGTCAAAGACCGCGCTGCAGCCCGGATGATCCTCGAAGGCGAGCGGTCGGGTCGGCTGACGAAAGAGAAGATCATTCTCGACGCGACCAGCGGCAACACCGGCATCGCCTACGCATGCATCGCCGCCGCCCGCGGCTATCGCCTGCGGCTCTGCGTACCGGAGAACATCAGCCCGGAGCGCAAGAGCATTCTGGCCGCGCTCGGCGCGGAGGTGATCTACACCAGCGGCCAGGATGGTTCCGATGGCGCCATTCTCGAAGCGCGCCGCCGGTTTGAGTCGGCCCCGGCAAAATATTTTTATCCGGACCAGTACGGAAACGACGATAACTGGCGGGCGCATTTTCATTCGACCGGGCCCGAAATCTGGAAGCAGACGCGGGGCCGGATCACGCATTTTGTCGCCACCGTCGGAACCGGAGGCACGCTCATGGGCGCCGGCCGGTTTCTGAAAAAACAGAATCCCGCGGTTCGCGTGATCGCCGTTGAGCCCGACTCCCCGTTTCATGGTCTGGAGGGCATGAAACACATGGCGGCGGCGATCGTGCCAAAAATATACGATCTCAAATTTGCCGACGAAACGATGTACGTTTCCACGGAAGCGGCGCACGAGTCCATCCGCAAAGTCGCCCGGACGGAGGGACTTCTCGTCGGTCTTTCGTCCGGCGCGGCCCTTGCGGCCGCCGAAAGCGTCGCCAACAGGATTGCCCGGGACCGCAAACCGGCCGTGATCGTGACGGTGTTCCCGGACAATGCCGACAAGTATTTGACCGAACGATTCTGGAAGGAGAGTTAAATCATGGCTGCGACTTTTTTGATTCCCACAGTTCTTCGGACGCACACCGGCAATCGCGAATCGGTGACGATCGAGGGGAAGACCGTGGGCGAAGCGCTGGAGAGTCTGGTGAAGGCTCATCCCGGACTCAAGCCCCACATTATGACCGAGGCCGGCAAGCTTCGAAGTTTTGTGAACGTATTCGTCAACGAGGACGACATCCGGCAGAAGGGAAATCTCAAAGCGCCGGTCAAAAGCGGCGACGAGATCAGTATCGTGCCGTCGATCGCGGGGGGATGACCATGATCACGCAGGAGCAGATCATGGAGACGCTGTCCACCTGTTACGATCCCGAAATTCCCGTCAACATCGTGGATCTCGGCCTCATCTATGAGGTCAAAATCGATCCGACGGCCGACAAACCGGACGCCGGAAAAGTCCATGTGAGGATGACCCTGACCGCTCCCGGGTGTCCGGAAGGCCCGATGATGCAGGCGCAGACACAGGAGAAACTGCGATCCTTGCCCGGCGTCGCTGACGCTGTCGTCGAGTTGGTCTGGGAACCGCAGTGGACGCCGGATCGCATGTCCGAAGCGGCCCGGCTTGAACTGGGGATGGCCTGACCATCCCGATGCTGCAGTTCGGATTGATCGTCTGGACGCTTGTCGTGAGCGCCATGCCTGTCTGCGCCGCATCCGTCGACGGCACCGTGTTTGCCCTCTACAATGTTCCGCCCGGAAAATATGAATTTGTCAGGAGTCTGACGCTCAATAGCGTCATCGTCTGGCCCGACACGGAGAAGTTGAACGAAGCCGGTCGGCTGGGTCTGCGCGCGATCGTCAACATCGCGCCCGGAAATTTTCCAGACACGAAGGCCTGGATGAACCGCATCCGGGAATTGAAATCTCATCCCGCTGTCTTCGCGTGGGTCATGTATGACGAGCCCGACATCAACAAAAAGCCGGTCTCGGAAGTGGCTTGGGCGTACCGCACGATGAAATCCATCGACCCCGACCATCCTGTGTATCAGACACTTTGGAATCCGATGCGATACGCCGATTACGCGCCGTACTGCGACATCCTCGCGGTGTGTCCTTATATCGTCAACAAAAAAGATCCGCTGACCGATGATGATTTATCGATGATTCACCAGATGGTGACCATGGCGAAAAAATCAATGGCCGGCAAACAGGTCTACGCCGTCATCCAGTCCTTCGCCGGTCTTCCGGCTTGGCCGCGTCCGCCCACGCCCAGGGAACTTCTGTCCATGGTGAGCGTGGCGCAGGCCGCCGGCGCCGATGGATTTGCATTCTACGCTTATACTTCGTCCGAGCCTTATCCAACGCAGTCGTCAAAAACACGATTTCTGCTCATGAATGATACGCCGCTCATGAACGCGATTCGGACGGCCGTCGCAAGGACCCGCTGATTCAGGGATCCTGCGCTATGTTTATTGACTATCCGTGTCTGTCTCGGTAGAATCAGGCCATACTGCGGTCTGGAACAGAGTGGCGTTCTTTGAGTGAGGAGAGGAGCGCGCCATGACCATTCGGCCAATCGACATTCAGGTGGTGCTTGGACAACAGACGAACGTCGCCGGCACGGAGCAGAGCAACCAGAACATGGCATCGCAGATCCAGACCCAGGCGATGCAGAAAATTCCCGAGAAGAAGCATGAACGCGAAACACAGGTCGAAAATACGGCTGAAACGGATTCCGTGAAGATTCAGGAACGCGAGTCTGACAAACGCAAGCGCGCCAGGCAGGAGAAGAAGGGATCAAAGGGCCGAAAAGGGCAGGATCGCATGGAAACGCTGGACGCGGCTGGGGAGCCGCATATTCGTGAGGATGGTAAGGGCGTCCGATTTGACGCCCTGAGTTGACGGACGGAGGCCGGAAAATACAAACATGAGTGATTTCAAAGTTCTTGTCATTAACCCGCCAAGTCGATTCACCAAAAACGTGGTGCGCGATGTCATTTACGGTTGCTGGTGCAAGGGCAAGCGCATCGGCGGCGGTACCGTGCCTCCATTTTTCCTGATTTCCATTGCCACCGTTCTCCAGAAAGCCGGATTCGACGTCACGTTCATGGAGGCGATGGCCGAACATATTCCTCTGGATCGGATCAATGTGAAGCCGTACAAGGCGGTTGTCACGTCGACGTCCACCATGAGTTTCGGCGAAGACTCCTACGTCCTCGAGTATTTCAAGGATCAGAATCCGGACCTTTTCACGGTTGTTTACGGCTCACACACGACATTCATGCCGAAGGCGGCCGTTCAGCGGCGTGGCGTGGATGTCGCCGTCCGTCGCGAGCCGGAGCACACAGTTCGCGATGTTCTGCAGGCGAAAAAGGAAGGCCGTGACTGGCGGTCGATTCCCGGGATCGCCTATCTGGATCCGAAGGCCGGCGCTGTGGTGAACGACCGGGCCGAGTATGTCGAAATCGATGAACTGCCTTACCTCAACGTCGATCTTCTTCCGAAGGACGTCCATTATTTCAATCCGCTTGTCATGCGCCTGCCCTACATGACGCTCATCACATCCCGGGGCTGCCCGGCCGTTTGCTCGTTCTGCACGGCGCCATTTTTGTATGGCACCAAGACACGATTTCAATCTGCCGACCGCGTGATCGGGGAAATCGAGCACCTCGTTTCAAAAGGGTACCGGGAAATTTATTTCCGGGACGAGACGTTTTTTGTCGACAAGGATCGGGACATTAAAATCTGCGAGGCCATCATCCGGAACAAATGGGACATCGTCTGGATCTGCAACACGCGCGTGAACGAGTGCTCGAAAGAGCTGTTGAAACTCGCCAAGCGCGCCGGTTGCCATTACATCAAATTCGGCGTCGAGTCGGGCGTTCAGGAAATTCTCGACAACATCCACAAGGGCATCACGGTCGAGGAGACGCGCCAGGCGTTCGGGTGGATGAACGAGCTTGGCATCGACTCGCATGCCCATACCATGCTCGGTTCCCCGGGCGAAACCGAGGAAACCATCGAACAGACCATCCGGTTTATCCGGGAGATCGAGCCGACCACCGCCACGTTCGGCGTCTGTACGCCCTATCCGGGCACGCCCATGTTCAAGATGGTCGAAAAGCGTTTCCCCGAAATCGGCGATGGTACCGCCTCCGATTTTTCAGTCCTTCACACCGAGGGCCTCTACAACGAGCATTACACGTCGGTGAACAGTGAAATCCTCGAAAAGGGAATCCGTCGGGCTTACCGGAAGTTTTACGCCCGGCCAAAATATTTTGTGAAGACATTGAAGCGAGTCGCCAATCCGGATGACTTCAAACGTTTCACCCTCGCGGGCACGCAGGTTCTCGATTTTGCCTTCCGAGGCGAATAACTCACCCGCGGCCCCACTCCCATCGTCGTTTCAGCATCCAGCGTAACCGTTCTGTTGCCGGCTTATAACGAGGCTGAATCCATCGATTCGATCATCCGGCGAATCCGCGCCGTTTCCCCGGAATATCAGATTCTGGTCGTCGATGATGGCTCGGCCGACCGGACTGCCGAAATCGCGCAGGCGTCCGGAGTGCGCGTTGTCCAGCACGAAACCAATTGCGGCAATGGGGCCGCGGTCAAAAGCGCGATTCGCGCGGCCGAAACGCCGGTGGTGGTCTTGATGGACGCCGACGGCCAGCATCCACCCGAGGCAATTCCGAATTTGCTGAAGGAACTGGAGACGGCTGACATGGTGGTGGCTTCCCGGTCCGCTTCCGCCCAGGCGCCGTTGCGCCGGTTTGGCAATTTTCTCCTGAACGCGTTCGCGCGCTCCGTCACCGGCTGCCGGATTCGGGATCTCACGTCCGGCTTTCGCGCCGCGCGCCGCGACGCGCTTCTCGAATACATCCATCTTTTTCCAAGCGGGTTTTCCTATCCGACGACGTCCACCATCGCGTTTTTGAAAGGCGGTTATCGCGTCCGGTTCGTGGCTGTGGATGCGATGTCGCGCCGCAAAACTGGCGTGAGCAAAATCCGTCCGTTCCGGGACGGCCTGAAATTTTTGACCATCATGGTCCGTCTGTCCGTGCTGTTCGAGCCGCTCAGAATTTTCGTTCCGGCCGGCCTCGCCTTGCTGGCGGGTGGCGGTGCGATTCTGCTGTATCAGATTCTGGTCCTCCATTACCGTCGCCTCGAAGAACTTCCGATTCTCCTCCTTCTGTCCGGCCTCAACGTCCTCTTTGCCGGTCTTCTGGCCGATATGGTTGCTGCGATGGCGACCCGCAGAAAAAATTAAAACCGGCGTGTGACGGCCAATCCGGTTCCTGTCTTGTAAGTTTTTCAAGTTTAAGATATAGAATAGCTCGTGAGCACTTCAGAAGAAGATGTCACGGACGTCAAAATCCGCAAACTGGACGGGACGGGGAACGTTCTGGCGTTCGCCGATATCACCTTGTTTGGAAAATATGTCGTGCGTGGGTTTAAAGTGATGACCGGCGAGAACGGCCCATGGGTCAGCATGCCGTCCCAGCGTGACAAGGGAGGCAACTGGCGGGATTCTTTTTTTCCGCTTGACAGGTCGGCCCGAACCCGTCTGACCAACTCCATTCTGGAAAAATACACTTCCCTCGCGCCGCCTCCCGTGGACGATATGGCGGGCGCCGAAGAGCCGGTGGCCGAACCATGACCGCCTCGGTTTTGTTTTTTCTGCTTGGAGTGGGTGTGCTCAATATTTTTCTGACCATTTACCTCTTTCGCCGCATCCGGTCTGCCCCAGTTCGGTCCGGTGTTTCCGGCGGTGACATGGAGGCGCAGACGGAGCGCATGTTGACCGAAATACATCGTGTGACCAGCGCCAATGTGGAATTGCTGGAAGCCCGGATCGACGCTCTGCGGGAGGTGGGCGTTCTGGCGGATGAGCGGCTCCGGCGGATCCGCGGCACGTTGACAGACCTCGAAGTTCTGTTGAATCGGATTCATCGCATTAAAAAATCCATGGATGAACCGTCAGGCGGTTTCGAATCCCGGGAGGTTCCCGCGTTGCCCGTTGTGGAATCCGCGGCGCAATACGATCCACCGCCGGCCGTCAAATCTCGCCAGGACGCGGCGCACGAGTTGCGCCGGCAGGGATTAACAGAACAGCAGATTGCGCAGAAGATCGGGCTGGGAATTGCGGAAGTCCGGTTTCTGTTAAAGTTGGCGGAAGGAGGACGGCTGCCGGTCGAATCGAGGTAGAACCGATTCTCCGGACGGCGCGTTCGAGATCATGGTACTTCGCAGCATGACCGGCTTTGGCCGTGCGTACGATGAGCGCAACGGAAATTCTTTCGAGGTTTTGATCAAGGGCGTCAACAGCCGCGGCGCGGAATTCAATTTTAAACTTCCGCCGTCGCTGAGTTCCCTTGAGCAGGATTTGCGCGGGATGCTTCAGAAAAAGATTCAGCGCGGCAAGGTCACGTTGATTGTGGGCGGAGATTTCGATCTGATGACCCGGTCGCGTATTTCCTGTGACCGCCGGGCGATCGGCAGTTTTCTCGATGTATGCCGGTCTCTGGGTCTTCCGACATCGGGCGAGTCGGGCCGGGCCGCCAAGTGGGAAGCGCTGAGAATTCCCGGCGTGCTCAAGGTTGGAGGAGTGGAAGATGTATCGCCCCAGGGGCGGCGGCTGTTGTTTCGGCTGGCCCGGGCGTGCATCGGCTCATTTGTTCGATCGAAGGAAAATGAAGGCCGGAAAATGGAACGGGAGCTTGCGGGCTACGCCCGGCGGCTGGAGGCTCTGTTAAAAAACATGACGGCACGGGCGGTTATTTTGAAAAAAGAGAGCGAGCGCCGCGTCCGCGAACTGGCGGATCAGTTTTGCAGCGACGCCCGCGCCGTTCAGGATCGCGTGAGTTTCGAAGTCGCGGCGGCCTTGGATCGTCAGGACGTTTCGGAAGAGTGTTCGCGGCTCAAGTTTCATCTGTCGGCATTCGCCGTGTCCCTGAGGTCGGCCGATCCATCGCCGGGCCGCAAGTTTGACTTTCTTCTGCAGGAGATGCAGCGGGAGGTCAACACCATCGGATCAAAAGGCCGGGATGTGAGCATGAGCCGGTGGGTGGTGATGTCGAAAGATTTTCTGGAGCGGATGCGTGAGCAGGTTCAAAATGTCGAATGACAGGCAAACAGGAGGATAGGTATGCGTGGATATCCAATCGTGATTTCATCACCGTCGGGCGGCGGCAAGACGACGCTGGTTCATCGAATTCTGGCCGATATGCCCAAAGCGGCGTATTCGGTTTCGGTTACGACCCGGCCGCCGCGGTCGGGCGAGCGCAACGGGCGCGACTATTATTTCGTCTCAAAGGCCGCGTTTGAGCGGATGGTCCGTAAACGCGAATTGGCCGAGTGGGCCGGTGTTCACGGCCATTGTTATGGGACGCCGCGAAAATTCCTCGACGCCAAAATTTCCCTGGGGTATTTCCCGCTTCTGGACATCGACGTCCAGGGTGCGCTGCAGCTCAAAAAGAAATATCCGGACGGCGTTTACATCTTTCTGATTCCGCCGACGTTGCGGGAGCTGTCCCGCCGCCTGCGCGAGCGCCATACGGACAGTCCGGAGGACATCAAGCGCCGGCTGGCGGCTGCCAAGCGGGAGCTCGCCGTGGCCCAGAACTATGACTATGTCGTCCTGAACGACGATCTGGACGCCGCCGTCGAGCGAGTCAAGACGATTCTTGAGGCGGAACGCTGGCGGGCGCATCGGGCCGAATCGCGTCTCAAGGCGTTGCGCTGAATTTCGGCCGTATCCCATGGAATTCGTTAAAACCCGCAGCCTCAACCAGGGCGAAAAACTTTTTCGTGAGCGGGATTCTTCCCGGGAGATTTATCATCTGAGGGTCGGGGTACTGCTCATGCTCAAAGGAGATCTCATCGTCGGCCAGGTCAAAGCACCCGCATTTGTCGGCGAGGTCGGATCGATTCTGGGTCTCCAGCGGGGAACGACGGTTATCGCCAAGACTTCTTCGTCGGTCGACATCTACGACGCCGCCGAGATGATGGCCAAGCTGACCACCCAGAGCGATCTCGGGTCCAAGTTCATTCACAATCTGGTCGAGCGCTTCGATATGCTCCGGGACCGCGCCCACGAGTATCAATATCTGGCGCTGGACGAATGCAAAAAAATCCTGTCGGTTCTGATTTCCGAAAAAAAAGTCGAGGAACGAAAATTGTCGTTCTCCGACATGAAGGGCGTCCGGCGGGACGTTGAGCTGTTGATTGACCAGGTGGTCACGCGCAATTCTGGTTCGGAAGATTTCGCCGCCATGCAGCAGATGGCCAAAAAACACAACGTGGCCGACAAGTTTCAGGACGGCCTCAACAAGCGTTTCCGCGCGCTCACGTTTCATGACCTCAAGGCGCAGAAAATTCCGCGGGTCGATACATTCCAGGATTTCAAGACAGCGGCAAATTTTATCTGCGAAAAAATCGCGTTGATGCTCAAATATGTCGCCGACTATCAGATGCTGGGATTGTCGCATCTCGAATCGGAACTGGTCATGATGGAGGAAACCCTCCCCTTTGCCGCCCGCGAACAGATTCTCAAAGAGCAGCTTCTGTCGGTTTACGCCAAGGGGAGCTTGGACGATTTCAAACGGCAGGTGACCGAATTCGACCGCGCCGTCAAGACTCTGACCGAGGATACGGGCCGGACTGATCTGCCGCTGGCGCCTCTGGCCAGGAAATTCGGATTGGGAGACGCTTACATGAAGTCGCTCCAGACCAAGTGGATGGAATTCATCAAAAAGTGACGGATTGAGCGCGTCGTCGGAGAATGAAGGCGCTGATCCAGCGGGTGACGGAGGCCGGCGTGAGCGTGGACGGGCAGATGATCGGCTCGATTGGCCGCGGCTTTTTGATTTTGCTGGGTGTGGGTCACCAGGATACCGCCGCTACAGCCCAAACTCTTGCCAAAAAATCCTCCGCCCTTCGAATTTTTCCGGATGCGGCAAATAAAATGGGTGTATCCCTGAAGGACGCGGGCGGCGAAGCGCTGGTTGTTTCACAGTTCACGCTGTATGCCGACACCCGCAAGGGCAACCGGCCGGCGTTTACGGCCGCCGCCCCGCCGGATCTGGCCGAACGGCTTTATCTGGAATTTGTGGAGGAATTGAAACGGGATGGTATTCGAACCGAAACCGGCCGGTTCGGCGCGTTCATGCAGGTCCGCCTGCAAAACGACGGCCCCGTGACGATTCTTCTCGAATCATGACCATCGAACGATGCCGGATCCGGGTCGCGCCATCCATTCTGTCGGCCGATTTCTCCAGGCTCGGCGCCGAAATCCGTGCTGTCGAACGCGCCGGGGCGGATTGTCTTCACGTGGACGTGATGGACGCTCATTTCGTGCCGAATCTCACGATCGGGCCTCCAGTCATCAAAAAAATCCGGCACGTCACGCGCCTGCCGTTCGACGTTCACCTCATGATGACCCATCCGGAGGATTATCTGCAGGATTTCGCCTCCGCCGGATCGGATTATCTGACCGTTCACGTCGAGGCCTGCGGCCGCCGCCTGCCCGCCGTCTCCGCCGCCATCCGAAAACTTGGAGTTCGGCCGGGCGTGGCTGTGAATCCGGAGACGCCCTTCTCGTCCGTCCGCCCTTATCTTGCGCATTTCGATTTGCTCCTGCTCATGGCCGTGCATCCCGGATTTGGCGGCCAGAAATTCATCCGGTCCGTCGTTCCGAAAATCCGCCAGGCCAGACAATGGATCGACAAAAATCGCCCGGAGATGATGCTGTCAGTCGATGGCGGCGTCGACGAAAAAACAGCCCGGTCAGTCAAACGAGCGGGCGTGAACTGGCTTGTGGCGGGAAGTTCCATTTTCGGAAATTCGGATTACGCCCGCGCCATCCGGAAATTGCGCGCCGCGTAGAAAAAACAGGGGGCGTCCGTAAGCCGAGTTCTGTCGTGGAGCGTCATCTCTCTGGGCTCCGCGTTGCCGCGAAGCTCAAGCGGCCCGAAGGCCTTGCGCCGGATGGGGTTTACCGCACCGCCTGTCTCCAGGCTGTCGTGTGGGAGCTCTTACCTCCCAGTTTCACCCTTGCCCCGAAAAAATGGGGCGGTCTGCTCTCTGTTGCACTTTCCCTGATCTTCGCACGAAGACGTTCGGGTTTAGCCCGATTGTCTTCCCACTCGACCGGTCGCCGTTGGCGACCATCCGCCTCGCCATCGGACGAGGCCACGTGGCGCTCGGACTTTCCTCCCCGAGTCCTCCGAGGACACGGGTCGACGCCCTGGACGCCCCCTGAAGATCAACTCTACCGCCCTTCGGTTTAACTTGCAACTTTTTCCCACTGACTTACAATCAGTCCATGACTGACGGGAGCAGGATGAATCCGGTGGAGCTTCACGCCCACAGTTTTTTCAGTTTTCTTGACGCGCTGGCGTCACCGGAGGAACTCGTCCGGACGGCGAAGAGCTATGGATACGGCGCGCTCGCGCTGACTGACCATGGCGGGATGTTCGGGATTCCCAGATTTGTCCGCGCGGCGGAATCGGCCGGCGTCAAAGCGGTCGTCGGTTGCGAACTGTATGTTTCGCCGACCACGCGGACGGATCGTTCACCCGATCTTCGTCCGGTCGGCCATCATCTGACTTTACTGGCGGAATCGGCCGAAGGCTATGAAAATCTGGCGCGCCTGTCGTCTCTCGGCTACATTGAAGGCTTCTATCATCGTCCCCGGATTGACCGCGAACTGCTCGGCCGCCATGCCGGGGGAATCCTGCTGTTGACCGGTTGTGTCCACTCGATCATCAGCCAGAAAATTTTGGCGGCCGATCCGAAAGGCGCGGAGGATTGGCTGTCTTTTTATATCGAGGCGTTTGGCCGCGACCGCGTCTTCGTCGAAATCCAGGATCACAGCGGAGAAAAAGAGGCGGCGCTGTCGGCAGAATTGAAAAAACTGGCCGGATCACGGCGGCTGCGGCGTGTCCTGACCAATGACGTTCATTATCTCCTGCCGGACGAATCCGAGACGCACCAGATCGTGATGGACATTCGTTCCCGAAAATTGCCGACGGACCCACGCCGTGAACGATTTTTACAGCCGAATTTTCATCTCCTCCGGCCCGAAGAATGGCTGGCCCTGGGCAAGGCGCACCGGGACGCGATGGAAACGGCCGCCGACATCGCAGGCCGCTGTACCGTGACGTCCCATGATCTCATTCCGAAGCATGCCCCGGCGGATCCGGCCGCGGCGGCAGTGTTGAAGGAGTCGGCTCGCCGGTCCGCGCGGATGAAGTGGGGGCGCGTCCCGGCCGATGTCGAATCGCGGATCGAGGAGGAAGTCGACCGCCTGTCCGGGTCGGGACTCTGTTCGTATATCGCAATGATTGCCGACCTGGTGGCTGAAGCGCGCCGGCAGAAAATCACGATCGGGCCCGGCCGCGGATCTTCGGCCGGTTCCCTGATCTGTTATCTCCTCGACATCACCGAAATCGATCCGATTCGATACAGCCTCTCATTCGACCGGTTTTTGTCGCCTTCCCGAAAGACTTTGCCCGACGTCGACATCGACGTTGATTATCGGGATCGCGGGAAGGTTCTGGAAATGTTGAGACAGCGACAGTCATCTTCGGAAGAAATTCGCCCGGGCGTGTATTCAAGCATCGGGCTTAAATCGGCCGTGCGGGAAGTTGCGCGTTGCCGCGGCATTGCTTATCAGGACGTGAATGAACGCCTCCGTACGATGCCGTCCGGCGCCGCGGTATTCGAGGGTGAACCGGGGACTGTCTGGAAGGATCTTGAGCGATCGATCAATCGTGTCGCGCCTTTGCCGAGGAACACGCTGTGTCATCCGACGGCGGTTTCGATCCTGCCGGCTGAAAGCGCCGCGCTGTTTCCGCGGTATCAGTCCCCGGAAGGTCAGGTGTGGATTCAGTACGACGGCGACGATCTCGAATGGATGGGGATTCCCAAGCTCGATCTTCTCCCGCTCAAAATGCTGGCTGTCCTGGCCGAGACCTCGCGCTGGCTCAAAATGAGCGGTATCGACGCCGTTGATCTGTCATCCATTCCCCTGGATGACAAGGAGACGTTTTGCCGGCTGTCGGAGGGCCGGGCTACCGGACTTTTCCAACTGGAGAGCGCGGGCATGAGGGATCTTCTCCGTGATCTTGAGCCCCGGTCGATCGGGGAGCTTGCGGCGGCCCTGGCTCTCTATCGCCCGGGCCCGCTCGAGGCTGGAATTCCAAAACAGTATGTCGACCGGAAAAAAGGCGCGTCGGCACCCCAATCCGTTCATCCTCTCTTCGAGGACATCCTGCGTGAAACGTATGGGCTTGTTCTGTATCAGGAACAACTGATGGCCTGCGCGTGCAAGGCCGGGCTTACGGCCAGGCAGGCGGATGATTTCCGGATTGCCGCGTCTAAAAAAAATCAGGAATTGATGAAAACGGCTGGCGAGGCTTTCGAGCGAGCGCTCGTCGTGGCGGGGCTGACGCCCCAATCCGCATCGCATCTTCTGTCCCAAGTCGTTGCGCAGGCCGAATTCGCCTACAACAAGGCGCATGCCATTTCGTACGCAGTCCTCACCTACCGCGGCGCCTATTTGAAAACGCATCATTCGGCGTTTTTCCTGGCCGCCTGCATCAACTCTTTTTTAGATGAGCGCGACCGGCTCGGTGATTTGTGTTCGGAAATCCGCCGCTACGGCATTCGGGTCCGGCCGCCGGACGTCAATTCCGCCGGCCCGGACTGTTTCCCGGATTCCGACGGCAAACAAATCCGGCTCGGCCTTCGTCTCATCCGCCATGTGCCGGAACAGACGGTGATGGAAATTTTAAGGGCGCGGCCGTTCAACGACATTCCGGATATGCTCATCAAAGTCCCGGCGCTGTTGAACGGCCAGGCGCTGGAAATGCTGGCCAAAGCGGGCGCCCTGGATGAATTCGGAAACTCCCGGATCGAAATACTGGCGGGTATTCCCGCATGGTCAAGCCGCGTGCGGCAGTCGTTGACCGAGGGAGGATTTCAGGAGGAACTCTTCGGCGAATCGGCTCGATCCGTGTCGGACCCGCAAGAAAGCGGTGGGGGTGCGCCGCCACCGCCCGGATCAGGCCGGAACGAAATGATGATGGAACACGAAGCATACGGATTTTTTGCGACCGCGTCGCCCATGGACCCTTTTCAGGACATTTTAACCGAATTCTGTTCCGGGACGCTTGAAGAAGTGTCGGCGCGCGCGCGGGTTGCGTCTCCCCGGGAAAAATCGCACGAGAAAAAACCG
>JAHFCY010000102.1 GCA_023249255.1 Candidatus Lindowiibacteriota bacterium | reverse complement strand
AGACAAAATTGACGCCGGGCATGGCGCCGATGCCGTATGGAAGTTTCACGCCCCGCGCGTGGGTCCATTGGTACAATAAATCCGGCCCGGCATACGAACGCAAGATCGGGCACGTCAATGCGCTTGCCGATACGCCAAAGAAGGCAATCGCGCTCGCCATGCGCGTGCGCGATCGGGTGAGAATATGATAGAGGTGAAACGTCTATGACCAAAGCCGTCGATGTTGTGATTGTCATGGGAAGCAAAAGCGATCTGCTGGTCATGTCGAAAGCCGGCGAGACGCTGGGCGAGTTTGGCGTTTCGTACGACACGCAGATCGTCTCCGCGCACCGAACGCCGCGGCTTCTTGAAAAGAGCGTCCGCGGCTGGGAATCGCGGGGCGCGCGGGTGATCATTGCGGGCGCGGGCGGGGCGGCGCACCTGCCCGGCATGCTGGCGTCGTACACGATCCTGCCGGTGATCGGCGTGCCGGTGAAAGGCCGCGCGATGAATGGTCTTGATTCGCTGTTATCGATTGCTCAAATGCCCGCCGGAGTTCCGGTCGCGTGCGTGGCCGTGGACAACGCGGCGAACGCCGGCATTCTTGCGGTTGAAATTATCGGCGTGGGTGACTCGGCGTCGGCCCGATCGGTCCGTCAGCGTCTCAAGCGGCACAAAGCGCGTCTTGCATCACAAGTCGCGGTTGACCGCGCGCGGCTCAAGCGCCGGGGCGTCCGGCGATTTCTGGCTTCTCTCTAAAAATCAGAATTACTGCGTCAGGAGTTCTTTCCACATCCTCCGCAGGATCGTTGCGTAGGTTCGGTCAAGGCCGAACTTGGCGGCGCAAGGCGCGAGGGGTGTTTCCGCGTACCCGGGGTTTTGTCTGATGAGGTTGACCTGTTCCTCAAAGGCGCGAATTTTTTCGGCCAGGGTGTCATCGCGGCCGGCGCCATCAGCGTCTCGTTTCATCTCGTCCAGTATTCTAACGCGGTCGTCGAATGGAATGGTCTCTTCGATCACCGACAGTTCATGGTCCAGGCGGTCGATGTCGATAAGTTGAAGCGTTGCCATGTAACGGGTCAGGACGACGATCTCGCCTGCGATGCCGGCCGCTGCCTCCCTGAAATTCAGGTATGAGCTGGCGCGGGGCGTTTTGAATGTCTCCACGTCAAGGGGCGCGAACGACCGAAACCGGGTGGCGATCCGGCTCTGAAATTTTTGCAGAATGCCGTTCTGGCGCGCCAGGTTCTGGATCACCTGGAAGTCTTCATGCGGTTTTCTGTGCTGAAGAAGCGAATCGAACCGCATCTCTTTTTCCTCGCGGATTTCCCGGATGCGATCATACGGGATTTCCTCAACTTGAACTTTCTTGCTCGTGACGAGTTCGGCTAGAATTTTCACGTATTCCTTGATGATCGCCTTCTGGAATTCGTCGACGCGCTCCCGGGTCGATTCGAAGCGGCCAACGAGAATTTCCAGAAAATTGTATCCCTGATCGCTTTGGATGGTCAGTTTCGACAAAAATTCCCGGACGTCGTACGCTTCGAGCGTGCAGTCCGTTTTGGAAATGATCGAAGTGCTTCGAGGCCTGCCGAGGACAGGCGCAATCTCTCCGGTGAAGGAAGGCGCGTCGATCCGGGTGACGATCACATCGCCCTTGACGACCAGGAGAGATCCCCTGGAAACAAAAAAGAGTTCTGTGGTGGCGCCGTCGCCCTCCTTGATCAGGCGGTGGCACTGGGGGATCGAGAACGTCCGGACCGGTTTGACGTTTTTCATTAAAGTTCCGGTATCCGGGGTTTGTTTTCCAGAATTTTGTCGATGCGATCAAGGACCTCGGACGTCAGTTTTCCGGCCAGATCGCCGGCCTGCATGTTTTCCCTGACCTGCTCCACGCGCGACGCGCCGGTGATGACACTGCTGACATTCGGATTTTTCAAACACCACGCGATCGCGAGTCGCGGTAAAGTCTCGCCGAGTTCGTCCGCGAACTTGACGAGCTTTTTCACTTTTTCCAGATTATTTTTTCCTTCGCCGCCGAGGACGGCGTCTTTCAGCCATTCGTAGCCGGGGAGATTCAACCGCGAGTCTTTGGGAATTCCATTGTTGTATTTTCCGGTGAGAAGTCCCGAACCGAGCGGTGACCAGATGGTTGTCCCGATCCCTGCGCTCTCATACAGCCGCCGGTATTCAGATTCAACCCGCTCGCGGCAGAACATGTGGTATTGCGGCTGTTCCATTGCCGGCGGCGTCAGGTGAAACTGCCGCGCCGCTCCACAGGCTTCAGTGATCTCCTGCGCGCTCCATTCGGACGTCCCCCAGTAGAGGACTTTGCCCTGCCGGATCAAATCGTGCATCGCGCGCACGGTTTCCTCGATCGGCGTGTTCTTGTCCGGGCGGTGGCAGAAGTAGAGATCGAGGTAGTCGACCTGCAGGCGTTTGAGCGCGGCATGACAGGCCTCGATCACGTGCTTCCGCGACAGCCCCGTCTGGTTGGGTTTGTCGCCGCCCCAGAACACCTTGCTGGACACCAGAAACGTGCTCCGGTTCCATCCGAATTTTTTCAGAATTTTCCCCATCACGATTTCGGACTGCCCGCCCGCATACGCTTCGGCGTTGTCAAAGAAATTCACGCCCACGTCATAGGCGGCCTTCATGCACTCTTCCGCCGTGCCGTCCGAAATCTGGGCGCCAAACGTCACCCACGATCCGAGCGACAGCGCGCTGATTTGCAATCCTGATTTGCCGAGCCTGCGGTATTCCATCACCATAAGATTTTTGTTGATCCAGAGTAGAGCATGGAAGACGGGATTTTCACAGGTGCGGGAGCGCGGGGGGTCGGTCCGCGCCGGGTGATTCTGTTGTCTATTTTTCCCTGTCTCTGCTAAAATGCCGCCCTCATGCGAACACAGACGAGCGAGTAGAAGAGGGAGATGGACATGGCCGATCTGATTCCGTGGAAGGTAAGGGTGTCGCCGCCGGAGCGGACCAAAATCCTGCTCCTGACAGTTGTGGCGATTCTGATCGTGGCGTATCTTGTGAGGGTGCGGCCGATGCAGTCCGAGACTGACGAAATTCTTGCAAATCTCGAATCGGAGGCGCCGCCGTCGTTGCCGTCCGTCCCGATCGCGGCCGCCGCGTACGTGAACGCGCCGGAACGCGCTCTGCCGGAATTTTATGCGACGATGGAGGGATTTCTTCATTCGTCGGGACTCAAGATCGACAGCCGCCAGGCTCGGATCGAGGCGAATCCGCAGGAGCCGGCCGCGCAGTTGATTTACGAATGCCGCGCCCGGGGACAACAGGCCCAGGTTGTTTTTTTTCTCTCGGCCGTGCGCGCCGCCCAGCCGCGCATCCAGATCCGTCGGCTGACCCTTCACAGGCTTGAAAAACCACAGGATGTGGAAATATTTTTTGAGGCCCGGGCGCTGGCGATGGCCGTGGAGCGTACCGGCTGATGGCATTTTGGGACCGTGCAGCCCGGCCGGCGTGGCCACGGGTGAAATGGAATATCCCGCGTAATTCGTGGCCGATCATTTTTCTCACTGCCGTCGTGCTGGTATACGCATGGACGGTCATCCGCGATCTGCGAACGATGTCCGATAGTCTCGCCCCGCAGAGTATTTCGCCGGATTCGAATCCGGCGCCATCTGTTGCGCCTCCAGAAGTGCTGTTCGACGAACTTGCCATGATGTCATCGAACTGGTTTGGCGCTCCGCCCGCGCAAGCGAAGGAGGTCCATGTGGAGACGAACCGCCCGCCCCAAGTCGAGCCTGCGCAGCCGAGTCCTGAGGCCGGCGCGTCCCAGCCGGTCGAAATAGTCGTCCAGCCTTTTCCTTCCATGAAATTGTCAGGTATCGTGCTTGGCGATCGCGTACGGCAGGTTGTGGCGGAGGTGGACGGACAGAAACAACGCCTGTCGGCCGGCGAGGATCTGAACGGATGGCGCTTGGTCGAGATGGACCGCATGTCGGCGACGTTTGAATCTCCGGCCGGGAACCGTGAGACGGTGCGGATGTTTCCAAACTCGCCGCAGACTGCAACGGGGCAATAGATACGATGAAGAAAAAGTTTTTCGAGATGATTTTGTTGTGCGCGTTGTGGTCTGCTGCGGCGGGGGTCCAGGCCCGGGCTGAGGTGATCGAAGACGACTCGGTGCTGAATCAGGCGCGGATTTTGATCGACGCGGGCCAGCCCGAATCAGCACGGGATATTTTGAAAGGCTATATCTCGACGGGCGGCGCGCAGAAGGAATACGCGGAGTATCTTCTCGCCCTTAGCGTTTTTTCCGACACCGACGCCGAGATTCCGCGCATCGCCGTCGAGGATTTCCGGCGCAGATACCCCGACTCGAAATACGCGCCCATGGCGCTGTTTCGCCTCGGCCAGTTCTACCGGGTGACGACGCGGGATCCCATCCGGGCCGTTCAGACCTATTCGCAATTTCTCGTAAGCCATGCGCAGGATCCGCTGGCCCGTGACGCCTATCTGTGGCTCGCGTCGTCGCTGATTGACGCCGGACAGTTCGACCGCGCGATCAATACGATTCATCAGGCGCTGGCGATTTACTCCTACACGCCGCCGGACCGCACCGTCCTCGAAGGACTTCTCGATTTTGCCCGGCAGAGTACGTCCCGCCCCGCCGTCTCCGCGTCCGGCGGTGTGACGATTGATGTTCAGCCCTCATCTGCGACAACCGGAGCTGCGGAGGGCAGGCCCGCGTCCGCGCCGTCGGAACAAGTTCACGATGTCAGGTCGCCGTCCGTGCCGTTCCTGCCTGCTGCCTCCGCGCCGCCGGAAGTGTCTCAAGCCGCCTCGAATACTTCGCCGCCGCCTGCCTCCGCCAGCTCCGCGCCGCAGTCGGGCGACGGCGAGCCGCAGATTTTCATGAATTTTCGGGACGCCGAACTTGACGACGTCTTGAACACGCTCTCGCAGGAACTCGATCTCACGTTCATCAAGGACGAGGAGGTTCAGGGCAAGATCACGGTCATCAATCCGAAAAAACTATCACGCTGGGAGGCGGTCTATCTTCTCGAATCGATCCTCGAACTCAAGGGATTCGCGATGGTCCGGTCGGGCAGTGTCTATAAAATTCTGCCGGCGGCAAAAAGTGTGACGAAGGGATTGGAGATGTATCCGGACGATCGGCCGGTCGTTCCGGAGGACCGTCCGATCACAAAGGTCGTCCGGCTTCAGCATGCGCTGGCGCAGGATGTCGCGCCCGTCCTGCAACCCCTCGTGGGCGACGCCGGTTCGGTCCAGGCCGATGCCGGGAAAAATTCAGTGGTGCTGACCGGCATGGCGTCGAACGTTCAGCGCCTGGAGTCGATCGCTCGCGCGATCGATGAATCCGGCGAGGCCGACCAGCGCGAAACGTTCCGGTTGAAATTTCTATCGGCCGCGGAGGCCCTGCCTCTCGTCCAGAAATTTCTCGCGACTACCCAACCGGAAAATCTGGGCGGATTGAAACTCGTTGCCGGCCCGACGCCCATTTTTCTCTTCGCCGTCGGCCCGCGGGAGATGATCGCAAAAGTCCGCGATATCGTGAACCTGATCGACGTGTCCGGTTATCGGGAAGAATCGCTCAAGGTCTATTCCCTGCAATACGCGAACGCGGAAAAATTGGCCGGGTTTCTTGAAACACTTCTGACGAAGGGACTGGCGGCGTCGGCAGTGGAGGGGGTGCCCACGCGGCCGGGAGTGGTGAGCGCCGATCGAATCACCAACAGCATCGTCGTGCTTGGCTCGCGCGCGTTTCACGACATCGTCGCGCCCCTGATCGAAAAACTCGATTACGAGGGATTTTCGGCGTTTCGTGTCCAGGTCATTCCGCTTCAATACGCCAGCGCGGCCGATCTGGCCTCGAAATTTGAAAACATCGTCGCCCGCGGACTCGGTCCTCGAGGCGAGGCCTACAGCAACCAGATTCTGATCCAGGCCGACGGCCGGCTGAACGCCCTGATCATGGCTTCGGTGTCGCAGTCGATCCTGAAAACGCTGGGAAGCCTCGCGTCCGCGCTCGACCGCCCCTCCGAGGAAGGCGGCACGCGCACGGTCGTCTACTATCTTGAAAACGCCGACGCCAGCAAACTCGTGACTGTCCTGTCCGACATTTTTTCCAAGCCCGACGCGTCCGGCCAGACAGCCACCAAGATTGTCGCCGACAAAGGCACGAATTCTCTCGTGATCCAGTCGACGCGCGAGAGTTACGACGCCGTGATGGAAACCGTGATGAAACTCGACATCGCGCCGTACCAGGTCCTGGTTGAAGCGGTCATTCTGGAAGTCGGACTGGACGCGAGCCAGAATCTCGGCGTCGATTACACCCTGCGCAACTCGAATGTCGATTTTGATATCCGCACCAAGGGAACATCGCTTGAGAATCTCGCATTTACGGGCATCAAGCAGGCGGTTGTCAAGAACAACATACAACTTGATGGCATCATCCAGTCCCTGCTGTCCAAAACCAATACGCGCGTGCTGGCCACGCCCCGCATTTTCGCCGCCAACAATCAGGAGGCGTCCATTCTCATCGGCGATCAGGTGCCGGTCAAAACAGGGACGTCAACGACCAGCGGCGGCGTGACGCAGAATACGTTTGAGTACAAGGACGTCGGGATCAAACTCAAGGTGACGCCGCACATCAATCAGAAGCGGCAGACGTCGCTTGACATCACCCAGGAGATCAAAACCATCCGGGCGTCCAGCGTTTCCTCGGAAAATCCGACTTTCCAGACGCGCGAGGCCAAAACAAACGCGATCCTCGGCGACGGCCAGACCGTCATCATCGGCGGCCTGATCCGGACCGACCGGACGAGGAAGCAAAGCAAGGTTCCCATCTTCGGCGACATTCCGGTGATCGGCGCGGCGTTCCGGTCGACTTCGGACGTCGACCAGCGGACAGAGTTGATGATTTTCATCACGCCGTCCGTGGTCGAAAATGAGAAGGACATGACCACGGCGATCGACGCGCAGAAAAAAGCGGCGGCCAAAGCGGGGTTCGGCGGCATGAACCTTGATCCGGACACGGCCTACAAATCCAAATTCATCCAAGATTTTATTTTGAAATAACCGCCTGTCCCTCATGAATTTCAAATACAGGGCAGCCGGGATCGACGGCAGGATCAGCGAAGGCAGCATTGCGGCGAACAGGAAAGACGAGGCGTTCTCCACGCTTGTCTCGAAGAAACTGTATCCCATCAGCATTGAAGAAGAAGGAGCCGCGGCGGGCGAAAAGAAAATCCGCCGGCGGAAGAAGGGTTCGCAGGCGGAATTGGCGGAATCCACGGGCGAGCTTGCGAAACTGTTGAACGCCGGCCTGCCGCTTCTGACGGCGGTCGGCGAAATGGAGGGGTTGGCCGAATCGGCGGCGTTCCGTGAGGCCTGGGCGGACGTCAAAACCGAGCTTCGGGGCGGCGCGGCATTTTCAAAAGCGCTGTCCGGGCATCCCGAATGTTTCCCGCCGCTTTTTGTCGGGATGGTTTCAGCGGGTGAAGAAAGCGGACAGCTCGGGCCCATCCTCGAACGGCTTTCCCGCTATCTCGACGAAATGCGGACCCTGCGTTCGGAACTGGTTTCGGCGCTGGTCTATCCGGCGCTCATGCTTGCGGTCGGACTCCTGTGCGTTTTCTTTCTCGTTTTTTTCGTTCTCCCGAAATTCGCGACGGTCTTTGAAGACATGCAGACCGAACTGCCCCTGCCGACGCGCGTGTTGCTCGGGGTGAGCGCCCGGCTCAAATCGGTCGGGCCGATATTGTTCATTGTGGTTTCAGCCACGGGATTTTTTATATGGAAGAGCCTTCAGGAGTCGGCAACGCGTCTGAAACTCCACAAAAATCTTTTGCGCGTGCCGCTTATCGGCGATCTCTGGCAGAAAGTCGAGGGCGCCCGGATCGCGCGCACGTTGTCGGCGCTTCTGGCCGGCGGTTTGCCGGTGCTCCGGTCGTTGGATATTCTCAAAGACATCGTTCAGAATCTGGCGATGCGTGCGAAGATCGTGGAGGCGGTGGAGGCCGTGCGGGTCGGCCGGGGGGTGGGCGAAAGTTTGAACAGTCCATTGTTTCCCGGGCTGCTGCTCAGGATGATCGCCGTCGGCGAAAACACCGGCAACCTGACCGAGATGCTTGACCGCGCCGCGGAGGTATTCGAAGCGCAGGTGCGGGCGCGTTCGAAGACCTTGATCTCCCTCCTCGAACCTGCAATGATCGTCACCCTCGCTGGCGTTGTCGGCTTCATCTTTGCCGCCGTGCTTCTGCCCATGATGAAAATGGGCGGAGGATGAAAAGGCAAAAAAAGGAGAACTGCATGAACCGTCAATCAGGATTTACGCTGGTCGAAATGCTTGTCGTCATCATCATCATCGGAGTATTGGCGGCGCTCGTGGCGCCACAGCTTTTTCAGCGGGTAGGACAGTCCAAGACGGCTGCGGCGCGGTCGCAGGTTGAGATGCTCGGCACAGCGCTGGAAGCCTACCGGCTCGACAATAGTTATTTTCCCTCCACCCAGCAGGGCATTGACGCGCTCTTCAAAAAGCCGACGGCGCCTCCAGTTCCGACCGGCTGGCGCGGGCCTTACATTAAAAAACCGGTCAACAAGGACCCCTGGGGCCGGCCTTACAAATATATGTCGCCCGGCAAGTTCAACCCGGAAACGTATGATCTCTCTTCTCTCGGCCGCGACGGCAAAGACGGCGGCACGGGCGAGGACGCGGACATCAAGAGCTGGGAGTCAGAATAGTCATCTGTCGTCGGTCATCAGAGTAAATGACGTATCTGTTGTATGATGGACGAATCGTGACTGTCAACCAACTGACCGGCGCCCGGCGCCCGGCGCCCGGCAATGGAATGACCCTCCTCGAAGTCATCATCGCGATGGTGATTGTCTCCATCGGCGTGCTTACCGTTCTCCAGTCCCAAGCCGAGACCCACCGGCTGGTGGCGCGGACCCAATCCCACGAACGGCTTGCAGTTTTTGCGGAAGGCATCATGGAAAAAGTCATTGCGTCAAAGCAAATTCCGCCGGACGGCAGGATGAAGGGATCCGTTCAGCCGCCAAATGAGGATGTGACCTGGACGGCGGAGATCAAACGCAATTCGAAACCGGACACAAGCGCGCTGGTGCGGATCGATCTGACGGTGATAAGCCGTGACGGCGTAATGTCATTGAGCACGGAACGGTATTGGCCGTGATGAGAGTAACAGGTAATGATCAGCGTGGCCTGACCCTGATCGAACTTTTGCTTGCGGTCATGCTCATGGGTCTCGTATCGGTCGTTCTGTCGCAGACCTTCGCCGTCGGCACGGACGCGTATCATCGGGGCCGCCGGGCATTGCGCGGTCTTGGACAAGTCCGTGTGGCGTCTCACACCTTTGTCGAATCAGCCCGGTCGATGTTCCCTAAATCAGGGAAAATCAAACTCGAGTCATCGGCGCTCGGATCGAAGATCGATTTTATCCGGCAGGGACGGACGGGCTTGGAGGAAAACGGATTTGTGCGGGCGACGGTGCGGGGAAAATCGAGCCTGTCATTTCGCCGGCAGTGGCCGCCATCGGGGGACGCTGACAAGGGCGGGAATGAATTTCCTCTCGTTCCCGAAATTGCGGAATGGTCCGTCAGCTTTCGTCTTCCCGACCATCGCCTGACGGATCGCTGGCCGCCCCAAACTTCGTCGGACACGGTTCCGCGGCTGATCGAGTTCAAACTCCGCCACGCTGTCGGCGGGATTTTCGAATCCGCCGCGTACCTGCGCATTGATCCGGAAGCCCTCGCGCTCGCTTCGGACACATCATCGGATACTTGAAATGAATTCCTCTAACATCGTAACTATTCACCTCCTCTCTCCCCGCAGGGGGGAGAGGATTGAGGTGAGGGGGGTACGTAATCCTGAACACGGCTTCATCCTCATCGCATCGTTGGCCGTCCTGTCGATTCTCGCCGTGCTGTCAATGGAATATTCGCATCTTGCGCGGAATGCCGCCGAACGCGTGCGCGCCGCGGGCGATGAGTTGGCCGGATTTTACGCCGCTGAATCAGGCGTCGAACGCGCGAAAGCGTTGATCGGCGCGGATACGGGCAACCTCGACTCGGTCGGTGAGTCATGGCGGGACACGTCGGCGTATTCGAAAGAATTGTCCGGCTGGCGAATCGCCGTCCGGGTGACTGACGAAGAAAGCAAAATCAATCTCAACACTGCTGACGCAGCGGTCCTCTCGAAACTCTTCGAACAATTCGGCATGAACAGGCAGGATCGGGACGTTTTTGTCGGAAGTCTTCTGGACTGGATCGACGCGGACGATTTTCACAGGACCAACGGCGCCGAGGACGATTATTACAAATCGAACGGATTTTTGTACGGCGCCAAAAACGCTCCGCTCGATTCTCTCGAAGAAATTTCCCGCATCCGCGGTGTGCCGGCCGACCTCATGACGCGATCCGCCAAATTCGGCGACGCGACCTGTTTGTTTTCCGAGTGTGTCACCGTCACCGGCGACACGCGGGTGAACATCAACACCGCCCCTGCGCCCGTGCTGGTCGCGATCGGATTTTCGACCGACGAAGTCCGCGCTCTGTTGAAATCGCGCGCCAAATCTCCGTGGTCGGCCATATCCGGCATCTCGCCTGTCGTCGGCACCGCAAGATTTGAGTCGCTGCGGCCGCTCTTGCGGGTCTCATCGGCCTCATTTTTTGTCGAATCAACCGCCGAACGCGAAGGATCAACGCCGGTTTCGGTCTTCTCGATTCTGCGCCGCTCGCCGAGGCGTATCTACACAGCGGGATTCTGGTAAAGAATAGGGACAGGGTAAATCCACTCGGACTATAGACTATAAATAAGCGCTCTCCCCGTGAAGCGATTCGTCAAGACCTGCTTCCTCCTGCTCGCTGACTTTTACCGGCGTTACCA
>JAHFCY010000276.1 GCA_023249255.1 Candidatus Lindowiibacteriota bacterium | reverse complement strand
CCGGGACGTCAGATCAGCCCACTGTCCCGGTTCGACCACGATGTTCCTCATGAGATAGGCGTATTGGTAAAGGCCGTACGCACAAAGTCCGGACGTCACTGCCAGAAAGACGGACTCCAGCGCGCGCAACGCTGACCCCCGGCCGTTCGCGGCGGCGAATTCCGTCCTGAGCGCGGCCGCAAGCGAAACTGCGCCCGACCATCCCATCACCGCTTCGGCGCTCCGATACGAATCCACTCCGGAGATGGTCGACACGATGAGACATAGAAAAAAAATAGATCCGGCCAGAAGAATGGGTCGCGGAACTTCGAAGATGTCTTGCGCGCCGGCAGATCGGACAGTTGAAGCCGCGGCAAGCAGGAGGACCAAAAACATTCCGCCGGAGACACCATCCCGCGCGAATCCGTAAACTTCCGGCGGCCACCACAGCGCCACGACCAGAACAAACACCGCGACAACCGCTGATGCTGTTTTCATTCGAATAATTCTGATGTCGTCGACGCGTCCACGTCCTGAACAGGTGGACAGCCGGCGGCCGCCAGAAATGATCCGTACACGGCCACCTGCGCGCCGGTGTCTCCGCAAAAAACGGCCGGCGGAACGAACAATCGGGCGCCAACAGCGGCAAGATCGCTCGACAGCGTCTGACGAAGCGTCCGGTTGGCCGCCACGCCGCCGCACAACACAACCGACCGGATTCCCGTTTCACGCACGGCTGTCACCGCGCGTTCCGACAGCGCGCGAATCGCCGCCCGTTGAAATGATGCCGCCACGTCCACCGTCCGGCGGCGCCTCTCTCTTGCCGGCATCTTCGCCAGCGCGTAAAGCACCGCCGTCTTCAATCCGCTGAACGAAAAATCGAGCGGCGCGCCGCGGATGATGCCAACCGGAAATGAGAACGCCGACGGATCACCTGACGCCGCAGCGCGCTCCACGTGCGGCCCGCCCGGAAACGGCAAACCCAGAAGCTGGCCGACTTTGTCGAACGCTTCCCCGACGGCGTCGTCACGCGTGGTGCCGAGCAGTTGGAAATCGAGTGGAGACGTCTGTCGCGCCATCAACGTGTGGCCGCCCGATGCGACCAGCGCCAGCACCGGAAGATCTCCCGGATTGATCGGCCTGGCGGACGACTCGACCAAAGATGCGGATGGGAATTCCAAAAACGCCGCCGCCACATGCGCCTTCACATGATCCACCGCGTACAGGGGACGATCGAGCGCCAGAGACAGGCCTTTCGCAAACGATATGCCGCACAGAAGCGCCGACAAAAGACCCGGTCGCGCCGTGACCGCAATCGAATCCAGATCGGAAAACGAAAGACCGGCAAGACGCAGAGACTCCGATACCACGACCGGCAATCGCTCGACATGGGCCCGGGCGGATAACTCCGGCACCACGCCGCCAAACGCCGCGTGCAGATCAACCTGCGACGCGACGACGTTCGATCGAAGACAACCCGATTCGGCAGATGACGATTCGTAGACCGCCGCCGACGTTTCGTCGCACGACGTCTCGATGCCAAGAATGAGCATGAGGGGAACTATATCATCCGGACGCTGAAACTCGGGACGGCGAGACCGGCGCGGCTGACGTCACTCGGCAATCTCCGACAGGCGCGCCAGCCGAACGCCTGATTCAGACAGCGGCGGCAGGCGCGCTTCGAGCACATCCAGGAGCGTCGATGAATACACGTGGCCGATGGCGAGGGCGTGGCCGCGCGAGCGGGCCATCCGGATCAGCATGTCGAAATTTTTCCCGATGCCTTCGCTGTCATGCACGTTGTCAAGAAAAACATTGTTCTTCAGCGCGCGGATGCCGAGCGATCGCGCTACATCGTAGGCAACAGATTTTTCCGACGTCCGGCTGTCCAGAAAAATCAAGTCTCTGGGAAAGGCGTCGAAAAAAATCCGCATGGTTTCCTCCGACTCCGTCGCCTTCGATCCCATGTGATTGTTGACGCCGACCGGCGCAATCCCCAGTGACGAGAGGTTCTCGCCCAAAATTGCCGACACTTCTTCAGCCGACTGCCCCGTGTAGACTCCATACTTCCCCGGATCTTCCTTCGGAAAGGTGTGAGGTTCCATCGGCTGATGAAGAATCACATCGAATCCCCGGGCGGACGCCTCCCGCGCCACCTTCACGCTGTCCCGAAGGTGCGGAATCACCGCGATGACGACGGCGTTTGGAAGAGCGAGGCAGCGGTCGACGTCGACCCAACTCGCGCCAAAATCGTCAAGAACGATTGTGATGGCCGCGGCCGACGCTGGCGTCGGTCGGCTCGCCGAAGTTGGATGGACCGGTGTGGAAGGAACAACAGACTTGGCCGGCGTCGTGGACGGCTGAATGATGTGGCGCGACGTCGAAGGAAGAAGAAAATAAACGAGGGCTAAGAGACAGCAGACGGCCAGCAGAACGACAACGGCAGGACGCGGCGGGCGGGCGCCGGACACCGCACGATTATCTCAACACGGTCGGAACAGACGACGGATTCTGCGTTTGCGAGCCGCGAAACATCCGGAGCGTGATTCGGGCGATCTGGACGGCGCGCTGAAGCTGAATGTCCGTGTCCAAGTCAAACACCACGTTCTTGCCCTTCTTGCGCATGAATTGCTCTTTCAACAAATACCGGAGATACGGTTCCGGCAGATCTATTTTTTTTGTTTTCAGCGTAGTCATCAGGTCTTTCACGTCGTCGTCCGTGAATCCATCCCGGGTCTTCGAGAACTCCAGAACGACGTCCTCTCCCCGGACTTTGTAGAGCGCGTCCTGAATTTCCTTCGACATCGGCGGCTGTTCCACTTCGATGTCCGGCGCAATCCCTTTTTTGTGAATGCAGACCCCGCTTGGCGTGAAATATTGGGCGGTCGTGACGTTCACCGCGTAGTCGAGAATCAGATGGTCATAGACCGACTGCACGACGCCTTTTCCGAATGTTTTCGTGCCGACCAGAATACCGCGGCCGCTGTCCCGGATCGCCCCCGCGACGATTTCCGCGCCGCTGGCAGTGTTGCCATTCGTGAGCACCACGAGCGGAAAATCCGTGAACTCTTTTCGTTTCGACGAGGGGAACACGCGATTCTGGTTCGGCAGACGGCCTTTGGTGTAGACGATCAGTCCCGTGTCAACAAAGAGGTCGGAAATTTCAGAGGCCGCATCGAGCAGGCCGCCCGGATTGTTCCGTAAATCCAGAATCAGCGCCGACACCCCTTTCTTCGTGATATCCGACAACGCCCCTTCCATATCCCTGGCGCTGTGCTCCGAAAAATCTTTCAGGCGGATGTAGTAGATGCCCTCGGCCGTGTCGATTGTGTCGACGTTCGTACTCTCGATCGGAATCGACGCTCGCTTCAGCGTGACATCCTGACGCTTTTTGCCGTGGATCATGACGATCGCAACGTCCGTTCCCGGAGTTCCCCGGAGCTGGTCAGCCGCACCCGCCACGTCCAGCGTGTCCGTGGGAGCGCCGTCGATTTGGATGATCAAATCGCCGGGCTGGATGCCCGCGTTGAAGGCCGGCGTGCCCGCAATCGGATAGACCACCCGGATCGCCGTGTCCTCCTTTTCGATCACCATGCCGACGCCCCCGAATTTCCCCTGCGTCTTCACCTGCATGTCCTTGTAATCTTCCGGCGTCTGCAGGCGGGTATACGGATCGTCCAGACTTTCCAGCATTCCCTCCAGCGCGGCGCGAATCAGAATTCCCGGCTTGATTTTCTCCGTGTCGTAGTAACCGCTCTGTAATTTTTCGAGTACCTGATTGAACAACTGAAGATAGGCCGCCAGATTGTTGTCGTCCAAGTCCCGCTTCTCCGCCCACGCTCCGGACGGCGCCGCCAGCAACGCCGCCAACAAGACTGTGCACACCACCGCCCGCCACCACCGGCCTGTCATCCGTATCCTTATCTCTTCCCTGTTGCCTGTTGCCCGTTGCCCGTTGCCGACCATATGTATTTTATCTCCTCCCAA
>JAHFCY010000101.1 GCA_023249255.1 Candidatus Lindowiibacteriota bacterium | reverse complement strand
AAAGATTCGTTTGAAAGGCAAGCATGGCGGAAGAAGAAGGAAGAAGCGGGGAGAAGGCGGAAGAAGGAAAACAGAAGCCACAGACACCTGCCTGCGGCAGGCAGGGACACAGACGGATGCCAACTTGCACAGACAAATTTTGTTTCTATTTAAAAAACTGTCTGTGTCGGTGAGTGCTGGTGAGTGTCTGTCTGTGGCAATGGTTTATCCATCCAATGCTTCGTCGACGCTCAAGGGGAGATTCCCGGGCGGTCGGCCTTCGCGGCGGGACACTTCAAAAAAATACCGGGTGATGGCCGGGGGCTCGAGGCGCGCTTTCTCGAGAAGCGGGATGTCGGTCAGGATGCTTCTGGAGTCGCGGTCGGCGAGGATCCGGCCGCTTTCAAGAACGAGGACGCGCCGGGCGACTTGGGGAACGATGTCCATTTCGTGCGTGACGATGAGAAAGGCGTATTTGTGTTCCCGGTTGAGGTGGTGCACCAGATCGACAAGATGCCGGGCTGCGGCCGGATCGAGTCCGGACGTGGGTTCGTCGAGCACCAGCAGCGGCGCGCGCATGACGAGGAGGCCCGCGAGCGCGACGCGTTTCATTTCGCCGAGGCTCAGATGGTGAATGGGACGATGGATGAGGTGTTCGGCTTCGGTGAGACGAAGCGCAAGGGTGACGCGTGCCCGGATTTCTTCCGAAGGAAGGCCGAGGCTTTCAAGGCCGAAGGCGACGTCCTCGGCGACGTGACTGCAGAAGAGCTGGTCGTTGGGATCCTGAAACAAAATTCCAATTCGGCGGAATGCGGCGGCGGCGGTCTGAGGCGTCAAGTCGGCGTCGCCCAACTTGACGGAGCCGCGGTCGGGATTGAGAAGACCCGAGATGACTTTGAGGAGCGTCGTTTTGCCGGAACCGTTCGGTCCGCAGAGCGCGAGGGTTTCGGCCGGCTGAATCGAAAATGAAACATCGACGAGGACAGGCCGCCGGTCGTGGTACGAAAAATGAATATTGCGGCATTCGAGAACCGGATGGCTGTTACCGGGCAGCACCGGCGTGATGTCGCACGTGTCGCAGGCTTGCAGGGATTCCTGCGTCGGAGATTGAAAGAACGCTTTGAGGTTCATGACTGGCCGCCGCGAGCGCGGATGCTGATGTCGATTCGTTCGGCGCGATCGTAGGCTTGTAAAAAAATCTGCGCGGCCATCCGTGAAACCGTGTCAATTTTCCGGCCGCGGGTTGACATGCCCCCGCGTGCCCGGGCGGCCGTCCACATGCGCTCGAACTCGTCCCAGAGCAGAAAGACGTATCTGTACATGAAAGAAAGCGTGTCAACTAAAATGCCGGGGACGCGAATACGGCGCAGGGACGACAGCATTTCGGTAAACGGCGTCGTCAGAAAAAGCGCGGCCATCCAGCCGCAGTCGGCCGCCACCCGCACAGCCGCGTTCAGGCCCTGAAGAACGCCCTCGCGGTAGATTGTGACCGGACCGATCACGATGAGGCGGGTCTGGCCGAATCCGACCGAAAATCCGGCCGCGACAATCAACGTCGCCCAGGCCGGCGCAAGAAGAAACAGCAAAAGATGCCGCCGGGGAACGCGGGACCAGACGAGGATGGACGCCGCGACGACGAAGAGCGCCGCGCTCAGCGCGAACCTGGCTACGACGACGTTGGCCGCGATGGCGGCGCCCGCAACGGACATTTTCAAACCGGCAGGGATCCGTCTCCAACCGTGAATCGATTCCGAAAACAACCGCTCTTCGACGTCGAGATAGTCGCGAAGCGAAAGATTCCCGCTCATGCCGCCTCGCGCTTTCCGAACAGCGTGTGCCACCATCGGCCGATGACGAATCCGGATACGCCTCCGGCAAGAAGAAGAAGCGTGTTCCACAGATCACCCATCGATTCCGTGTTGAGATACGGCGTCCGGGCCGGAGCGCCAGCTTTCTCCGCCATCTTGCTGTTCACGGCATCGTCCATGCCCAAAAATCCGGAAGACGGATTCTGATTTGCGGTGGGTTGGGACGTCGCTGGGGATGGAGTTTCCGCGCGCGCGGGATCAGAAAGAAAAAATAGAGACGAGCAGACGACCAAGAGCGCCGTCGCCGTTTTCAGAGCGGCGTTTCGGGGAATCACGGCAAGTTCCTCGAGAACTTCCGGCCGCTGTTTATAAATATAATGAATGGCGAGACCGGTCACGAACATTTCTCCGATCGCGATCGGTCCCTGGGTCGGCAAATACGCGCCGTAGATGGCGGCGAGATAGCCGGTGAAGGAATACTGGGGATTGGGCGAATGGGAGAGGACGGCGGCAAGACTTAGTCCGGAGAAGACGTAGGTGATGACATCTCCGAGAAGGCCGCCTGCCGCTGCGGATGCGCGGATGGACAACCCGAGGGCCCGGGCCGCGTGATAAGTCAGCCATCCGAAAAATGCGCCGCCGACGCCGAGGGTGATGAGATTTGCGCCCCAGGTCGAAAATCCGCCATGGGCGAAAAAGGCCGCCTGAAGAAGAAGCGACAGGCCCGTGAGGGCGATGCCGACCCACGGTCCCATCAGAATGCCGGCAAGGGGCGAACCGCACGGATGGGAACATGTGCCCGTGAAGGCTGGGATGGGAATCAACGACACGAAAAAAATAAACGCCCCACCCATGCCGAGCAGGGGTTTTCGCGCCGGATGGTCGCGCACAAAATCGTTCATCCGTTTTGCGCCGGCCGCCATGAGCGCCACGCCTGCCGCGGTGTACGCGACCGCGGCTTTTCCGGTAATCACGCCTTCGGCGATGTGCATGCCAGAACCCCTTCCGACTTCAAGATTGCGAATCAGATGCAATCTTAACACAATTGCAGGCTGTGTCAAATACCCGCGGCCGGCCGCGCCGGCTTGCTCTTGCCGCCCGCCGCTGGTTGAATCCGTTCCGCTATGGACTCGTTGATCTGGATCGCCGTCGTTCTGGGCGTGGTGGAAGGGCTGACGGAATTCCTTCCGGTTTCCTCCACGGGGCATTTGATTCTGGCCGGGCATGCCCTGCATTTCACCGGCGCGCAGTCGGATATTTTCGAAGTGGTCATTCAGGCCGGCGCGATGATGGCCGTGATCGGCGCCTACCGCGGCCGATTGGCCGGATTTCTGACTTCCAAGCAGACCGGCGGACTCTCCGGCCGCAACGGCTGGATCTGTATCGGGTTCACGACGGCGCCCGCGTTGATGCTGGGATTTGTTTTCCGTCATGTCATCAAGGAACAGTTGTTCAAGCCGGCGCCGGTGGCGATGGCGCTGGTGGTTGGCGGCGTCGGGATGCTGATCGTCGAATCGGTGATGTTAAAGACGGACACGGACAGTGTGGACGGCCTGACGTGGAGGCAGGCGCTCGGGATCGGCCTGTTTCAGTGCCTCGCGCTATGGCCGGGCATGTCCCGGTCGGCGGCGACGATCGTCGGAGGAATGATCCTCGGCCTGACCAGAAAAACCGCCGCGGAATATTCTTTTCTCGCCGCCATTCCCGTCATTGGCGCGGCGACGGCCTATGATCTTTACAAGGGCATTCACGGGCATCTTCTGCGCGTGTCGGACGCCCCGATGTTCGCCGTGGGTCTTCTGGTCAGTTTCGTCACCGCGTGGATGACCATCCGGGTGTTTCTGAATTACGTGAGCGGCCGGACATTGAGGCCGTTTGCCGTCTACCGTCTCGCGCTGGCCGCGGCGGTCCTGCGTTTTCCGGTTTTCGGTTGACGCGCCGGTAACCCCGGCCGTCCCCCGTAGTTCCCAGTCAAATCCCCTAAATAAGGCAAACGCGAATTATTCGCATTTTTCTTGACATCGCGCTTCCAAAATGCAACTATCCCGCAATCTCATTTAGAATGCAGTCTGATTCCGGCCGCCGGGGCGGCGCCCGGCGGACGCGATTCTGTGAAAGAGGAGGCAGGGATGTTGAAACGGCATGTTTTGAGGACGGGGATCGCCGCGCTGGCGGTCTGGGCGGCCGGAATTGCGGCGCCGGGAGTTGCCGCGGACGAACTCGCGGACAAGGTGGCGGCGCTGGAAAAGCGCGTGAAGGAACTTGAGGCGCAGACGGTGCTGTCCCTGCCGGAGATGATCGTCAAGGAAAAGAAGACGTTTGTTTGTCCGAAGGGGCACAGTTTCGACAAGGCGCAGGCCGGGAACGTCTGCCCGTTTGACGGGACCGGTCTCTCCGTTCAGGCGACCTATCAGAGAGAAAAATATTACCGCCGCAAATCCATCGAGGAGAAAATCGAGGAGTCGCTTTCCACCATTAATCCCGTCAACCTCGGCGTTTCCCTCACCGGCCTTGCGTTTCAGACTCTCGGGACGGGCAAACCGAGGAACAACTCGTTTTTCGGGTCGGGGTCGGGCGACGTGTTTCTGTCCGCCAAACCCGCCTATCAGACGCTCGTCTTCATCGATCTTGAATTCAACGCGGACACCGGCGTCAAATCCCGGGTGCCGACGCTGACATCCCTGGTCAGCGACGATGCGCGGTTGAACGAGAACGAGGAAGTCAATTTAAGGGAGGCGTGGATCTCGTCGGTGCTGGGAAGCCGGCGCGAGTGGACGGTGTCGGCGGGCAGCATGGATCTCACCGGACTGTTCGATCAGAACCGATATGCGAATGACGAGACGCGCCAGTTCACATCGGACATTTTCGTGAATAATTTCTTTCTCGGCGCTCCGGCCAACGGCGCGGCGGCGGCGGTGGTGTACGATCCCAAGGGCGCCTATGCGTTGAAAATTGCCATACAGAGGCCGACTGCGGGGAACAGCAACCTGGGCAGCCGGATGTTCAGCATCGCGGAAATCGACGTGCGCGCGCGCCCCTGGCAAGGTTGGGAGGGTGGCACATACCGGTTCTGGTTGCGGTCGAACGGAGAGGCTGACCGGCGCGAAAACATCGCGACCGGCGCCAGTTTCGATCAGGACATCACGCGTGCCGTGTCGTTTTTCGGCCGGTACGGGAGCCGCCGCACGCAGAGCGCGCTCGACGGCAACGGCAAGCCCGTTTTTCCGGCGCGCAATGATATCCATTACACGCTCGGAGTCGAATTTCGCGGGCCGAGATGGACGTGGCTGCCGCGCGATGTCTGGGGCGTGGCCTTCGGCCGAACCGAAGTTCGCAGCATCAAGGGGCAGGAATTTTCAAACGGCGGAGTCGGGGAAACTGAAAGCCTCATGGAAGGCTATTACAAGATTTTCGTGACGGACCATCTGCATTTCACGCCGTTTGTTCAGTGGCTGGCGGACTCGGTCCGGGCGGAAACCAATTCCGCCGATGACTTGATTCTGGGTCTTCGGACCCAGATGGATTTTTAGAACAGGAGTCGATCTCGATGAAAATTCTTCAATGTCTTGGATTGATCGTACTATCTGCGGCAACGCCCGCCGTTGCCGGGCGGGACATGGGCCAAATGGCGCACATGCAGAAGATGGATGAAACGCCTTCCGCCGCGCTCGCGGACAACGACGTTCGAAACGTTGTGCTGGTTGTGAACCGCGACGGCAGTGACGTCTCATTCGTTTCGATGAAAACGCACGAAACGGTGGGCCGGGTATCTCTGGGCGAGTGGGTCGGCCCGCACATGGCGATGTTCTCCATGGACGGCCGAAAAGTCGTCGTGTCCGGAACCAAAGCCAACAAGGCTTACATCATCGACTACGACCGCCAGAAGGTCACGTCGGTGATTGACGAGGGATTCGGCCCGGAACATTTCGACATCTCGCCCGACAACCATTACGTCTACATGGGCAACTTCGACGACGGGTCCGTGTCGGTCATTGATCTGACTGCGGAAAAGGAGATCAAGCGGCTCGGCGGATTCGCGGAGCCGCACAATATCACCTTCACACCGGACGGATCCAAGGCCTACGTCGCGAATTTCGGAGCGCACTGGGTCGGCGTGATCGACGCGTCCCGGCATGAACTTCTCAAGCGCATTCAGATGCCGATGAATCTCCCCGTTCGCGCCAACTCGGACGCGCTTCTGGGCGACATCCACGGCATCATCAACGTCACGCTGACTCGCGACGGAACGTACGGCTACGCCGCGGACGGCGATCTCGGCGTTGTCGGCATCATCGACACCCGCACCGACGAGCTTGTCAAAGTCGTCCCTGTCGGCCGCAACCCCTGGCGCGCCTACGCCAGCGGGGACGGCAAAACCATGTGGATCCCGAACAACGGGGACAACACGGTCTCGGTTCTCGACACGCGCAAGCAGGACGTCGTTGCGACGCTGGATGCCGGCCCGGACATGACCGGCGTGAATTTTGCGAGCGGCAAAGCTTACGTCATCTCCAGTTCGACGGGTGAAATATTCGTCTACAATTTGAAGTCGCTGATTCCGGCCGGGCGAATCGTGGCCGGCAAGAATGTCGTGCTGGAGACCGGCGCAACCGACGCCGCGGGCCGAAAAATTTACACCTGCGGATCGAACACGCAGACGCTTTATGAAATCGACGCAAAAACCGATCGGGTGGTCGAGATCAACGACGTCGGACTCTTCCCGTGGGGATCGCACGTGATGAACGGACCGGATAATTATTGTCATTGATCGTCTATTCACCTCCTCTCCCCTGCGGGGGGAGAGGATTGAGGTGAGGGGGTACACGGCGACGTGCGAATCTTTCCACCCTCACCCCCACCCTCTCCCACCAGGGCGGGAGAGGGGGTACGTGGACAGTTACCGTTGATCCGGTTGATGAAGGGGCTGCGGGGTTGGGCGTTTCTCCTTTTTTTGTATTTCTGCCTTGTTGATTATTCCGACGCGGAGATGTCAGCCATGCGTGTGCGGCGGGAGAGGCGGGCGGTTCATCCGGCGGCGGTGAAAGATACGGGCATCGTTCAGGAGGGCATGGATTTCACCGATCATGCGTCGCGCGCGAATCAAATCTACATCTGCCCCATGCACGCCGATTATCGACGAGACGCGCCGGGAGTCTGCGGAGTCTGCGGCATGGCGTTGCAGGCTGTCGTCTCCCCGTCCGCTCCGTTGGCGTCCGTGAGCAACTCCCGACGCACCGACATGCCGACCGCCCCCGTCCGCCTGACCCGTCGTCAGGCGGAGTTGTTGTCGCTCGAGTTCGCTGAAATCCAGCCACGACGGATCGAACGATGGATTCGGACGTCAGCCTCGCGTGTCGATGATCGTCGGCTGGTCGGAAAATCATTTCGATCGTTTGGATATAAAATTCAACCCGGTCAGAGGGTCAGGGCCGCACCGATGGCGTGCCGCAACCGCGTGTTTTCAGGGGTCGTCCGATCGGTCGAAAATCAGGATGCCGCCGTTTTGTTCGAGATCGAATTGGATGACGAATTCGAGGACGCGGACGTCTATGCAGTCGAGATCATCGAATCGGCCCCGCGTCTCTTGCCGGCCATTCCGTCCGACGCGATTTTATTCACAAACGAGGGACTTGCGGCGTTCAGAATCGCCGCGGAGGATTCTGAATCATTGACGATTCGTCCCGTGCCGGTCCGAATCGGATCCCGCGGGGAGATGTATTACGAAGTCCTCGATGGCCTGGCCGTGGGCGATCGGGTGGCGCAGGTCGGTCTGTTTTATCTGGACGCGGCGTCCAAACTCCAATGATCGCGCGGATCATCTCGATGTCGGTCAGGCATCCCTGGCGGGTGATTGCCGGCGTTTGCGTGTTGTGCGCGTTGACCCTCTGGTCCCTCAAATCTCTTCCGTTCGACGCCCTGCCGGAGATAACGGACCCGCAGGTTCTGGTCGAGATCGTCTGGGAAGCGCCGACCGGGCGGTTGGACCGGGACATCGCGCGGCCGATTTCCGAATCGTTGATGACGGTTCCCGGCGTGCGGCGCGTGAGGACGATGACGGAAATGGGATACGGGTTTGTCTACGCCATTTTGGACGACGGCGCCGATCCCCGATCCGTTCGAAGTGAAATCGCCATCAGGCTGCAGAATCTGGCGCCGACTCTTCCCAAAGACGCAAGCGTCCGGATCGGGCCGGACGCCTCCAGCGTCGGCTGGATTTATCAGTACGTTCTGACGGACACAACTCACCGCCACGATCTGCGGGAACTTTACGATCTTCAGACGCGGCGCATCGCGCCAATTCTTGCGGCGACGCCGGGCGTGGCCGAAGTCGCAACGCTCGGCGGACTGAAGCGGCAAATCCAAATCCAGATTTATCCGTCCCTGCTGGTCCACTATCGCCTGACGCTCGCGGACGCGCTGGCCGGCGTCCGGTCCGCGCTGGCCGAATCGGGCGGGCGGATGGCGGAAGTGTCAGGCCGGGATTTCCAGATCACCGCATCCGCGCCGATCCAAACACTCGACGATCTGGAGCAGTCCGTGATCGGCAAGACGACTACCGGCGCGTCCATCCGGCTCCGCGACATCGGATTCGTGCGCACGGGATATGACATTCGGCGGGGCATTGCCGATTTGAACGGAGACGGTGAAGTCGTCGGCGGGATCGTCGTCATGCGGCAGGGCGAAAACGCGCTGAACGTGCTGAAGCGCATCCGGGAAAAAGCGGCTGAAGAGCGTGCGAATCTTCCGCCGGACGTCGAGTGGACGGTGGTCTATGACAGGTCGGTCCTGATCCATGACGCGATCTCGAAAATGGGCTGGACTCTGGCGGAGGAATTTGCCGCGGTGGCGCTCGTCTGCATTGTCTTCCTTTTGCATGTCCGATCCGCTCTGGTGCCGATTCTGGTTTTGCCGGTTGTCTGTCTCATTCCATTTCTTCTGATGCGGATTGCCGGCGTGCCGGTGCATCTTCCCGTTCTGGCCGGGATTGCGCTCGCGCTGGGCGAGATCGTTGATGCGGTCCTTGTCATGGTCGAAAATACGCACAAAAAACTCGCCGAATCCGGCCCGGACGGCGCCGATTCCAAATCTCTGACCGCCGCGCTGGCGCAGGTGGGTCGGCCGTTGTTTTTTTCTCTGGCGATCATCCTGTTTTCGTTCCTGCCGGTTTTTCTGCTTGAAGCGCAGGAGGGGCGGCTGTTCAGGCCGCTTGCATGGGCCAAGACGTTTGCGATGGCGGCCTCCGTCGGTCTTTCGATCACGCTCGGGCCCGCCCTGATTGTGCTGCTCCTTCGAAACGCGCGGGTTGAGTCCGAAGAAAAAAATCCGGTCAATCGCGGATTGATCTCGCTCTACGCGCCGACGTTTCGATGGGCCATGCGGCATCGGGTTGCCGTGTTGATCCTGAACGTCACGATGCTTGCGGCGATTCCGTTCTGGTTTCGGATGGAACAAAGTTTCATGCCCCCGCTCGAAGAAGGATCGATCCTCTACATGCCGTCGACTCTTCCGGGGCTGCCGCTCCGGGATGCAGGCTGGATTTTGCAGAAGCAGGATGCGCTGATTCGAAGCGTCCCGGAGATCGAAACCGTGTTCGGCAAGGCGGGCCGGGCCGAGACGCCGACGGATCCGGCGCCGATTTCGATGATCGAGACGACGATCACGCTCAAGCCGAAATCGAAGTGGCGTCCGGGCGTGACGATCGACGGATTGACGGCAGACCTTGACCGTCGAATGCAGTTTCCCGGATGGATCAACGCATGGACCCAGCCGATTCGCGGCCGGATGGACATGCTGGCGACCGGCATCCGGACGGAAGTAGGCGTGATTCTCTATTCGGACGATCTCGGGCGGCTGGCCGATGCCGGCGCGCAGACGGAAAAAATTCTCGCGGGGATCGACGGCGTGCGAAACGCCTATGCCGAGCGGCCGACACTCGGATATTTTCTCGACGTTCAATTCGACCGCGCGGCGCTGGGGCGCGGGGGGTTGAGCGCGCAGGACGCGGAGGATTATCTGCGAGTGGCGATGGGCGGCGCCGAGGTCGCGCGATTTTCGCCACACAGAGAGAAAGGCGAAGATTACACGGATGGATCGGATCCCGTCACGGTCCTCTTCGTCCGTGACTCGGTGGACGAAATTCACAAGATCGAAGAGTTGCAGGTGTCGTTGCCGGACGGAACCGCCGTGCCGCTGTCGAAACTTGGCGCGGTGCGCTTGAAAGCCGCGCCCTCGGCCATTCGGCGCGAGAACGCGCGATGGGCCACGTATGTCCACGCCGACATTGCGCCCGGCAAAAGCGGCTCTGTCGTATCGGCCGCGCAGTCGAAATTGTCGGGCGCGCTACTGCAAGGTGTTCAGGCGGAATTTGTCGGGCAATTTCAATATCGGGACCGCGCCGTCCGCCGATTTTTAGTTGTCGTGCCGATTGTCCTGCTGATTATTTTCTGGCTACTACAACAGACGTTTCACTCCTGGTCGGAGGCTTTGATTTTGATGTTGTCCGTTCCGGCCGCAATGGCGGGCGGGATTGTATCGCAGGCGATTGCCGGATATCCGACGACTATCGCCGTGTTGGTCGGGTACATCGCGCTGTATGCAGTGGCCGTGCAGACGGGCGTGGTCATGGTCGTGTATTTGAAGGAGTCGGTTGAAGAGAAACAGGCGGCAGTCGGAGAGATGTCGCGCGCGGACCTGGAAGATGCCGTCTTCGACGGCGCGGTGAAACGGCTTCGGCCGAAACTCATGACAGTGGCGACGACGATTCTCGGATTTGTTCCGATCCTGTGGGCGGAGGGTCCGGGCGCCGAAATGTTGCGTCACATCGCCGTCCCAATGATTGGCGGGATGGTGACGTCGACGTTGCATGTCCTGTATCTGACGCCGATTCTGTTTTTGTGGATGAGCAAGTCGCGGAAATCATAAGAGGCGATCTACACACCACATCACAGAATTGCCGGACTATTCACCGCATTTTTGGATGGTGATTTCCTTTAAGTGCTGCGATATTCGGTATGTTGTTTCCGTTTCGAAACGCGCGAATATGTTCCTCACAGACACAATTTTGGATCGTTTTTTAGCCTCCGTAAGAACTGCCAACAGGCCGATGACGCGGATGCCCCTTTCTCTTGCGATATGGAGTTGAGTTTTTTGGAGTGTCAGGAATTACGCGGCAAAGGAGAGCACTTCAACATCTGTGG
>JAHFCY010000100.1 GCA_023249255.1 Candidatus Lindowiibacteriota bacterium | reverse complement strand
GCGCGGCGAACGGGCGGACGGTGATCGTGGCCGGAGCGGGGCCAACGCTGGATGAGGGGCTTTCGACGGTCCGCCGGTTGTATCCGGCGTCGATTCTCGTGGCAGTCGACACGGTGGCGGAGGGATTGGTCAATGCGGAGATCGTTCCTGATTTTGTCGTGAGCGTCGATCCCCGGCCGGAGTCGATCATGCATTTCCAGTATCTGCTGAACGGACGATCCAAAAACGCGGCGGGCGGCGCGATGACGCTCGTGTTCACGCCGATCACGCACCCGGAGGTGGTAAGGCGATTTGCCGGGCGGCGGCTTCTTGCAATTCCTCGAAATCATTTTTTGCTCAAACCCGCGCAGGAAACTCTCGCGCGAAAGGGCGTGCTGACAAGCGGCGGCAGCGTTTCGGTTCTGGCGGCGGCGCTGGCGGCGGCGCTGGATCCGGCCTGTGTCTGTCTGACCGGCGTGGATTTTCGCACTGCCCCGGGCCGCTTCTACAGCCGACTGGCCTCCTATCACCGCGCGGCCGACACGTCGGAGTCGCGATTCACAAGTCCGGAACTTCTGGAACACGAAATCCAGTCCCGGGAAATCCGCGATACGCCGGACGGCGAAATCGCGCCAAGACTCAAAAATTATGCTTCGGATTTCAGGCACGTGGTCAGCGAGTCAGCCGCGCCGTTTTATGCGCTGGGACGGGCGCCGGTGGAAGGCGTCCGAACGGGAGATTTGCCGGCCGTGACAACCGAGCCTCTTCGGCGGCCGATTGAAATCCCGGAGAATGATCCGACGCCCGTGCCGGACATCATCGCCATGCTTGGAATTTCGGCGTCATGAACCTGTTTGAATCGAATGCCGCCGCGCTTGAAAATTTTCAGCCCATGCTGGTCGCGGAGCTCCGGAAGACAGAGCCGTCACATCACGTCAATCTGGTTCCGGTTCCGCAAAACGTGCCGGCCGTCGATGTGATCGTCGTGGCCGGCCTGCCGACGGCCGATAGCTGGGCGCCGCTTCTGGAAAGCCGTTCGCCGTACATCGTGGTCGAGCCCTCCTCGTTGGGTGAGCTTCGAACGTATCTTTCGCTCATGAATCTGGTGAAACCGCTCGGCGGCGGCGTCATTTCATTTGCGGTCGGAGACGACGGCGTCCTTCAGCTGTTGAATGACCTCTTCGGCACGCTCTACCGCCGCAAAGTCACGCTGTTTGGCGAGCCGGGCACGCCGGCGCACAACGCGGCTCTGAAGAGCATGCGATTTTTCGACACGCTGTGCGCCGCCAACCGCGCGACGCTGGATCAGTTTGCCGAGGACTGGCAGAGAAATCTATCGGACAACATTCGGGATTTCATCGCCGGACCGTTTCTGCAGGACCAGTTCGGCCGCTGGAAGGGCGGGAAGGCCGTCATCGTGGCCGCCGGGCCGAGTCTGGACGAGGCGCAGGATGCATCGGCGTTTGGCGGCGCGGCCGTCGTTGCCTGCGACACGGCCGCTCCGGTTCTCGCCGCCCGTGGCATCGCGCCTGATCTCATCGTCACACTCGATTCATCGGAACAGAATCAGACGTATTTGAATCAATTGCCGCAGAGTATTTACGAAAGCAGTATTCTCTGCGTGACACCGCTGGTCAACCGCCAGGTCTACGCCCCGTTTCGGCGCGTGTTGTTTTACAGTTACGGACACCCGACGCTCGATTTTTTCCGGGACTGCGGGCTCGGCTTTGAACCGCTGGCCAGCGGCGGGAGCGTGGCGCTGACGGCGCTGGACATCGCGCGGACACTGGGTGTTTCCCAGGCGTATCTTCTCGGTTTCGATTTTCAGTCATACAGATTTCGCACGCACGCGCGGGGCACGGGCGCGGCGCTCAGAGCGATGGCGGCCACAAACCGGCTCATGCCGGTGGAGCAGTACCTGTTCAATTACCAGTCCGATATCGAATCCGGGCCCGCGGCTGAATCGCCGAAGGACACCGTGACCGATAAAAAATTTCAGAAATGGAAAGAGTGGCTGGAACTGTATGTGAAAACAAATGATGACATCAAGATTTTTCAGATGTCGGCTTTTTCCGCGCGGATTGCCGGCATTTCGATGGGCCGGCCGGCCGGTGAGTCCCTGGCGCAGATTTCGGCCGACAGGCGGGATCTCAACCCGAACGTGAGGCGTGATCTGAAATTTTTGTTGAAGGAAATTGAAATGGCGCTGTCGGCGCAGCCGGCCGACATTCTGCGGCGCGTGACCACGCTTCCGCGGGTCAGCAAAAGTTTCAGCTACATCCTTGCGTGGCTGTCGGACAAGCCGGCCGCGCTTGCGTCGGAACGCCTCCGGAACATTCTGGACCGATTCCACGCAGGCGTCACGGCGGCGCTGGAATGAACTACGGCCTGTAGAGCGATTTTTGCTGGCGGTAAAACGGATTGTCCGTATCGAGAGCGAGGGCGGTGTCGAGCGCCTGAAGGGCGGCGGAGTCTTTTCCGAGTTTGAATTCGATTTCGGCAAGCGTGCTCCAGGCGGCGGCCTTGTCGTAATCCGATACTTTCTGGGTAGCCGTCTGCGCGTAGCTTTCAGCCTCTTTGAGCCTTTCGTTCAGCGCGACGTAGACATTGGCGACGACGAGTTGGGCGATGGGGTTGGCCGCGTCGATGGAGATGGCCTTATCGCCGTGTTCCCTCGCCAGTTTGAGATCGCCTTTTTCGAGATAGGCCTTGGCGAGGTTCACGTGCGGCGAGGCATACGGGGTTTTGGAAAGAATGGTCGCCATTTTCAAAACCTGGATCGCCTCGTCCACGCGGTCAAGATCGAGGAGGACAACTCCGAGGTTGTTGTGGGCGATCGCATCGTGCGGACGTTTTCTGACCGCCGTGCGGAAATATTTCTCCGCTCCGTCCAGATCGCCTTTCTGATACGCCTCCCAGCCCTTGCCGACGTAATTCACGAGGCTGATGCAGGCGGCGAGAGAAAAGAGGAGCGGGATGCAGATCCACCTTCGGTTCATGCCGGCATGATACAACAGGACAGACTCAAATGACCAATAAAATCGCAATTGGCGCGGCGGTCTTGATCGGCGCGATCGGGATTCAATCGACGCTCCTGTGGATGGCCGTGTACACGCACGCGGCGCCGTATGAATCGGAGTATTTCCGCGTGGACGAGCCGGCGTATCACGCGACGCCCGTCAAACGCCTGCTGACCTGGGCGGATGCGCAACGCTCACCCGTTCAGGCCGATCCCATTGGCCGAAATTCCGATCTCACCCGCAACCGGCGGATGGCAGAGCCTCTGCGGCTGGCCGGACTCACGGCATTTTTCGCGCTGTGCGGGGTTCTGCTCGGATCGTACGGTGGCGTCGCGGCCTTTGTGATTTTTCTGCTGATGCCGCCGACATTCCCGTATCTGGTCCGCCTTGATTCCTGGATGGACAGTGCCTGCCTTTCGTTGATCGCGATTGGGTTGATTTCAAAACATCTGCTCGGACGGACAGGATCGTCCGGCGCGGACAAATCGGACAGAGTCAAAGAAGTTCTGATCCCGGCGCTGGCCGGGGCGTGCACGGCCTGGGCCATCGACGCCAAACTCACAGCGGCCCTGACGCTGGTTCCGGCGGCGATTTTGATCGTTCGGAATGCTTCGTGCGCCACGGTCACCGGAATTCTATCGGGATTTCTGGCCGGGTATGTTCTGGCCCAGCCTGCGTGGCTGCTCAACCCGGCAAGTGCGCTGGCCCACGTGACGTTTTGGAAATCCTCAAACGCCGATCAGCCGGCTTTCGACGCGTTGTATCCGCTGACCTCGCTCTTGGCTTCGATTCCCTGGACCATCTGGATTTTGGCGGGGATGGGCGCGGCGTTTGGCCTGCGGGATCAGGCGATCCGAACGGCAATCATCCTGTCGGGAACGCCGTTTGTGTTTTTCCTGCTCTACCGGACTTTCCCACCGGACGGGATCCGGCATTTTTATCTGATCCTTCCGTTTTTAGCGTTGATTGCCGGCGCGGAGTGGGCAAAGCTGAAAGTGCCGTGGAAATTCACGGCAGCCGCATCACTCGCCGCGGAGTTGTTTTTCAGAACGTTTCCGGATTTTTAATCTTTCCCGTTTTTCATTGCCTGACTGGCGGATTTGAGGCGGGTTCGTTCTTTTCGCGACAGGCTGGTCATCCCTTCGCGGGCGATCTTGTCGAGGATGGCGTCGAGTTCCGCGGCGGAGAGACGAGCGTGTTCCGCTTTCCGGCGTTCACGGCGGGCGTTCCATTCCGATATCCACTGGTAGACGCGGGACGGCCGCGCGGCCGCGCTTCGGGCCCGGCCCTGTGTGATTCGGAATCGGCCGGCGGCGGCAAAGATGATGAACCCGGTAGCCAGTCCGCCCAAATGGCAGAGGTGGGCGACGCCATCTCCACCCTGAACGCCGCCCACGACACCGAGGACTCCAAGGATCAGCACGAGCCACCGCGCTTCGATCGGCGCCACGAAATACACGAGAAGCGGCCGGTATGGAAAATAGGCCGCGTAGGCGAACATCACGCCGTAAATCGCCCCCGACGCGCCGATGATTCTGATGGATGGAAACGGCAGATATGCCGCGCAGGCGGTGAGGGCGCCGCCGATTCCGCAAATCGTGTAATACACGAAAAATTTCCGGCTTCCCATGACACGCTCGACGTCGGGACCGAACACAAACAAATTCAGCATATTGAAAAACAGGTGCCACGTTTCCGTATGAACATACATGTACGTGACCAACTGCCAGACAAACCCGTGCCGAAGCACGAGACCCGGTGAGAGATGGACGTACCCCCACGGCACGATGTTGGCGGTTAACAAATGAACCAGGAAAATCCCGGTGTTGACCCACAGGAGGTTTCGGACCACCGGCGTAGCATACGAACCGGTGCTGGACCCCCCGCTGACGGCGTAGTTCATGGGAGACATTTTACCGGCAGGCCGGGGGATAAGCAAGTTTGGAGGATTGCCAGGCCATATCCGACCGGATTGGGCCGTATTGCGGGATCATGTACGGCAAGATACAAGAGCCGAAATGAAGGCACTGGTAACGGGAGCGGCGGGATTTATCGGTTCCAATCTTGCCGAGGCGCTGATCCGGCGCGGAGACACCGTGGTGGGACTCGACAATCTGTCCACCGGGCGGCTCGAAAATCTCAAGGGTCTTGAAGGCAAACCGAATTTCGAATTCGTCCGGGGAGACATTCAGGACGAGGCGGAGGTGTTGCGCCTCTGCGCGGGTGTTGACGTGATTTTTCATGAGGCGGCGCTTCCGTCCGTCCCCCGGTCGATCGCCAATCCGCGGGAAACCTACGAGAACAATACAGGCGGCACGATCTCCCTGCTTCTGGCGGCAAAGCAGACAGGCGTGAAGCGGTTTCTTTTCGCGTCAAGCTCGTCGATCTATGGAAATGCGGACGTTCAGCCCGTGCATGAAGGCGTGGCGCCGTGCCCGATTTCGCCGTATGGGGCGTCCAAAGCGGCGTCCGAGGTTTACGGTCTTTCGTTTGCGGCCCCGTATGGATTCACCTTCATCGCGCTCCGGTATTTCAACGTGTTCGGGCCGAGGCAGGATCCGAAATCGGAATACGCAGCCGTTGTTCCGAAATTCATCACGGCGCTGAACAACGGCGGGCGGCCCGTCATCTACGGCACCGGATTACAGACCCGTGATTTTACATACGTCGGCAATGTCGTCGCGGCGAATCTTATCGCGGCCGACAAACCGGACGTTCCAAGCGGTTCCTACAACGTCGCGGCCGGCCATCCGCACACCGTGAAGGAACTTTTGGAAACGCTCTGTGAAATTTCGGGCAAACCGTATCAGCCGAAATTCGAGGCGGCCCGGTCTGGAGACATTTTGAAATCGGCAGCGGACATCAGCAAAGCCCGGGCAGGACTGGGTTACTCGCCGACGATTGATCTTCGAGCCGGGCTTGAACGGACTTACGCCGGAACCGTCGGGGTCTCATAGGATGATCGCGCTCGTCACCGGGTGTGCCGGGTTCATTGGATCAACCCTGTCGGAAAAACTTCTGGCAGGCGGTGCGCGGGTCCTGGGCGTGGACGCGCTGACCGATTATTACAATCCACGGATCAAACGCCGAAATCTGGCGGGGATTCTCAAACATCCCCGCTTTGAGTTTCACCGGGCGGATTTGAACCGGATGGATTTGGAGCGGCTGGTCCGGCGCGTGGACGTAATTTTTCACGAGGCCGCCCAGCCGGGCGTGCGGGCAAGCTGGGGCCAGAGCTTCAATATATATATAGAGTGCAATATCCGTGCCACGCAGAAGCTGCTCGAGGCCGTCAAGGGGGCGCGGAACATCCGAAAATTTGTGTTTGCCAGCAGTTCATCGGTTTATGGTAAGGTGGACAGACTGCCGATGCGGGAAAGTCAGCGGTGTTCGCCGCATTCGCCGTATGGCGTGACAAAAATGGCTTCGGAAAATCTTTGCCAGTTGTACCACGCCAATTACGGTGTGCCGACGGTGAGTTTGAGATATTTTACGGTCTATGGACCGCGGCAGAGGCCGGACATGGCGTTTCACCGATTCATCGGGGCGGCGCTCGCGGGGAAGACGATTCGGATTTATGGCGACGGCCGGCAATCGAGGGATTTCACGTTTGTGGCCGACATCGTGGCGGCGAATATCGCGGCTGCCGGGCGCGGCAAGCCGGGCGGGATATACAATCTGGGCGGCGGCAGCCGGGTCCGGCTCCAAGACGCGCTCGACACGCTCGCGCAGCGTGCGGGCGTGAAGATCCGGCTGAAGCGGGAGACGAAAGCACAGGGCGATGTCGATCACACATCGGCCGACACAAGCGCGGCGAGGCGAGACCTGAAGTTTCGTCCGGTGACGACGCTGGCGGACGGACTTGCGGCGCAGATATCGTGGCACCGGCGGATGATGGAGGAGGGCGTATTGTGAAAATTCTGGTCACGGGAGGCGCGGGGTTCATCGGGTCGCATCTGTGCGACCGCCTGTTGGAGCGCGGGGACGAAGTCGTGGCGCTGGACAATCTGTCGACCGGCCGGATGGAAAACATCGAGGGCCAGAAAAAAAACCGGCGGTTCAAATTCGTCTTCGGAAGCGTACTCGACAAGGAGACAGTCCGGCGATGGGTGCGCTGGGCGGACCAGACTTACCACATGGCCGCGGCTGTCGGCGTCAAGTTCATCATCGACCATCCGCTCGATTCCATCACCGTCAACGTGGCGGGAACCGAGCACGTCCTGGAGGCTGCGAATTTCGGAAAAAAGAAAACGATGATCGCGTCGACGTCCGAAATTTACGGCAAAAGCAACAAGATCCCGTTTTCCGAGGAAGACGACCGGACGCTCGGCTCCACGAGCATTCACCGATGGAGTTATTCGACGGCGAAGGCGCTGGACGAGTTTCTGGCGTTTGCCTATCACCGGGAGAAACGCCTGCCGGTGGTGGTTACGCGCCTATTCAACACCTGCGGCCCGCGCCAGACCGGTGATTACGGAATGGTCCTGCCGCGATTTGTGAAATCGGCGCTTCTGGACCATCCGATCACGATTTACGGCGACGGCAAGCAAACGCGGTGTTTCACTTACGTGGACGACGCGGTCGACGCGATGATGAAACTCATGTCGAGTCCCAGGGCGGTAGGCCAGGCGTTCAACGTCGGACATTCCGAGCGGGTCAGCATCAACCAGCTTGCCCGAAAAATCGTGGTCGCAACCCGCAGTCGCTCTGAAATCAGCCACATCGCGTACGACAAGGCTTACGAGAAAGGATTCGAGGACATGCGGCACCGGGTGCCGGATGTGACCAAAATTCATAAGACCATCGGGTGGATGCCAAAGATTTCCCTCGATGAGACAATTCGAAGGGTGATCCAATATCATGAGCAGTAAAAAACCATCTCCGGCCGCGGGCCACGAGTCGGTCCTCCGCCGCAAGATCCAGTCCAAAAAATTCAACGCCGGCGTGATCGGCCTCGGCTACGTGGGCCTTCCGCTGGCCATTGCGTTCGCGAGAGCGGGCGTGCATGTGACCGGGTTTGACGTCGACAAGGAGAAAGTCGAGAAGATCAAGCGGGGCGTGTCGTACATCGGCGACGTGCCGTCGGAATCGGTGCGGGATCTGGTGCGCAAGAAGCGGCTGATCGCGACGACCCATTTCGACGATCTCAAAAAAATGGATACCATCAACATCTGCGTGCCCACGCCTCTTCGCAAAAGCCGCGATCCCGACATTTCCTACATCGTGAGCGCCGTACGGGAAATCGAGCAGCGAAGCCGGCCCGGCCAGTTGGTGATTTTGGAAAGTACGACGTATCCGGGCACGACCGATGAAGTCCTGGCGCCGGCGCTGGTCCGGAAGGGCCGGACGATCGGCCGGGATGCCTTCGTTGCGTTTTCACCCGAGCGGGTCGATCCGGGCAATCCAAAATACAAAATTGAAAACACGCCGAAAGTCGTCGGAGGCATGACGCCTGCCTGCACGGACCTGGCCGCGGCGTTTTACCGCATCGCGATCCAGCAGGTCGTGACGGTCAGCAACCCGACGGTCGCCGAGATGGTGAAGCTTCTCGAAAACACGTACCGCGCGATCAACATTGGCATGGCGAACGAAATGGCCCAGCTCTGCCACAAGCTCAAAGTCAACGTCTGGGAAGTCATCGACGCGGCGGCCACAAAACCGTTCGGATTCACGCCGTTTTATCCGGGGCCGGGACTGGGCGGCCACTGCATTCCGATCGACCCGCTCTATCTCGCGTGGCGCGTGAAACTGTTCAACGTGACGGCGAAATTAATCGAGTTGGCGTCTGACATCAACAGCGGCATGCCGGATTTTGTGATCGAGCGGACCACCGAGATGCTGAACGTCCGAAAAAAATCTATCAATGGCGCCCGCATCGTGATCCTCGGCGCGACCTACAAACGGGACGTGGCCGACGTGCGGGAATCGCCTGCCGTCGAGATCATCGAAAAACTGGGACACCTCGGCGCGGACCTCGCGGTCTGCGATCCCAACGTGCCGTCCGTCGCGGCCGGCGGCCGGACGATCCCGACGACGCCGATTTCGGCTGATCTGCTCAGGCGGGCGGACATCGCCATTCTGCTGACAGATCACAGCGCATTCGATTATGGGATGATTGTCGCGAGCGCTCCGCTGGTATTCGACACCCGAAACGCCGTGATTCGCGCGCTCGGCCGCGTTCCGACAAACGTCGTCCGGCTCTAAGGCGGCGGCGCGCCGTCCCGTGAACCTTCCGTGAACCTTCAAAGTCCCTTTTTCATCTACCTCGGACTTGCGATGCTTGCGTTCATCGTCAGTTCAACCTCGGTCCCGGTTCTAATCTGGTTTGCGCGGCGGTTCGGCGTGATGGACAAGCCAGCCCAGCGGAAGGTCCATACCGAGCCGAAACCCCTGCTTGGCGGCGTCGCGATTTTCCTGGGGTACACGGTCTGTTTCGTCGTCATCCGGATGTATCTCATCCCGGCGGATTCCCAGTACCAGCCCGTTTTTCTGGCGCTGTACGCCTGTTCGGCGTTTTTGCTTGGCGTCGGGATCGTCGATGACATCCGGAATCTTTCGGCTGAAACCAAGTTGATCGCCCAGATCGCCGCGGCGGCCGTGATGATCTATTTTGGCGTCCGGATCAGGTTCTGGATCGATGCCGAGTGGCTCCAGTCTCTGCTCACGCTCTGCTGGTTTGTCGTCATCACAAACGCGTTCAATCTGCTCGACAACATGGACGGCCTGTCGGGTGGCGTCGGCGGCCTCACGACGTTCATCTATTTTATTCTGTGCGTCTACACGCAGGAAAAGGAGTTCGCCCTGCCGCTTCTGGCCATGACATTCGCCATCGCCGGATTTTTGAAATACAACTTTTATCCGTCGAAAATTTTCATGGGAGACGCCGGAAGCCTGATGATCGGGTTCAACCTGGCGGCATTCTCCTCCATGATCACCTACATCGGCTACGGGCCGGCCCAACACATGCCGATCGTCACACCGCTCATCATCTTTTCGGTACCGCTCTACGACACCGCGTCGGTCGTCTGGATCCGGATCCGGGACGGTCGGAGCATTTTCAAGGCCGACAAGAATCATTTTTCGCACCGGCTCGTCGCGCTCGGCATGACTCATCGGCAGGCCGTGATGGTTATTCTGTTTTTGACGTTCGACGTCGGCCTCATGGCCGTGCTTCTGTTGAAACTCACCGGCGCCCAGGGCATGCTGGTCCTGTTGCACACCTTGATCATGTTTCTGGTCATCGCGCTTCTCGAACGGACCGGAGCCATCAAAATGAGGGAACTGGCCGGCCGGGAAAATCCTGCCGCCGGAGATCCGCCGAATGTGGAAAACAGCCGTCCGGAGTAAGGGATTCTGGTTCGGCCTTGCGCTGTCCTGCGCGGGCCTCTGGTGGGCGCTCAAAGGTGTGGGGATCGACCAGTTGAAGGAAGATCTGTCAAACGTTCCGTGGCTTTTGGTTCTGGCCGCGGGCGCCATGTCGGTGGGTGGGAGCGTGATGCGGTCGTACCGATGGAAGATCGGCGTTGACTGCTATACGCCCGTCAAATTCCGGCGAGTCTGTTCCGCTTTTTTCGTCGGCATATTCGGCCTGAACGTCATTCCTCTGCGGGTTGGCGAATCTCTGCGTGTTTACGTTCTCGGAAAAAATTCATCGCTGAATTACAGCCCGATCTTCGCGACGGTAGTATTTGAGCGCGTGATGGACGGCCTGACCGTCATGACCATTTTCGGAACAGCGCTGCTCGTCCTTCCCGGCGCGGACTACACCCAGTTTCTCGGCCGAGTGCCGAAGGAAGCCCTGCTGGTCATCCCGGCGATGTTCGCGGTGGGACTGGGAATTCTCTATTCATTCTGGAAATTTCCGAACGCGTGGATTTCGGGACTCGGCCGGTTGTTTCGCGCGGTGGGCCGCCGCGCAGAAACACTGCCAAAAACTGCGGAACAATTTTCGGCGGGGCTGATTATTTTCTCGAACCGAAAGAGACTCGTTACACACATATTCTGGTCTTTCGCCGCATGGTTTA
>JAHFCY010000099.1 GCA_023249255.1 Candidatus Lindowiibacteriota bacterium | reverse complement strand
GTCTTTTGAATCACGCGGTATTCGTCGAACGCGTCGGAAGCGCCGAGGAGCGGATCGTGCGGGACATCACGACGCTTCGCGGATCGAAAGTCAATTATCTCTCGCTGATCATTGTGAAAAAGACGATATGAAACGGCCCCTCGCCGTCATCGCCATCACCAAACACGGGGCGAGGCGGGTCGTCGATCTGGTTTCCAAAATGCCCGACGCCGACTCTTATATTTCTCCCAAATTCAAAGACGACGTCGCCGCGATATGTTCGGAGGGCGCATTGTCCGTCACGCCCGTTTTTTACGAAGAGACGCTCAAAGATCTGATCGCACGGATATTCAATGAATACGCCACCCTTGTTTTTTTCGTGTCGCTTGGCGCCGTCGTCCGGCTGATCGCCCCTGTCCTGAAAGACAAGAAAACCGATCCGGCGGTGCTGGTTGTCGACGATGCCGGAAAATTCGTTATCAGCGTTCTCTCCGGACATCTCGGAGGGGCAAATGAGATGGCTGAGATTATTGCCGATAAACTTGGGGCGGCGCCCATCGTCACGACGGCGTCCGACGTCGGCAAAACGGTTCCGGTGGATCTCGTCGGACGAAAATTCGGCTGGACGATCGATGATTTTTCGACGGTCACCGCCGTGAGCGCCGCTGTCGTCAATGAGGAGCCGGTCGCGTTCATCCGGAAAACCGGTGAAAAAAACTGGTGGATGCGGTCGACACCCCTTCCGGCCAACATTCACGTTCTCGAATCAGTTCAATCCATGTCAGACAGGACGATTTCGGCGGTCCTTCTCGTGACGGACACGATGAATATCCCGAAGGAACTCGGCAATCTGGCCGGACGTACCGTGGTCTACCGGCCGAAATCTTTGTGTCTTGGCATGGGATGTGATTCCGGCGTCACGGTGGAGGAACTCGAACGGCTGGTCGCCGCGACGCTCGAAGCAAACGACCTTTCAATCAAATCTGTCCGTAAAATCGCCACGGTTGATCTCAAAGAAACCGAGCCGGGACTTGTCGCATTTATCCAAAAATATGCGTTCGAATTCGAATCATTCACCCGCGATGAACTCAATGGCCTTCGGGACCGCGTTGTCACGCCGTCCCCCTACGCGGAAAAATATTTGAACGTCGTCGGTGTAGCGGAGCCCGCCGCTCTTCTCGCCGCCGAACATGCGCTCCCGGACGGCGGCCCCGCCGACCTCGTCGTTCCCAAAGTCAAAGGTTCGCGCTGTACGCTTGCGGTCGCGCGAATCGCGTTCTGACGTGGACGCCGACTTTCTGATCGGCCACGAGACGTCGCCTTACGTTTGCGACGACACCGTCACATTTTTTGTCCGGAAACCGGATGCCCGGACGGTCGATGCCGTCGGCAGTTTCAATGGATGGAAAAAGGGCGAATGTCCGCTGAAGCGTCACGAGGACGGATGGTGGATATCGGACCCGGTCAAAGTTGCCGCGCCGGGCCGGCACCGATACCGGTTTCTCATAGACGGCGAGACGTATTACGACGATCCGCTCAATTTCAACAAAACACAGAACAAACACGGCCCCGCGACATTTTTTGACACGTGGGCCGACATACCCGGCATGGCCGCGCAACTCGACGGCATCCACACGTCGCTTCTCCACAGTCCGCCCGGAAGCGGCAATCCGTGGATCCGCGACATGTGCACGAGTTTTCTCGACGATTACCTTCAACAACCGAACGTCAACCGAAGTTCGACCATCCGGAATTTCTTTGTCAAACGCGTGAGTCAGGCGCTGGACGAAATCAGGGAAACCCGGGTGACGCAGGGCGTCCAGATCTGGCACATCTATAATCACGGTTACATTTTTAAAACTCCCACGCTCTGTTTCGGTGTCGATGTCGTCACAGCCCGCCACATCTGGAACCTCGCGTGGGACATCCCCGAAGACATTCCCTATCAGCTCGCGGGCCTCCTCGATCTGCTCATCGTCACCCACAATCACAGCGATCACTCCGATCCGGAATTGATCGCACACATGATCGATCTCAAAAAAGTGGTCATCGTGACGGCCACCGGCCTCGCCGGGTTCATGCCCGGCGTCGCGCCGATCGAGGACGATTCACCCCGGGCGTTTCGCGGGCAGATGATCCATGCGCGGCGGGGCGACCATGTCTACGACCAGGGCCGAAACGTCCGGTGCGTCACGTACGAAATCGTGACTGACAGCGGCGTGCGCATCTATCACACTGGCGACCACGATTACGCCGAACGGCTCGTGTGGTCGCGTCCGCCGGATATTCTCATTCCGAAATTCGACGGTGTTTCACCCAAATATCCGAACGAAAAGGTTCTGGAAATATTGTTCAAATACGGGGACGCCGGCCTGATCATCCCAGGCCACATCAACGAACTCGCGCATTACCCGCTTGGCGGCCGCACATCCCTGCGGGACGCCGCGCGGCAATTTCAATCCTGCCGCGTGCCGTATCAGATTCTGCTCTGGGGGGAAAGTTACCGCTTTTCCTGAAAATTGAGAGAAGTGATCAACCGGGACGGTATTCTGCGCCCAACTTGATTTTTCAGGGCAGATCCATTCGTTCGATTTTCCATGCAGTTCCGTCGAAATGAAACAGTACATTGACCGGGCGGTAAACGCTCGCAACCATGGGCGTGCCGTGGTCGTAGATGTCGTACACGGCCGCCAGTTCGGGTTCTGCCAACAATCGGGATGAGCTCGGGGGTTCGTAAATATGTTGGATACCCACGTAATCCTCCGTCAAGATAAAGACTTTCATGAGTGCGCGGGTTTCGGTTTTATCCATCTTGATTTCGATCAGACGCATATTGGCGATCGAATATTTCACCCGTTTGATTTTTTCCGGTAAACTTACGTACTGCTTCGACGCCGTATCCATCAGCGATTTGAACGCCTCATCCTCGTTGTGATTGATCGCTTTGCATGCGCGGTCCCAGATGGGTTCAAAAATGTGTTTCGACGCATTTGTCTCATTTTGCGACGCGATTTCTTTCTGATACCACGATTCAAAGGTGGGCCGATACGTTGGATTGACCATCGTCAAATATTCTTTCGCCACGGTATTGGCGGCGGCAGCATCGTTTTTCCGAATGTAGGCGAGAACGAGACTCGAATAACCCACCCGGACGCATTTATCGAGGTTCGTGTCGGTCGACGGAGAAGACTGGTCATTGCGGTACAGATCCGGGATGGTTTTTATGGATTTATTTAAGATACGGATCACGTTGTCCGCGTCACCGATCTCTAGTTGACAGCGGGCGTTCATCACATGGCGTGCGAAATGGGCTCTGTCATCGACAATATCCCCGGCATTCTTGAAGACCCTGTTCGTTTGATTGAAGATGGAATCCATGTCGCCGAATATTTCGTCCCTGCTGATGAACCCCACGACTTCAAGGCACCGCGCGACCGCCAAGTCGGATATCGCATTGCGAAATCTCTGCAATTCCGGGCTATGGTAATCGCGTTTATCCTTCGCCATGTGTTTAAAATATTTGGTCGCGTCCAGATACGAATTGACTGCGCTCGGGAAATACGTTCCCAGTATATAACTTTCCACCCGCATCGATTCCAATCGAAACGCCATTTCCCAGTCGTTTCCCGCAGTCACGAGGCAGGTGTCAATCAGAGTTCTGGCCTCCCTCAATTGATTTTGTTTCAACAATGCCGAAATTTCGGCGAATGGAGGTTCCGCGAATGCGTTCGGGACGGACAAAAAAAGGGTCAGGACGGAAACTACAGATGCAAATCTCAAGAAACCGATTCTCAATTCCCGGATATAGGGAGACACTTACCGCTTTTCTTGAACGAAATCGGGGTTGTATTCCGGAACGAGGTCCTGAAGCGCCAGCAAGGCCGACATCATATCACCTTCGACGGCGGAGTTCATGAGGACGGCCACCGTCGATTCCACGGTATCCGGCGACGGCAGATCGCTTTCGACCTCAAGCAGATGCTCATCAATTTGTTTCGCGGAGACGTCGGAAAAATCTTCGAGAAGTTTTTCGCCCGGCTCAAGACCCGTATATACAATCTCGATATCCCTGCCGGGGCGGCGGCCCATAAACCGCATGAGGTCGTTCACCAATTCGGTGATGTACACCGGCTCGCCAAGATCCAGAAGATAAATCTTTCCGCCGGAACCGACCGCGGCGCTCCACAACACCAACTCCACAGCCTCCGACGTCAGCATGAAATACCGGCGAGCCCCTGGATCGGACACCGTGACCGGCCCCCCGCGCTCGATCTGTTCGACGAATTTCGGAAATACACTGCCGGAACTGCCGAGGACATTTCCGAATCGTACCGACAAAAATTTCCGGGCCGGATCAACCACCTGGGCCGCCTGCACTACGATTTCGCCTGCCCGCTTCGTCGCACCCATCACCGACACCGGCTGAATGGCCTTGTCGGTCGAAATGTGAACAAACGCTCGAACATCCCGCTGGAGCGCGAACTGGACGAGATGATAGGTCGATCCGATGTTGTTCAGGATTGCCGCGCGCGGCGCGCTCTCGAGCAGGCGGACGTGTTTGTAAGCGGCCGCATGAAATACAACCGTCGGACGAAATTCGTCAAAAATCGCCTGCACGTCCGATTCGCGCGACAGGTCGGCGAGAAAAAAATGACGCGTCGGCGCGGTCGTTCCTTCGGCTGAAAATATTTCTTTCAGACGATATATCCCGTATTCGGATTGGTCTGCGCATCCAAGCGCTTCGAGATCGAACGCCGCAAGTTGGCCGGCCAATTCCATGCCGATCGTACCCGCGGCGCCCGTGACCAGCACACGCTGTCCCCGTAAAAAGGGTCGAATCCGTCCCTTGTCCAGAACGCGCGGATGCCGGCGAAGAAAATCTTCAGGTTTGATTTCTCGAAACGTCGTGATCGGCTCGTTGCTCGACACGATGCTGTAGACGCCCGGCACGATCCACGCAAGGACACCCTCATCGAACAGTTTCTTGTGAATCTCGCGGATCCGCCTTCCCGGCGCCGACGGAATCGCGATGAGCACTCGATCAGCCTTGTATTTTTCCACAATCGCGCGGATCGATCCCGAGGCGCATTCGATCGGCAATCCGTGCAAAGTCCCCCCAGCCCTGGACGGGTCGTCATCCACAAAGGCGACCGCTATCAGCGACGGCTCCTTAAGCCGCGACAATCCCTCCACCACAAGCTCTCCTGCGGACCCTGCGCCGTAGATGACCACCCGGGACGGCGACTGCCGTTGATCCTGTTTCATACCGGCTTTTTTACAACGCCTCCACGTTCCCCGCAACCGAAGAGAAAAGGGGTCATTCTGACACTTTGACACTTTGGGACAATATGTTACAAAGGATCCATGCCACGGGGACCACGGATTTCGTATCCGAATGCCGTATTTCATGTCATCAATCGCTTTGTTGACCGACACCCATTTTTCAAGGAAAAGCGGGATTATGACACCTTTCTGAAGATCTATTTTGACGTCGCGGAGACATTCGGTATTCGGACATATGGCTACGATTTGATGCCGAATCATTTTCATATTGTTTTGGAGACGCCGACAGGAGATATTTCGCGATTTTTACAACGGTTTCTGACGCGGACCGTTCAGTTTTTGAACAAACGCAGGGGACGTGTCGGGCATCTTCTACAGGGGCGAACCAAGACACTCATCATCGAAAAATCCGCCTATTTCTCAACGGTCATCGGATATGTACTTTTGAACCGAGTCAGAGCTGGCTTGGCTCAGAACATTTTCGCAGATGAATACAACAGTGTGGGGGAAATGCTGACTAGCGGCAAAAGTCGTTTGGCGAGAGAACCTCTGTGGGAGCATCTCTTTGGCCATCCATTTGATGAACGAAGGATGAAGGCCGAAATTAGACTTTGCAGAGATTGGTTGAAGGAATTGGATCCGCACAGCAATGAGGAAGAATTTACAGCGGGACACCGAGGTTCCTTTCTCGGAAGCGACAAATTCCGAGAAGCAGTTCTTAGAAATCAAGAGAGGCGAAAAGCAGCGACAGGAAAAGGATTCCGCCGGCAAGACGATCGACCCGAGCGGCGATGGACGTGGCGAGAGATGATTCAGGCGTGTGAAGAAGCGGTCGGAAAGGTTCTGTGGCAGGGGAAATGGCGAAACAGAGAAACGGCAGTCAGGCATCTATCGTGGTATGTGGCGGCAACGGCGGCGGGATGGGATTACGCAACAATTCGAGTGTTACAGGCAGAGCCGGGATGTCCGCACTCCAGATATACGATGGCTATAAGTCGTATTCGAGCATCCAAGCACCGACGTGACCTTGCAGAAAGAGTGATAAAGATTTTGCTTTCCAAACATGGTGAGAGTGTCAAAGTGTCAGAATGACCCCGAGGCACGCGAGGCACGAGGCCGACGAGCCCGACGCGACGACCGAGGAACCCGAGCCTGCGGATCTAAGTAATGCGTGATGAAACGTACACTTGAAGACATCCGCCAGAAATTGTCCACACAGGCCCCTACAAGAATGAGGAACATGTTCGTTTATCTCTGGTAGCGCCTGCTACAAGTGCTGGGGTGGGACATTTGGAATCCCAACGAAGTAAATGCGGAGTTCGGCGTAGTTCGAGACGAAAACAACTCCCGCGTAGACCTTGCGCTTTTTCTGAACGCTTACTCACCTACAGTTTTTATCGAAGTAACAAGCCATCACCTGAATCGCCAACCCTTGATAGTATATCTACTATTTCACATAGGAACGATGTGTCGCAAACAGTTAGAAGTTCCAATCTCCCGCGCGGACTGGCGGATGTCTTGTCTGTGTGCGAGGAGGTGTTTCGTGCCGGAAGAAATTATACAGAAGCAGTGTAAGTCGTGGCTCAACGAAGAGGACTTAGAACTCCAACGACTATTGCAGATACATGCACACGGCGGCTTGGTCTCAACACGGAAGGATTCCGACAATTGCTACAGAACAAAGGGCAATTAGTCAATCACCTAATCCGGCAATATCCTAATTATGAAGAACGTATACGTACGGCGCTTCATTAGAAGTCATTTCTGTCGGCATTTTCGACACTTTTTCCCGAGGGAAAATGCTTAAATGGGTAGAAAATATCCGGTTTTGAAATGACTTCTAGCCAAGTTTGCGGCAAAAATGTCCGCCAAACGCATGCATACGGCGGACCGCCTTTCAGGTTTCAAATTCGGCCGGACGCTGATGTGTTGCAATCAGACCCGCACGGGTGGTGCCAAGATGAACTTTTTTGATGACTGGCATTCCTTGCTTGAAATTACATTGCAGTCCGGTTACACGATATCCTCTCTGCACTATAACGTTTCACAGACGTACGCCGGACTATTGGAGGGTTACCCGGACGAGGAGTTGAACCACAGGCACGTGGAAAGATTGCCCTGCCGGGTACGGGTGATCTTTGGCGAATGGCCTGTGCATATCGTTGAACTGAGGATCACCGTCTCCGAGCGGAAGAGGATCGTGAGCCCGTAGACCACATCTCGTCCAATTGTCTTACTACCGGAAATCGAGTTTGCCGCCCTCTTTGTCTTGTTTCAAAAGGACAAGGCCCCACGCGGCCTCGTCATCGTGTGGCACCAAGATGAACCTCATCCTGTTATTTCTGAGGAGAGCCGTGCAAAGATCGCAGAGATTGATTGGGATGCACTGGCGGCGGATTACGAGATTTGAGAGTTCTCGGTGGAGTCATTCTGACGCTATCCAAGGGGGCGGAAGTTCTCATTGAAGTGAAAAGAATGTCAGGACGTAATCGCCGCCTTGCACTTGGAGCAGCGAAAAAGTAATTTTCCGACCATGCAAGACCAAGAAATCCCAAGCGGGGCGGACGGATCCGTCGGCATGGTCAGGCAACAGACGGTTGTTTCCTTCAAGTCTCGCCCTCTGTTGAATCTCGACTCCGGCCGGAAACTCGGACCCATCACGCAGGTCTACGAAACGTACGGCCGGCTCAATCGCGCGCGGTCCAACGCCGTCCTCGTGTTCCACGCACTATCGGGCGACCATCACGCCGCAGGCAAACATTCGGCGCACGACTCCAAACCGGGGTGGTGGGACAACATGATCGGTCCGGGCAAGGCATTCGATACAAACCGACTGTTTGTCATCTGCGCCAACGTTTTGGGCGGGTGCCGCGGAACGACCGGGCCGGCCAGCACTGATCCGGCAACAGGGCGGCCCTATGGCCTGTCGTTCCCCGTCGTGACGTTGCGCGACATGGTCCGCGCGCAAAAAACCCTTGTCGATCACCTCGGCATCCGGCGGCTTCTCGCGGTCTCGGGCGCGTCCATGGGCGGCATGATGGCGCTTCAGTGGGCGGTCGACTATCCGAAATCCGTCCGCTGTGTGGTGCCGATCGCAACGGCCGCCTATCAGTCTCCAAAAAATATAGCGCTTCAGGATGTCGGCCGGCGCGCCATCATGAGCGATCCCGACTGGAACGGCGGACAGTATTACGGCCGGGTGTTTCCCGCCCGCGGATTAGCCGTCGCGCGAATGATCGGGCACATCTCGTATTTGAGCGGCCGGACGATGTACGCGAAGTTCGGCCGCAGGCGAAGCGCCGGCAACGGCCGATACGCTTTCGACTTTGCGCCCGAATTTCAGGTCGAAACGTATCTTCAGCATCAGAGCAAAGTATTCGTGAATCGATTCGATCCGAATTCCTATCTCTACATCACGAAAGCCATCGACTATTTTGATCTGACCGATGGAAACGCCCGCGGGAAACGCCCGCGGACAACGCTGGATTTCCGCGACGGAGACATCCGGCCCGCGGTGGCGCGGCATTTCAAATCCACGCGCGCAAAATTTCTCGTCCTGTCTTTCACCTCCGACTGGCTCTATCCCGTCGACCGCTCGATCGAACTGTCCGACGCGCTGAAAATGGCCGGACGGGAAGTTCACCACGAAACCATTCAGACTACTTACGGTCACGACGCGTGTTTTCTCGAAGCCAACCGGATGGCACCGATCATTCGGACCTTTCTCGGTGTGGATGCATGACCGGCGAAAGTGTCAAAGTGTCAGAATGACCCCTTCTCCTTCTTCTTCCGTGATCAAATCCAAGAGCGACTTCCGCTGGCAGGATGTGCCGACGCTGGTCTACAAACCCACCGGGAGCGGATTCAAAAACATCGTGCGGCGGGTCGTGCTCGGCCACCGGGAATCCGACCTGCCGTTTCAGGTCCGTTATTTTGAAATGAAAAACGGCGGATACTCGAGCCTCGAGTGTCACAGGCACCGGCACGCCGTTGTCGTCATTCGCGGACGTGGAAAACTATTTCTTAAAAATAAAGTCCATGCACTCCGGCCGTTTGACGCCGTCTACATTGGCAAAAACGTCATCCATCAGTTCCATCAGACCGGCAACGAGCCGTTCGGATTTTTGTGCATGGTCACCGCCCGGCGCGATCGGCCGAAACTCGTGTCTCCGTCCAAGGCGGAAAAACTCCGCCGGCGAACCAAGGCCGGAAAATTCGTGCGCGCCTGATCCAATTAAGATAGAAGTGACCGCATGAGCGAGGCCAAACGAAAATTCGGGTTCGAAACCCGCATGCTCCACGCGGGACACATTCCCGACTCCGCAACCGGATCACGTGCGGTACCGATTTACCAGACGACGTCCTACGTTTTCGAGGACACCGATTTTGCCGCACAGCTTTTTGAGTTGAAGCAGTACGGCAACATCTACACGCGCATCATGAACCCGACGACTGCGGTTTTCGAGGAGCGTCTTGCCTCACTAGAAAACGCGGCCGGCGCCGTCGCCACGGCCAGCGGCCAGGCCGCGCAGTACATCGCCCTTTCGACCCTGCTTCAGCCCGGCGACGAACTCGTCGCCTCCGCGCACCTCTACGGCGGAACCTACACGCAATTCGTCCACACGTTCAAAAAACTTTCACTCACCGTCCATTTCGTCGATCCGGCCGATCCGATGAATTTTGAGAAGGCGTGGAATCCGAAGGTCCGCGCCTTTTACGGCGAGACCATCGGCAATCCGAAAGGCAGTGTCTTCGACATCGAGGCCGTTTCCAAAATCGCGAAATCGAAACGCATTCCGCTCATCCTCGACAACACATTCGCCACGCCCTATCTTTGCCGTCCCATGGATTTTGGAGCCGACATCATCGTCCATTCAGCGACGAAATTCATCGGCGGCCACGGCACGTCCATCGCCGGAGCGCTTTTGGAATCGGGCAACTTCGATTATCGGCATTATCCAAGCATTGCCGAACCGTCGCCTTCGTATCACAACTTGAGATTTTACGAGACGTTCGGCCATTACGGATTTTTGATGAAGGCCCGTGCGGAGACATTGCGGGACGTCGGCGCGTGTCTGTCGCCGTTCAACGCGTTTCTGCTGATTCAGGGACTCGAAACACTGTCGATCCGGATGGACCGCCACGTTCAGAATGCGTTGGCGGTCGCCAAATTTCTGAATGACCACGAACGCGTCGAATGGGTCGCCTACGCCGGCCTGCCCGACAATCCATTCCACGCGCTCGTAAAAAAATACACCCCGAAAGGCCCCGGCGCCGTCTTTTCGTTCGGCATCAAAGGCGGCAGGGAAGCCGGGAAGAAATTCATCGAAGCATTGCAAATATTTTCGCACCTCGCCAACGTGGGGGACGCGAAAAGTCTCGTCATTCATCCGGCGTCGACCACGCACCAGCAGTTGTCGGACGAAGACCTCGTCAAATGCGGGGTCGGCCCCGAACTCATCCGGCTGTCGGTCGGATTGGAAACCCTGGAGGATTTACTGTGGGATCTGGATCAAGCCTTGCGTGCGACATCTCGCTAAATTCGATCCTGCCGAAACACCTGCAGGACAAGTATCAGAACCCCGCTCTCATCCGGCAAATTCTCGGTGAATCGAAAACAATCGCCATGATCGGCCTCTCGTCCGATCCGCAAAGGCCGAGTTATTTCGTCGCATCGTATTTGAAATACGAGGGATACCGGATCATTCCGGTCAATCCGAAAGCGACGGAAATCCTCGGCGAAAAAGCGTATCCGGACCTTCGGTCGATCCCC
>JAHFCY010000275.1 GCA_023249255.1 Candidatus Lindowiibacteriota bacterium | reverse complement strand
ATCCGCATCGGTCAAAAAGGCCGGACTGCCGAACATCGAAGAACTTCTCGCCGATGTGCGCAGGGCCGCCCAGCCGCGAACTTCCTCACAACAGCGCTCCCGCCCCGCAACAACAACAACCGGGACGGCGGCGGCCGGTGCCGGCGTTCAATCTCAGGGCGCGCCGGCGGAACAACAGTCGCCGCAAGTGGCGGCGGATGCCGGGCCGGCGGGGCCGACGTACAGCGAAGTCATCGGAACGGTGGACATGGACGAACTGGCCAAAGATCTCGCAAGTCTTCAGACGCCGCAGGAACCCGCCTCACCGGCGCAAAAGAAGAAACTTGAAGCTGAACCCGCGGCGGCAGGCATGAACGGGTGGCTTGTGTCAGCGGTCATTTCCGCCACGGCCGGCGCCGTCGTTCTCGGCGTCTCCATGGTGCGGCGAATGCGAAAACCCAAAATCCGATCGCAGAACCAGATCGACGCCGAAACCCGCGCCTTCTTCGCAAAACTCGCGTCGGAGAAACGCCGCTCCGCCGATGTGAATCCTCCGGCTCCCGCACCCCTGCGCCGCGAGCCGGTCCGGCCGGCCGCAGGACCGCCCCCGGCCATTCCGCAGCCCATCCCCGACGCGGCTCTTGAAGAACAGAGGATGGCTGAGGCGTTCGTGGACGATCCGGCGGTCGAGGATGCGCTGACATTCCGCCAGGCGGGACCGGCCGACGTGGCCGACGCGGCCGAACCCGAACACCGTGCCTATTTGCTTCCGCCCGAACTCAACAACGAAACGTACAAAGAGGTGATCCGGCAGGCCGCCGAGGGTGTCCCACCAACCGGCATCGCCGACCGGATGAATCTTGGCGAGGGCGAAGTGCGTCTGGTCCTTGATCTGGCGCGGCTCACCCACGAACGGACCGCGGCATGAAAAAATCCATCGTCTGGCGATCCATCGTCAATATCGTGGTGATGGTCATCACCTATATCGCCATGTATCCGATCTCCGAAAAAATCAATCTGGGCCTCGACCTCAAGGGCGGGATTCTTCTGACGATGGAAGTCGAGACCGAGGGAATTCCGAAGGACAAGGTCGACGAGGAGGTCAACAAGGCGATTCAGATCATTACAAACCGCGTCGACCAGTTCGGCGTGGCGTCTCCCACCATCTCCAAGTCGGGCAAGGACAAGATCGTCGTGGAACTGCCGGGCGAAAAGGACCCGGAGCGGGCGAAATCCATCATCGGCAAAACGGCGCGCCTGGAGTTTCGGCTCGTCAACGACGACCTTCTGCCCGCCGCCAAAGCCGGCAATGTCCCGGACGGATTCGAACTCATGTTCGAGACCATCCGCGATCCGGTCACGCACCGGCGCACCGACACGCGCCCGTGGCTGGTCGAAAAACAAATGCTGATGACCGCCGAGACACTCGAGCACGCCTATATCCAGTACGATCCGATGACCAACACGCCAAACGTCGGATTCAAGTTCAATGATGAGGGCGCCGCGCGATTCGGCGAGATCACTTCCCGCAACATCAACCGCAAACTGGCCATCGTCCTCGACGGCGTCGTCCAGTCCGCGCCGGTCATCCGGACGGCCATCACCGGCGGCAGCGGCGTCATCGAAGGCCGATTCACGCTGGACGAGGCGAAAGACCTCGCCGTCGTCCTCAACGCGGGCGCCCTTCCGGCGGAGGTGCGCATCATCGAAGAGCGCGCCATCGGGCCTTCCCTCGGACTTGATTCGATCAACAAGGGACTGATCGCGTCGGCGGTTGGATTTCTGCTCACGGTCGGATTCGTTATCGTCTGGTACAAATTCTCCGGCCTCATCGCCACGGTGGCCCTTTTGGCCAACATCATTCTCGTCCTCGGATCGATGGCCCTCATGGAAGGCACGCTGACGTTGCCCGGCATCGCGGGGTTGCTCCTCACCGTCGCCATGGCCGTCGACGCCAACGTTCTGGTCTATGAGCGCATCAAGGAGGAGTTGCTGACGGGCCGCACTCTGCGGTCGGCCATTGACGCAGGGTTTGACCGCGCCTTCTTGACCATCTTCGACTCCAACCTCACGACGCTCATCACCGCCGTCGTGCTCTATAAATACGGCACCGGAGCCATCCGGGGATTTGCCGTGACGCTGATCGTCGGAATCCTCGCCAGCATGTTCACGGCGCTCTACGGATGCAAGACACTCTTCATGATCTGCACTCGCCGGCCGGAAATCACGAGCATATCCATCTGACATGGCCGAGCCCAAACGCCCCGTGACGCCACCTGCCGGGCAGGCCAAACCGCCCTCACCCACGCTGGCGTCGAAAATTAAATTTGATTTCATCGGCAATCGAAACATCGCTTTCGCCGTGTCCATCGCGTCGATGGTCTTTTGCTGGATCTGGGTCGCCGCCAAGGGCGGGCTGTCCTACGGCGTCGATTTCACGGGCGGCATTGTGCACGTCTTCAAATTCAACCGGCCGTCCACCCCGGATTTGCTATCAGCCGTCCGCGAGGCCGCGCTCGACGTGGATCCCTCGTCCCAGGTCCAGAACATCGGAAAAGTTTCCGAGGGCGAAGTGGTCATTCAGGTCAAAGGCTTTGAGCTGGTCGAAAAAGCCCGGGCGGCGGTCGACCGCGAGCCGGTCAGCACCGTCGACGACCTTCGCAAACGCCTCGCCTCCTTTCCGGCGTTCGACGACGACTTCTATCGCCGGATTGAGGCCCAGGGACCGCTGACGGCCGAGGCGGTCCGCAAGGCGATTCCGGATTACATCAACGAGGTGACGGCGGCTCGCCTCCAGACCCGGCTTGCAAAACAATTCGGCCAGGTCGCGGGCAAGACTGATTTGAACTCCATCCCGGAAGAAAAAAAATTGTTCCAGTTGGTTCAGCGGGAGGCCGTAAGCCGCCTGACCCGCAAGCTCATCACGCGCATGGCCGACGCGCGCGCGACCTCGGATCTTTCTCCGATCCTGCGCGAAGCAGGCGCCGATCCAAAACCTTTTGAAGCCAAATTCCTCCTGCGCGCGCCGGCCCTCGAAGAGCTTCAGACCGACCTGCGCCCCTTCGCCGACAAACCCGACGTACTGTCGGCCGAAATCCTGAAGATGTATCCGTTCATTTTCTCGGAAGAATACATGCCGGCCATTCGAAAAATTATCACGGGCAAGGAATCCCGCGCACTCTATGCGTCGGTAGACGAGGCCGTCCAGCAGGCTGGATTGTCCCCGTCGTCCGGATTGGGCGCCATCTTGAACGACTTGTTTTACACCGGATCGTTTGTGCTCATCAAAACCGACCAGGTCTCATCCCGCGTCGGCGCCGAGCTTCGCCGGCAGGCCGCCCTCGTCGTCACCCTGAGCCTTCTGGCCATGCTGGCCTACGTCTGGGTGCGGTTTGAATTCCGGTACGGCATCGGCGCCATCATCACGCTCTTTCACGACTCGATGACGATGATTCCCCTCATGTCCGTCCTCGGCTACGAATACGACATCAACCTCATCGCCGCCATCCTGACGCTCATCGGCTACTCTCTGAACGACACCATCGTCGTCTACGACCGCATCCGCGAAAATATGGCCGGCATGCGGGGCGCGTCCCTCAAGGACGTGATCAACACGAGCATTGTCCAGACCTTGTCCCGCACGGTCGTCACCGGCGTGACGACGCTTCTGGCCGTCCTCGCGCTTTATTTTCTCGGTGGACCGGTCCTGGAGGGTCTGTCGCTGACTCTCTTCATCGGCATTCTCGTCGGAACCTACTCGTCCATTTTCGTGTCCGCTCCCGTCGTTTATCTCTGGCCCGGCAAAAAGTAGGGGCATCCGTGGGGTCCGCCTGGGACCGTCTCCAAGGCCTGACCGAATCGTCCGTCCGGCACATGCAGGATGACGCCGCCGCGCGATTTTTCCGATTTATCCTGGCCCCGTTTCATCCGCACGCACGCGAATTTTTCCGGTCCCAGCGCCTGCCGGACAATCACATCCGCTCGGCCGCAACGATTGCTCATCTGCCGTATCTTTCCAAACACGATCTTCTGCCTCGACCCGCGG
>JAHFCY010000274.1 GCA_023249255.1 Candidatus Lindowiibacteriota bacterium | reverse complement strand
GGCACCGGCGACGGGACCCGCTCCCTCTTCACGCTTCAATCCATCGCCAACATGCTCCAGCGATTCGGCGTGTCGATCAGCCCCGGCAGCATCCGCGTCAACAACGTGGCGGCCGTGCTCATTACCGCCACATTGCCGCCGTTTGTCCGGTCCGGAGATCAGATGGACATCGAGGTGTCGTCCATCGGCGACGCCGCAAGCCTTCAGGGCGGGGTGCTTCTTCAGACGCCGCTCATGGGCGCCGACGGCAAAGTCTACGCGGTCGCTCAAGGCAACATCTCCATCGGGGGATTTAATCCGAAACAGGGCGGCGCGGGCCGCGTTACGCGCAACCATCCGGTTTCGGCGCTCGTCCCGAAAGGCGCCATCATCGAACGCGACGTGGTGTCGGAAATGCCGATCCAGAACGGCGGAATCCGGCTCCTGCTCAACGCCGCTGATTTCATCACCGCCTCGCGACTCGTCGCCACGGTCAACGAAGCCTTCGCGGCCCAGCTGGCGCAGGCCCTTGATCCGCAGGCGGTCTTCGTAAAATTGCCGGAAAAATTCGTGAACGATCCGGTGACGTTTCTCGCGATTTTGCAGGATCTCGAAGTCGAGCCGGACATGCCAGCGCGCATCGTCATCAACGAACGCACCGGCACGGTCATCATGGGCGAAAACGTCCGCGTCGCGCACGTCGGCGTTTCTCATGGAAACCTGACCGTGAACGTCACCGAACAGCAGAATTCCGGCGCCACCTCGAATCCCAACGACCGTGTCGCCAACATACCCGACGGCGCGTCCGTCTCCGATGTCGTCAAGGCTCTCAACAATCTCGGTGCGACGCCCCGCGACATCATTTCGATTCTGCAGGCCATGAAATCTGCCGGCGCGCTGTTTGCCGACATCGTTCTGATCTGATGAGACTCAATCGGAGGGCCGGAAAGTAATGTCCGTCGGATTCGTCCCGCTCAATCGATCCGACATCCTCATTCACAAACCGGGCGGCACGCCCATCCCGCTCAAACCGGCCGCGCCCTTCATCGACATGCCCGACGATCAAAAGGCCATGCCGCTCGACGACGGCCTCAAACCCAAGCCCCTTGAGCCGACGTTCAAGGACATTTACCTGCAAAAACGCGAAGACCTACGAAAAAGCGCCGATGGCATGGAGTCGATCCTCGTCCGGCAAGTCTTAAAAACCATGCGAAGCACCATCCCTGAACCCGAGGAGGACGAGGACCTCTTTGGCAGCAACAGTCACGCGACGCAGATGTTCACGCAGATGATGGATGACAACATCTCCGACAAAGTGGCCGCAAACGGAGATTTCGGCGTCGGCAACCACATCTTCAATTCCAACATCAACATGCTGACCCAGGAATTCGCCGAACAACTCGCTTCCGGCAAGACCACACCCTACGGCATCCGCTTGAAACGCTGATCCGCTCCTGGTTTTATTCCTCCGAAGTTTCTTCCACCAGAATCTGGATCGCCTCGATCTCTCCAGTATCGCACCAGATTGACCGGCAGGCCGGGTTGGAACAGCGATCGATCACTACTCGGATCAGGAAGGAATGAAACACCTTCCACATCACGCCGTGGCAGGCAGGACACCGGATTTCGGGAAACGCGCAGGCGTCACTTGCATTGTGTTCCACGGCTTTCTTCCATTGTTGCGATCCGGAGATCTCATTCGGCGAAAATGTCTTGTCGTGCCGCACGATGATGCGTTCGATTACAGCGGCGCCAAGCAAATATCCCTTGCAAAATGGGCAGGTGAAGACCTCCGCTCCCTCGTAGGACGTCTCGGTGAGTTGAACGCGGCATCGCGGGCAGAAAAAATCAGGTGGAGACGCCGCGGGTGGCGGTATCGCCGGCAGACCGTGCTGAAAGATTTGAAGCAGCGGAGTTTGATCGGAAGCCGGCGTGACGTGTTCCGAATTCACCGGACAAACCCACGTATTGGGCGTAAAAAAGTCGAAGGCAAACAGTTGTTCCGGCGCGTAAGGTCCGGCCCACTCGGCATCGCGATTTATATAATACATCGGGGGCGCCTCAGCCGCGGGCAAACCTCCCACAAGTTCCGCCCTGTCAGTCAATTTTTCGGCCGGCCCGGCCTGATCCTGTTTCTTCTTCAGTGCGCTGATGTCCGCCTTGGCCCAACTCAACATCAGATTGATCCGATCGGAACTCGGCGGGTGAGTGCTGAACAAATTGGCAATGATTCCCTGTTGATCGTCCAGCGCGGAAAATTGCGGGTTTATGATAAACAGCGCGGAATACCCTTCCGGAATATCTTCCCCGCCGCGGTATCGGCCGGAAATCCTGTAGAGCGCCTCGGCCATCGACAACGGATCCTTGCACATCTGGACCGCGTGCGCGTCGGCCATGTGTTCGCGCTGACGCGAAATGGCCATGTAGACGCATCTGGTCAGAATATAACCGGTGCCGGATATGAACCAGACAGCGAGCCGGAAAAGATCGGCGCGGGCATTTGCACCCAGCCGTGCGCTGTGGAGCCGATACTTCTCGCAGTCATTAACCGATGCCCAGCCCTGTATCGTATAAAAAACACCCGGCATGGAGCAGGCCAGCGTTTTCAGTCGCGCATCGCCATCCGCAAGGTGCGACGTTTCGTGCGCCACAACGGCCGTGAGCTGTGATCGGCTGAGCCTCGAGACCACACCTTCCGTCACACCAATCGCCGTGTTTCCCTCCCCGTCTTCCGCCGAAAACGCGTTGGATCCGACGGTGGGGATCACCACGGCGCGGATGGGCCGTATCCCCGTCGCCGCCTCGGCCTCCTCGATCACATTCATGAATCGACGGTGATAATCGTCCTTGGTATCCGCCGGCCGCGCCCCCAGCCGGTTCAGAATTATATCAAGCGGCACGTTTTTCGCCGACCGATACTGAAGCCACGCGGCCAGAACTGCCAGCGCGGAAGCAATAGCGGACCATTTTCTGAAATGTGCCGGGGCGTGTGTCAGGTGTCCCGGCGATAGAAACAGCATGGCGGGAAAGGCCAGAAGATTGAAAAAAACGATATAGAGGACGATCAGCACAAACAGCAATAGTCGCGTATCCCGGCGCGCACGCTCCTGCGCCTCGTATACCGTTTCAGCGGGTAAGGGCTGAAGCATTCGGCGGCGGGATCAGGTCACAGACTGACTTTGGGAACTTCTTTTTCCGCCTCCGGAACTTCAAAAAATTCTTTGCTCGTAAAATTGAACATCCCGGCGATGATGTTGGTCGGGAGTTGCTGAATTATTGTATTGTAGTTCGCCACCACATCATTGTAATGGCCGCGGGAGTAGGCAATGCGATTTTCAGTCGATGTGAGTTCCTCCTGCAAGGCCAGCGCGTTTTTGTTGGATTTGAGATCGGGATAATTCTCCCACACCGCCATGAGCCGGCCCAGAAGCCCGGAAATTTCGCCTTCGGCCTTCACGCGGTCCCGCATGTTCCCCGCGCCCACGGCCGACGCCCGGGCCTGCATGACCTTCGTCAGAGTCTCCTGCTCGAATTTCATCGTGCCCTTGACGGTTTCCACAAGGTTGGGAATCAGATCATGCCGCCGTTTGAGCTGAACGTCGATCTGGCTCCAGGAATTTTCCGTTTCGACCCGGTAGCCCACCAGCCGGTTGTACATGACCATGAACAGCAAAATGACAACGCCCAAACCCGCCCAAATCGCCCAGCCCGGCATCCGCGACCACCTCCGCTTTATTTAATTTTTTTCTTCAAAATCATGGAATCACAATTCAACCCGGGAAACAAGAAAAAAGTGCGGGGTTTTGTGGCGGTTCGGAAAATTCAGATCATGGTGCGGTTGTGGTGTTCTTCATTTCTGACATGCCTGCACAACCGCCTCCAGCAACTGCGCCGCTTTGGCGAAAACCGGCCCGCCTATCTCATCTCTCGTAATGGATTCAATCGGTCCATCGCCGAGATACAATCCATCCGACACAATTAATGTCATTCGAGCCCGACCTGATGCGGGTGGCGGGAGGCGCTTCCGATCCAACGGACCAATCTGTCCGACAACCG
>JAHFCY010000273.1 GCA_023249255.1 Candidatus Lindowiibacteriota bacterium | reverse complement strand
TGAAATTATCCGGAGAATATCAACTGCCGAAGTTGTTGGTCAATGGACGATTTTTTCCCGGATTTTTTTCGCCCGTTCGGCGTAGGTCTTCGACTCTTTCGGGCGGTTCAGTTTTGCGCAGATGATCGCAAGCCTGTCCAGCGCGTCGATGACGTCCGCGTGATTTTTTCCCAGCCGTTTGGTCCTGTACGACAACAACTCCTTGTACAGGGGTTCGGCATCGGCGTATCGCTTTTCGGCCAGATGGATCATCGCAATATTGGACATGATCAAATCGGCGTCCGGGCCGTTCCGGCCGAACTCTTTTTCCATGATCCGCAGGGAATTTTTGTACAGGGGAAGAGCTTCGGCGAAACGGCGCTGGGACGAATAAAACGACGCCAGGTCGTTCATGGTCACGGCCGCGTCGTGATTGTCCGGGCCGAGATGTTCTTCCTGAATGTTGAGAATGAGTTTGTACAGCCCTTCCGCCTCCGCGTCGCGGCCTTCCCTCATATCAAGCTGGGCCATGTCCCTCATGCTTTCCCAGGTGAACGGATGGTCCTGTCCGAGAGATTTTTGACGGATGTCCATCACGCGCTTAAAGAGCGGTTCGGCTTCGGCGAAGCGGTTCAGAGTGACGTAGAGTCTCGCGAGTTTGGACAGACTGCCGGCCACGTCTGGGTGATCCTTTCCGAGGGCTAGCTCCTTGATCGCCAGCGCGCGCAGGTACAGGGTCTCCGCCTCGGCGAATCGCCCCTCCACGTGATAGTCCGCCGCGAGATTGAACACGGCGGCTTCGAGGTCCAGGCTGTCGGGCGGCAGATTTTTTTCCCGCAGATCGAGCGCCTGTTTGAACAGCGGCTCGGCGTCTCCAGGCCGGTTCAATTTGCCGGCGTAGATCATGGCCAATTTGGTTGCGCGTGCCGCCAGTTCGCGGCTGTCGGTTCCGGAAGTGTTTTCCATGATGGTCAATTCGAGTTTGAACAGCGGCTCCGCCTCGGCGTATTTTTCCTCGACGCAGTACACGTCGATCAGGCCGTCGAGACTCGGAAGCAGGCCGGGACCCGCCCGCGCGAATTTTTTCGTGCGGATCCGCAGCGATTCGACGTAATAGCGTTCCGCTTCTGCGAAATTCTTGTTGGTGTACAGCTTTCCGAGATGGTCGAGGCTTTCGGCCACTTTCAGATCTTCAGGCCCGTACTTCTTCTTTCGCATATCCAGCGCCTTCGACAGATGAACGGACGCCTCGTAATAATTGTGTTGATCCATGTCGGCCAGTCCCATGCTGTCCAGCGCGTCGTCTGTCAGGGCAGGGGAGGAAGGGGATGGAAGGGGGGCGGGAGAAGACTGGAGAAGGCGGGAGAAGGCGGGAGAGGACTGGAGAAGACTGGAGAAGACTGGAGAAGGCGGGAGAAAGGGGGAGGGGGATTCGCTGACGGTCCATGTGTCGGTGCGGATGTCGAGGTCGATGGAGGAGTAAGTGTGGCCTTTGGCGATCAATTGAATTCCCCGGTGGATCGTGTCGGGAGGGTAGGACGAGTCGGCGAAGTCGTAGATTTTTTCGAATGGAAGGCCCGTGTCGAACGTCAGAGCGATGTGGTGTTCGCCGTTTCTTCGATGGCGGATGACGGCGCGGCGAATCGTGGTGACGGGATTGGCGGGCAGGGTCCAGTCGTTTTTGATTTCTTTAACCCAGCCGAAGTCGTTTCGGTAGAATTTGACTTCGTTGGTCCCATCGCCATGGCGGATGGGGCGGATGATGTATCCGGTGCGGTCGTTGGATGAGGGCATGGAAGGCAGGGTCGGCAGAGACAGACCCCAGCCCGGTCCGACGGCGTAACAGATGAACAGGGAGTTTGACAGTTCAGACCCGCCGCCGAGGAACGAGAGGTTGATGGTTCTCTCGGCCGCGTCCGAGTCCCCAGCGGGCGGCGTGCATTCGATGCCCGACGGACTGGCGACTTGGGCGGAGGAGTAGCGGAGGATCAGATTGCCGTTTCGGAGGGCGAAATCGGCGAAGCGGGTGTCGAAGGCGGCGGGATTGAGGCCGGGGCCGGGGAAGGTGTCCTGGAAGAAGGCGGGGGAAGGGGGGAGAAGGCGGGAGAAGGATGAAGAAGGGGGAAGAAGGCAGAGAGACAGAAGAACAAGGGCCGCGGCTACGCGGGTGGCGCGGGGGCAAAGACCGGGGAAATTCATAGCGAGACCGTAGAAACAATCGGCGGATAAGTCAACGCGAAAATGGCCGGTGGAATTCAACGCCTCACTCTGCCCCCTTATTCCGCCTTCTTCATCCTTCTGCCCACCCCCACACCCAAAAATTCAGCGACGGATTATGAAATGGAACAGATATTTGGTATCTTTAGATTGGAGATCAACAGGGAGCCAACGAAACGATGCCGGAAATTTGTAGATTCTTTGGGATCGTCATTTCGATGTTTTATGACGATCACGATCCGCCGCACTTCCATGCAACCTATGGCGGTAAGTCGGCCAAAATATCGGTCAAGGGACTGAGGGTTTTGGAGGGCAAATTCTCAAAAAGGGCGTTAAGGCTGATTAAGGAATGGGCGAAGAAAAACCAGAAGAAGCTTATGGAGGATTGGGAATTGGCCCGACATGGAAAAAGGCCGAGTAAAATTCAACCGTTGGATTGAGGAGGTGACCGGACCATGCGAACTGTAACGGATGTCAAATACGTTGAGGATTACGTCTTAAAAATCGCATTTGACAACAGGAGAGTAAAACGAGTCGATTTAAAAAATCGAATTGAAAGATTAAGTTCCGATGGAAGCACTATATTTAAAAAACTGAGAAGGAAAGATTACTTCAAAAGAGTTCGAGTCAACCCCGAAATCGGGACGATCTGCTGGCCAAATAGTGCAGATTTCTGTCCTGACGTTCTATACCAGCTTGGAAAATAGAGCCCGACCCATCATTGCCATCGTCGGAGGGTTTCTCGCCTCGCGCAAACAGTGAGTTTGGAAGGCAGGTAACAATTCACTTTCCTCTGAAAAATTATAAGGAATCCAGGAAGCCATGAACATATCCGACTTTGTTTTCTCCTGCGTTCCTGGATTCCTTATGAAATATTCAACCGCATACCTCCCACATCCTGTCTCCTGACCCTCCCCAAAAATATTTTTTCAAAAAAACTTGACATGATCCGCCTTTTTGGTACAGTTGGCTAATTACCCGAACGGTTGGAGTCTGTAAGGTGTCGTTCGGGCAACAGTTCCGTCCTGCTTAGCGGGCCGGAGCGAATGAGCTTACGTCCCCCACGCCTTCGGGCGCCGGGGAGCGCAGACGAATCGCTTGCGATGAGTTTGCGAGGCTTTTTAACTATAGAGAATACCCAAGCAATGCTCCGAACTGTTTTGCAATGAAGGCTAACTTAGGAGCAGAATTTCAAAGGGGGGTTACATCTTGAAGCACGGAATGATTTTGTTTGCGGCAGTGATAGCGGCCGCGTTGGTTTTGACTCCGGCATTTGCGGCGCAGGATACGAAGGTGATCAATAGCGCCGTGACTGGTACGAGTGGTCCCGGAGCGGATGTTGCGGTTGGTTCTGATGGAAAGGTCTATGTCAGTTTTGGTAAAGCCAGCGACATCGATGTAGAGGCGGGCACATACGGAGCTACCTCGCAGAAGTATTCCAAGGCTGCGGGTACCGCGGTGGCTCTTACGGCAATCGGGCTTACGGCGAACGATACAGTCGTAGTGGCTGCGGCGCTGGGTACTGATTCCCGGGTCGTTTTATACTATGCAACAGGATCGTCTGCGTCATCCTTGGGCACTATCGGTGATTTCCGAGCGGTGATTACAACCCTTCCGGACACAATGGGGACTCTGGGTTATGGGATCAGTTCTCTAGATATGGCTGTCAGCGAGAGTTTCATTGTGGTTGTTGCCACGTCCAGCCAGAGGACGAGTGAGGCAAGTGAGACGGTCGGAACATCTATTACCGTGTTCCGGTACGACACCTCGGTTAACGCGCCTACACTGGCAGGATCAGGTTCAATCGCGGGATGGAATCAACCGGATAGCGGACCGTCTGGCC
>JAHFCY010000008.1 GCA_023249255.1 Candidatus Lindowiibacteriota bacterium | reverse complement strand
GTTCGTCAACGCCCGCAAACAAATCCATCAGCATGAATTTATGATGAGAGTAGTCGCTATAGACCTTCCAGAAGCTTTCCAGGACTGCCACTCGGGACGGCGGACTATTATACTGAAATTCTTCCATGGTCTTGCAAACCCTGAATGGATCAAAAAATGATTGTTCCAATCCGAGAATGATGACGCTCGGGGTCGCATCCGGGGGAATCTGGCGCAACAATTCATCAAGATGTTCGACCCGCCGCGCGCCGCCGCCCGCATTGTAGAAGTTTGCCGTGTCCCTGAACAATTCGGAACGGAACTGCAAGACACGGGAGTTGCCCAGCGCAAGCAGTTTTGGCTTCCGTTCCAGTACGGATTTTGTTTTGAAATACTTTTCCGGATCCGAGTAGGCCAGTCCCAATAATACACCGCGGCGGGTTTGCGCCTGCTCCCGGACAACCCGATCAAGATTTATAAACTCGCCGGATTTGAACAATACCGCAAGGGGGAATATGGAGAGAATCAGAAACGGCGATAAAAACAGCCCGAACTTGCAGGCAAAACGCTTCAGCTCGTCACGTTCACTCATGTCTAAAATTGAAAATAGATGAATTGGGTCATGCCGAACACTCCAAATTTCAAGATCAGTCCGAGGATGGAGTAATACACCATCCATCGGAACCAGCGCGGCCTCCCAAAAAGCGTGTCCCGGATGTCACCATTGCTCTGGAACCATTCAACAATCCACAACGCCGCGATGCCGGTCACTGCGGCAAGAAACTCCCTGTGATTCCAGCCCAACAGAATACGGTTGAAGACCGTGCTGAAGCGATCTCGCAAACCTGAAATATGCGACAGGGCATACATGATGTCACCATAAACGCCGGAAAACAAATGCGTCAGAATATACAGCGCATCCGTCATATTCCGGGCCCTGAAAAATATCCAGCTCACCGAGATCAATGAAAACGTGCAGGCGATCTGAAACGCCGTATACACTTTCGGAAACCCGGACAAACCTATTCTCTCAACACACCGTTGTCTGATCTGCCGGGTCCAGATCGCAAAAATAAGATAGAACCCGTTCAAGCCCCCCCAGACGACAAATGTCCAGTTCGCCCCGTGCCACAACCCGCTCACCAGAAAAGTCAGAAAAAGGTTCAAATACCAGCGCCAAGCCGGGACGCGGTTGCCGCCCAGACTGATATAAAAATAATCTCTGAACCAGGTGGACAGGGAGATATGCCATCGCGACCAAAATTCCGATACAGACCTTGAAAAATACGGGCGGTCAAAATTTTGCATGAGCTCGAATCCCATCACCTGCGCCGCGCCGATCGCGATATCGGAATAGCCCGAGAAGTCGCAATATATCTGAAACGCAAAAAACACTGTCGCGATCATGAGCGGGAGGCCCGAATAGTGCGCCGGCTGAGAGTAAACCTGGTTGACATACACGGCCAATCGATCGGCAATCGCAACTTTGATGAACATCCCCCACAACATCAACTTCAACCCTTGTGCGACCCGTTCGCACTCAAACCGGTGCTCCTCATAAAATTGGTGAATTAAATTGTGCGGCCGTTCAATGGGTCCGGCCACAAGCTGCGGATAAAACATCACGTATAGGGCATAGATGATGAAATTTCGTTCGGCCTTGTATCTGCCCCGGTACACTTCGATCGTGTAGCTCATGGCCTGGAACGTGTGGAAGGACAGACCGATGGGCAGAATAATGGACAGGCTCGGAATATGACAATTCCAGGAAATAATTCCGGCGAGCGCGTCAACGTTATCTATAAAAAAATTGTAGTACTTGAATACGGCCAGAACCCCCACGTTGGCCAGAATACTGAACACCAGATAAACTTTTCTGGCCCGGCCTGAAGCATTCTCAATGAAAATTCCGGCAAAATAATCCACGAAAATCGTAAATATCAGGATCAGGATATAGACGGGGATAAAAGCCATGTAGAAGATACAGCTGGCGGACAGAAGGAGAAACCGGCGGTACCCATGCGGGATCGCAAAATAGAGCATGGTCACGACCGGAAAATAAATAAGGAAACTCAGAGAATTGAACAGCATGGATGGAAACTAATTTAATCCGGCAAGCCGCTTCAGAAATAACGTCACGTCGTGCATCATGTGCTTGCTCCGGCGGGCCAGCACGCCAAACAGCACGCTCGCAAGCAGGACCGGCTTGCGGTCAATCTTGACCGGAGCCAGCAGAACCGCCAGAATGTGCTCCCCGAAAAATCGCCAGCTTGGAAAGAAAAACAGAGGAGGCTTGGAACTGTACGTTGCCATGCCCCTCCGAACCACTTCGGCATACGTTTCGTCTTTCCGGATGTAGCGTAAAAAGAACAGAGGCTCCGGCAAAAATGCCATCGAGCCGACCAGCGACAGTTCTGCAACAATGATATTGTCCGGACTCAACGTCGGCCGGATCAGCCGCGAATGTCGGAGCGCCGAACGGCGGATGGGACTGTAGATGAGATCGCAGCGGTTCAGCCCCCAGATGACGCAATTTAATCGTGAGGATACACCCATAGACCGCGTATCCATGCGTGTCGGTTCAACCGGAAGGGGACGGCCTTCCTCATCGATGCAGGTGATCAGCGGATAACACATCACAACTGACGGATCCGACTCCAGGACGGACAGGCACCGCGTGAGAAGCGAGGGATGCCACAGATCATGCGCGCCGGTCCACATGAAATATTTTCCGGCTGACAATTCAAACACACGATTAAAATTCCAGACCTGTCCGCGATTTTCCGGATTTCGGTTGTAGCGAATCCGCGCGTCGCGCCGCGCAAATTCCGCACACACGTCGGAACTGCCGTCGGTCGAGGCGTTATCCGAGATGATGAGTTCGAAATCCTTCAAATCCTGGGCGAGAACCGATTCGAGGGCCGGAGCCAGAAACCGGCCTTCGTTGTAGACCGGCATCCCGACGCTGACGGTGGGATTTTCGGCCATGAAAATCAGTCCGGCTTTCTCCGCAAAAATCCTCCGGGACAATACGTGACGCCGAGACGGTTGTAGTACGAATCGATTTCAAATTCCCGGTGGCGAGCCAGAAATGTCCGGACGGCGGCCGTCGGATTGTCAGACATCCAGCCCGGTTTTGCGCTCGGCGCGTCCGCCACCCATTCCATAACGCCGTCAAAGACCACCAGGTAACTTCCCGGCGAAACCCAACGCGAATAAATCTCCAGTTCGCGGAGCACATGCGCCTTCGTGTGGTTTGAATCCAGACAGACCAGGACTGTGTCTTTCGGCCTGATGTGTTTGCGCACGGCGGACCGCGCTGCGGCGGACGTGGAACCCGCCTCCACCAGCGTGATACGTTTGCTCATCGGATGGCTCTGAATCGCCAGTCGGTTGTATTTTCGGATTTCGACATCAATCGACAAGACGTGGCCTCGACCAAGCAGTTCAAGAATCGACGCGTAAAATACGGCCGTGCCGCCATGCGCCGTGCCGGTCTCGATGATCCAGTCCGGGCGGACTTTGTAGATGACCTCCTGCATGATCAGGATATCTTCCGGCAACTGGATGATCGGAATTCCAAGCCATGTGATGTCGTATGTGAATTTATTCTGCCAGCCGGATCTCGTCCAGAGCCGCGCGAGAAGATCACGACCTTCAGGCGAATAGATGTCTACGGAACGGCGGCGGCCGCGAACCGAAATATCAAGGGTCTGTGCGCCGTATTCCGGTGGATAGCCCCCCGGAAAAGTTTTCGACATGGTTCGAACTCGTTTACTGCGCATGGTCCGGCCGTCCTTTCCACCACCGAATGGTGTTCCGTAATCCGTCTTTCAAGTTATAAGTTGGTTTCCAACCGCTGTCCATGAGCTTCCGGTTGTCGGCCAGAACACATCGGGGATCGGCCGGATCGTCCGGACGGGCATTGAAACGCACAAGATTGGCAACGCCGACGAGAGATGCGATCTCTTCCGCCAGGTCCCGGATGGTCAGCGCCGATCCCGATCCGATATTCACGGGACCGCCCAGATCACTTCGCGCAACCGCCCACAGGGCCGACGCCACGTCCTCGACATGCAGGTAATCCCGGATTTTGTCACCGGATGTCAGATCTGCCGCGCGGTGCTCCAAAAACGATTGAATCAGTGTCGGCACGAGACGCCGCGGATGTTCACCCGGCCCGTACAAATAGAACAACCGCGGCCACGCAAACGACATTCCACTCTCCCGGCAAAACGCGTCGAGCGCGGTCAGAAGCGAGAGTTTACAGGCCGCGTACAGCGTGCGCGGGCGGGTCGGCGACGACTCGCTTAAAATTTTTGTTGATACGTCATATTCAAAACACGTTCCGACTGAAACGAGGCGGCGGCACCCGGAGCGCGCCAGAATCTGCGCAAGCCGAAGCGATGCCGCCACCAGATCCAGATTCATGCGGTCGTGCAGATATGCGCCGGGCGTCGTGTTCCAGGCCAGATGGAAACAGAGATCAGGCCGCAGGCCCGAAACAGCCTTCTCCCAGGATTGCGGCTCTAAAAAATCCCCTTCAATAGTGCGGATATCTTCGCGAATATCGTCGATCATATCCTGTGGATGTTCGGCATAAACCAGCGCGTGCGTCTCCACCCCTTCTCGAACCAGAAGGCGCGCCAGATGCGAGCCGACAAATCCCGTCGCACCGGTCAGAAACACCTTCATTTATCCGTCCTTGCGTGACCAATCGTACGGGATTTTGTTTTTGTATGGGTCCAGCCGTACGGAGAATTTTGGGTTGTGCGGGTGCGTCGCGCAGTTGGCCACAATCGAATAGGGTGGCTCCATGCCCTTGAATCCGTTCCAGACGTTCGGCGGGATGACAACCAGAGAATAATTTTCCGGGCCGAGAAAGAATTCCGACAGGCGACCGCGCGTCGGCGAGCCTTTACGATCATCATAAAGGACAAGCTTGATCGTGCCCCAGATGCACGCGTAGTTCAGCGTCATTTGCTTATGAAGATGCCAGCCTTTGATCGCGCCGGGATAAACTGCGGAGAAATAAATCTCTCCGAACGTTTTGAAATGCGAATCAGTCGACTTCAGCATGTGAAAAATCGTCCCGCGCTCATCCGGAATCCGTTTGAGCGGAACAACCTGAACGCCTTTTATATTCTGTCCGTGTCTGTCAGTGTCTGTCTGTGGTTTCATGTTTTTCGATTCACCCTATCTCCCGAATTTCCGGCGCCGGCACGATAAACTTCCCGCCCGCAGACGCAAAGACCCTTTCCTGGTTTACAATCTCGTCCGCAATGTTCCACGGCAGAATCAAAAGATCGTCCGGGCGGCGGGCCAGAAGTTCGGCCGGATCATAAATCGGCTGGTGCGTTCCGGGCATCCGTTTCCCCTGTTTTGCCGGATTTCTGTCCACAACAAATTCGACGAGATCTGTTCCAAGCCCACAATAATTCATGAGGACGGCTCCTTTGGCGGCGGCGCCATACGCGGCGACCCGCCGGCCCGCATTCCGTCGAGATTTCAGAAACGCCGGAATTTCCGTACGCACAGCCTTGACGCGGGCGGCAAACGACGAAAAATCCTCTGAGCCCTCCTCAGCGGAAAGTTCCTCCTCAACACGCCCCGAAACAGAAGCGGCGCCGTCCGATACAGCATAAATTCTCAGCGATCCGCCATGAATGCGCAACCGTTCCACGTCGATGATTCGAAGACCATGCCGCGAAAAGAGCGCCCGAAGAGCCTTCAGCGAGAAATAAAACAAATGTTCATGGTAGATCGTATCGAACTCGGCGTGAGCGAACAAGTCCATCGCGGAAGGCACTTCGATCACCGCGGCGCCTCCCGGCTTGAGCACGGTCCGAATCCCCTCGACGAATCCGTTCAAATCCGGGACGTGCGCCAGCACGTTGATGCCGATGACGACATCCGCCTGTTTGCCTTCCGACCGGAGCCGGCGGGATAGGTCAGCTCCAAAAAATTCGGTGCGAGTCGGAACGTTCCGAACCTTCCGGGCAACTTCCGCAACGTTCGCCGCCGGTTCAACGCCCAGAACCGGAACGCCGCGCTCGACAAAATATTGCAGAAGGTATCCATCGTTGCTGGCCGCCTCGATCACAAGGCTGTCTTTGGTGAGGTGAAATCGATCGATCAGGAGTTCCGCCAGGCGTTGGGCGTGATCCAACATTGTCCTTGAATAAGACGAAAAATAAACATAATCGCCAAACAACTGCTCCGGCGGAATCGTCTCGGTAATCTGGATCAGCGAGCAGGAAGGACAGTGAACCAACTCGAGCGGAAAGCGTGGCTCGGATTCAATTGAACCGGACGGCGGCAAAAGCGCATTGGCCAGCGGCATCGATCCCAGATCGAGCACCGGCAGGAGATTCGCGTGTCCGCATGCGCGGCACGCTGAAATCCGCGTCATCCGTTTTCTTCAAAATGCGTTCGATACCACGCGATCGTCCGATCCAGCCCTTCCTCAAGAGTGATTTTGGATTTCCATCCGAGAACCCGGCGCGCCTTGCCGGAACTCAAATACTGCCGGCGGATTTCGTTTTGAACGGCATTTTGAATGACAGGTCGCGCTTTTGAATCCATCCTGTTCAGAATGAGCTTGATCAGATCGAGAACCGACATCGGCCGCTCGTTCGAAAAGTTGAACGCCTCGCCCCGCAGGGAATCTCCGTCAGCGGCCATTCGCTCGGCCAAAAGAAGAACCGCCAGAGACGCGTCTTCGACATAAAAATAATCCCGGATGAATTTTCCGTCTGACCGGATGATCGGACGTTCGCCGCGCAACACTGATCGGATGGTCCCCGGAACCACACGGTTCCAGTTCAGGTCGCCGCCGCCATACAGATTCCCGCATCGCGTCACGGTAACCGGCAGGTTGAACGTCCAGGCGTAGCTTTGCGCAATCAGGTCCGCGCAGGATTTGCTGACGTCGTACGGATGGGTGCCGGCCAGCGGCATCGTCTCCTCGTAAGGATGCGCACCCTCACGCCCATCCAAATCACCATAGGCCTTGTCGGAGGAGGCCACCACGATCTGTTTTACGGTCGGCGATCGTCGCGACGCTTCGAGAATCGACCAGGTCCCCGCGATGTTACTTTCGAAAGTTGAGACTGGATTTCTGTTGGCAATCGAGACGATCGTCTGCGCGGCCAGATGAAAGACTGTATCAATTTCATATTCTCCCAGAACGCGCTCGACACATTCCCGGTCGCGCACATCACCCCGAACAACGCGGACACGCTCCAGACTTCCACTCTGGACCGCTTCCGACATCGGCACCCAGTCCCGCACCAGACAGACCGTCTCGGCTTTCAACTCAATCAACCGTTTGACCAGCCAGCTTCCAAGCAATCCCGTGGCGCCTGTAACCAAGACAGGCCGATCTGTCCAACTGAATGAATTTGCCCTGTCTTTCTTCTGACTCCTGACTCCTGACTCCCGTCTTCTTCCCGCTTCTACCATATCTTCCACGGCGCCGCGCCCGACTCCCACAGGCCCTCCAGAAGCCTCACGTCCCGCATCGTGTCCATGCACTGCCAGAATCCATCGTGCCTGAACGCCGCAAGTTTCCCCCGGCGCGCCAGGTCCTCGAGCACGTCCCGCTCGAAGTTCGTGTCGTCTCCTTCGATCCGGTCCAGCACCGACGCCTCCAGCACCATGTAGCCGCCGTTAATCCATCCTTCGCCGATCTGCGGTTTTTCGGAAAATTGAACGACACGGTCGTTGTGTAACACCAGTCCGCCGAATCGCGACGGCGGACGGACGGCGGTGATCGTCGCCAGAGCGTGTTTGGACTTGTGATACGCCAGCAATTTTTTCAGATCAATCGAACAGACGCCGTCGCCATACGTCAACATGAACGGCTTTTTCTTGAGAATCGGCGCAAGTCGCCTGATCCGGCCGCCCGTATTCGTCTGCGAGCCCGTGTCGCAAAGATGCACAGTCCACGGCTCCGGACGGCCCCTGCACACTTCCATTCGACCGGTCTTGAACGAGAGCGTAACGTCCGATGTACGCACGCGGTAATTCACCGCCCAGTCCTTGATCTGTTCGCCCTTGTACCCGAGCGCGACGGCGAAGTCGTTAAATCCGAAATGTGAATAGTGCTTGAAAATGTGCCACAGGATGGGCCTCCCGCCGATTTCCACCATCGGCTTGGGCTTCACAACGGTCTCCTCCGCCAGCCGCGTCCCGAGTCCGCCGGCGAGAATGACAACGTTCACTGATTGATCGACAACTTTCGCGCGATTGTGTTGATATTTTTGTCCGTGAGAATTTTTGCGGCCGGATCAGCCTGCGACCGGCGCACATACTTCGGCATGGCGCTGATGCGGCGGTGCATGATCGTGTCGTAGAATCGGAGTGGAACGCGACGTCGCCGCGCCAGAAAATCGACGTCTAAATTCGAAAAAACGGCCAAATTGAGATCGGCCGGGGCGCCGCAAACAGTCGATGACCACATGCAGTTGATGCACGACAGGAAAAACGCGACACTGCCGGCCGCGCCATAGACGTGACGGAGCGTCTTGTAGAGATGCGGATAAAATTCACACCAGTCGATGCTGACGACGTCCGTCTGGACGGCCACAAGCCCGCCCGGATTCAGCCGGCGGCGGATCGCGTCGTAAAATTCCCGGGTGTAGCAGAACACGGCCGGGCCGTCCGACACGGGCTCGGACAGATCGACGATCACCACGTCAAACTTTTCGCGCGTCCGCTCGACGTACTTTCGCGCGTCCGCAAACACCAGTTTCATCCGGCGGTCGTCAAACGCGCCACGATGCCATTCGGGAAGATATTTTTTGCAAAACAACACGGCGTCCCGATCGATGTCGACCATGACTAGCCTCCGCACAGACTTGTGCTTGAGGACTTCCCGCGCGCTCGCGCCTTCGCCGCCGCCGATCACGAGAACCGATTCCGGATTCGGGTGGCTCAACATGGCCGGCTGGACGGTGTATTCGTGATATTCGCCCTCATCCAGCTCGGTCGACTGGACGCGGCCGTCTAAAATCAGAACTTTTCCATGCGCCGGCGAGTGGACGAGCTGGCACTGCTGAAATTTCGTTTTTTTGACGACGTAGACCTCGTCAATGGCCGCAAAAAATCCCTTGGACGGCTTGTCGACCTCAATGTACCACTGGGACGGGATTTTGGACATGGGAAAAGAATCAGAAGTCTGGAGAAGTCGGAAGAAGTCTGGAGAAGTGCGATAAAACCTGATGAAATGAACTAAATATTTTCATCCGACTTCTTCCTTCTTCAGACTTCTTCAGGCTTCTGCAACTTCAGACTTCTTCAGCCTTCTTCAACAAGTCAGGCGGGCTGTTGCTGTTTAACAAGCCGGCGGCGGACAATCTTGCGAGCCTTCTGAATCGGATCCTCAAGAAGCCCGCGCTTGAGCTCGATCACCGACGAGTTCTTCGAGCGGAAAGCGTCTTTCAAGACCTGATAAGCCGTGTACGGCTCGACCGATGTGCCGCACGTGAAAATATCGACCGCCGCGTAGTTGTGTTCCGGCCACGTGTGGATGGTGAGGTGGGATTCGGCGATGACGACAACGCCCGACACGCCGTAAGGACTGAACGTGTGGAAGGTGGAACGGACGATGGTGGCCTTGGCCGCACGGGCCGCCTTCTGCATCTCGCGTTCCACAAGCGCGCTATTGTTCAGAAATTTCGAATCGCAATCGTAAAGCTCAACCAGCAGATGCTTCCCGAGTTGTTTCACTTCAGCTTCTCACCTCTTTGCGCAAAATGTTTGCGAAATATCGCAACTTTTGCCCCTCTTGTCAATAATTTTACAAAAAAACATCACCACAGAGGCCACAGAGGCTGAACACGCAGGCCGCAGAGAAATTCTCTTAAAGTAAACCCTCAAAAAATTCTCTGTGCGCTCTGTGGACAATCTCTGTGTACCCTGTGGTGAATCGTTACAAAATTACTTCAAATTGTAATACCACTTCGTCAGCGATCGGCCAAGTCTCGTCGATAGCAACGCATCACGAACCGAACGGAACGCGTCAAGCGTCGGAGACGTTTCAGTCATGAACCGGCCGATCAGACAGATCCCGCCGCCGCCCGGCGTCACCGCCGGAGACCCCGGAGCCACCACGACGAACGAAAAGCTCGTGATCGCGGACGACGTCAGGGTGAAATTGCCGCCATCGTGCAAGTCTGACGCCGTAAACGACACGCCGACCTCGGCGAAGTCATTCGTCGTCGACAGCGACGATCCCGTGGCTTTCCAGATCGACAGGTGCGACGTGTCGATGCCCGCCGCAACGAGCGTTGCCATATACGCCGGCGTCAGAACCATCTTGACTCGAACCGCCACGCCGCTGTCGCTGATCAGATTGTCAGTGAACATCTTGCCGGCTGTATCACCGATGCGAAGTTTCACCATCGTCCCGGCCAGCACTGTGATCTGGCTGTCCGTCAAGCCGCCGAACATGTAAGTATCGTAATAATTGCTCCCACCGCTCGGCGTCGTGTCCAACGGCCGGCGAATGTAGAGCGCCACACCGTCCTGCAGAGAATTGATGTCGCACGTCAGCGTGTCGCCGGTGATGTTGCCCAGCGGCGCGGTCACGCTGTACGTCGGCGTCGTAAAGTCGGACAAGGACGACGCCGAGGCGGGATTCGAACTCGACGGCTGGGTAATCGCCACCTGCTCAAACTGGGGCGTCGCGTCGTCATTGACCGGCGGAACGATGTTGAGCGTGATCGACGGCGTCGTGGCCGCGGTCGTGGACGACAGAGACTGGGAATTGGATACGGAAATCCCGGCGTCCGACGCCAGCGCGACGGCCTCCGGTCTGCCCTCATTGACAAATATCTCTCCCACGGTCTGCTGGGCATAAAATACGCGGGGAGATCCGTCTTTGGTCACGCCGACGGTTACGTTTGAGTCGCTTGTCGTGGCCGCCGTGCCCACCGCCGGAAGCGCCACCGTGTCAAACGTGACATTCGTCCCCAACGCGTCCGCTGCCCGGTTAATGTAGTAAATCCGCTGGGAACCCCTCGACCGAAACGCAACGTGCTCCTTCACGCTTGAACCCTGCAGTTTCTGAATGGTCAGCGCAAGCGCCACCGGAACGGTGTCCGTCGACAGCTCGGAACTCACGTCACTGTCGTTGCTGGCGGAATAATGCCCGGCGCCGTCGATATAGGCCCGGCGCAATTTCGCTGTTCCCTTGGCCACGGTCTGGTAATAAATGACAAGACGATTGTTGAAGGTATCCCACGCCATCGTGATGGCCATCTGGCTGTCTGTACCGACAGAACCGGCTGGAAAGGCGATCGTGTCGACGCCCGTGTCCGATGTGACCGCACCCGATCCAAGGATCTGAAACGTGTCATACCAGATACCGGTAGTCGTGTCCGCCGCATTCAGAGCTCCAAGGTCGTTGGTCAAATTGGAGTCACCGTTCCAGAAGGGACGATGTCCGATGTACAACACCGCAATCTTATCCGAGGCAATCGCTTGAATCACGACTCTGGACGGAATTCTGAACGGATCAAGACTCGGACCCGTTTCACCGCTTGATCCCGTTGAAACGACGCTGGTATCCGGGGTCTGATACACCAACAGCGCGCTATCCTGCAATCGTCCAAGCGAACTGAATCTCCAGAGCTTGATCCCGGAGTCGACCTTCGTTGCCGTGGTACCCGCCGGCGTGTCCATGATTCCGACGACATACACACTGTCCGTTGCGCTGCCGCCAAACACCGTGACGTCGATCGATCCAAAATTGGTGTCCATCCGTCTCAATGTGAAGCCGGGAATCGTGTCGACCGTGAACGAGTCATTCAACTGGGCTCCTGTATCTGTAAAAAGCACGGCGCTCGATTCATTGGCGGCCACGACATAAATGGCCTGGGTTTTCCGGTTGACGGCAATGGCTTGCCGACGAACCTTGTTACCGGAAAGATTTGAAAATGATCCAACCAGAAGATTCTTGACGAACGCGCCTGACGTATCCACCTTCGTGACGACCAGATATCCGAGGCTCCCGGCCTCGCGCTGCATATGCAGAAGATACATGCTCCCGGAATCGTCCATCGCCATGTCCAGAAGCCCATTCGGCGTATCGGACGGGCTTTTACCAATGTAAGTCGTGTCAATCAGCGAGGACGTATCCGCAGTTCCATTTATAACCAGCGTATCCTGTGTAAACGTGGCAGAAGCAGGCAAACTCATTCCAACCAAAAACATCACACACACAATACCAAGCAACCCCATCGAAAGTTTACGGTTCATGTGTAACAACCACCTCCTAACAAGTATTCGTTTCGCGTGAAACGTGTCTATGTACGATGTCCGAGTGTCCAAGACGGAATTGGCCGAGTGTACCGATATGGGGGGGAGGTGTCAATAGAAATATTTTGGACAAGATGGAAGAAGTTCCGGGAGAAGAAAATTAATTCTGGATCGACAGCAAATAATCCCGCAGAGCGCGTCGCTGGGCGTCAGATTTGCCGTCCAGAACGGCCGGCAGGGGCGACGTTCCATCCGCAAAAAATGACGGCATGCGCGTACCCGGCATCAGTTTCGTCGGATCTTCCAGCCACTCCGGGATCCATTCGGGATTCAGGCGAGTCTTCGCCATCGACAAATCCGGCGCCAGATCCCCCGCGGCCCGGCCCGGCGGGGCGGTCGAGCCGACGACATGGCACTTCGCGCACTGCAACTGCATGAACATCTGCCGGCCCACCGCTGCCATCTGCGGGTCGGGCTTGTGAAAGTCCTTCGGACGGTACACCGTCTGAACGTCATCCAGGGCCTGGAAATAATTCACGAGGGCGGTCGCTTCCTCGTCGGTGAATCCGAACGTCGGCATCCGCACGTTCAGCCACGGCCGGATCATCGCCGGTGATTTCAAAAATTCGTAGAGCCAGTAACTCTGAACTTTTTTGCCTTCGCCAAACAGGAGCGGCGGAGCAAGGCCGGGATCCTCCTGATAATACGCCCGGATGCCGCCGGTGTGGCCGTCCACGGTGTGACAGCCGTAACAGTTATGGTCCCGGACCATCCGGCGGCCTTTTTCGATGACCTGCTCGCGCGCGGAGAGCTGACGCTGGTGATCCAGCCGGACTTTCTCCTTGGTCAGCGACTGAATATGCGTGATGAGCAGACGAGCCTGATCGGGCGTGAAATCAAAATTGGGCATCCGCAGTTTGTCGAACCGGTCTTTGACCTTGCCTTCGTCAAACGACCTCGGATCCGTCAGCTTCTGCGTGAACCAGCTGATCCGCTCATGCGGGATGCCGTGTATCCCGCCGAAATCCAGTTTGTCGAGGTCCTTGCTTCCCTCCTCCGTCAACTCGGTGCCGATAGGATTGGCCTTTTCAAACCCGCCGACATCGTGACAGCCGAAACAGCCGTAGTGTCCGATCATTTTTTCCCCGGCCGCCAGCCATTTTTCTTTGGACGTCATGCCCTGCAATTTTTCGGAAATTGCGGCCTGCGTCATCTTCGCCGACCAGGCCTCCCGCAGGATCGCGTCAACCTCGTCGTCCGAGCCGGCCGGGACCGGCGCTCGGTCGAATTCGTCGTTCTTGAGGCTCATCAGATACGCCGTGATGTCCGAGGCTTCCTCATCGGTGAGCCGCAGGCTCGGCATTTTGGTGTTCGGGAAATATCGTTTCGGATCTTTCACCCATGTATAGAGCCACGCACGGTCCTTGATCTTGCTTCCGATGGCCGACAGATCAGGTCCAAAATTGGTTGCGGTGTGGTCTGTAGCCGTCATGCTGTGGCATCCCAGACATCCAACGCGCTCGAACAACTCCTTACCGCGGTGCGCGTCGCCGGGAAACGGCGGAGCGTCAAACGTCGTCTGCGGTCTGGCGCGCTCGAAAATATACGCGGCGATGGCCTCGATCTCGGCGTCGCTTCGCTTCATATCCTCCGGCGTCGACGTGTTGGACAGATCGAAAAATCTCGGCATCCGGGTCGTCGGCCGGAAGTGCTTCGGATTTTTCAGCCATTTCTTGACCCAGTCTTTTGACACTTTTTCCTCAACATGCGTGAGCGGCGGGCCGGGTTTGCGCAGATCTGTGAATCCGGCGGTTTTGTGACAGCCGTAACAGCCGTAGTCCTCGAAGAGCCGGCGGCCGGCGTTGAGGCGGGGCGCTTCCGGAATCTCGACCATTCCCTGGTGGCATTTCAGGCACGACGCCTCGACCATATCATTCGGATGCATCATGTCATCCCAAAGGAAATCCGACAGGTGCTCATGATCGAGAGGTTTGTAATGGTATTTTTTACTCCACGCCGCAAGCTGTTCCACATCCTGCGGAATATGCCCCGCGTCGAGAAAACTCACGGCATGGCCGACACCTCTGTGGCAGGTCGAACAGCCGAATTTATCCAGAGGATGTTTGGACGAGGATAAAACGTACAATGCGGGTTGGGGATGTGTCCGGAACGGCTCCCTGATATTTGCGCCGTCATAGCCGATCTTGAGGATGTTTCCGTCCGCGTCCTTCACACTCGGCTTTTCGATGCCGAGATGACACGTCTGACAGCGGTCGACTTTTCCGACTTCGAGAAAATTGTAGTCGTCATGAAGATCCGGCAGGACGACTTGTCTGATTTTGAACGTCGGAGAAATGAAATCAAGAATCGGGGCGTTCAGAACCAACTTGGTCGGCGTGATCGTGAGTTTCTCGATTTTCGCCCCGAGCAGTTTGCTTTCGAGACGCGCGTGATCCAACGCTTTTTCTAGTTGATCACGGCGTTCCGTCAACGCGGCCACCGCCGCTTCCGCCTTCTTCAGTCCCGCCTCGGACTGCATGAATTCTTCCTTCGCGCCGAGATAATCCTGCGCCAATTTCACGTAATCCTTTTCCACCGCCTGCGCGGCGCCGTGCCGGCGTGCCTCTTCCACCTGATACTTCATGGCGTCGAGGTGCGATTTGATTTCGGCCATCCGGGTTTTCTTTTTCTCGAGTTGCGCCTCCGCGTTTGCCGCTCCCTCTTCCGCCCCATGCAGTTCCATCCATTTACCCACGTTCGGAAATTTGAACGATTCCTCCTCGGCCGCAAGATCTTTTTCAAGTTGTGCGATTTTTTCCTGATCGACTTTCACCTTGGCCTGCTCCATATCCCATTTCGCGATCTGCCGCTCCTTCTTCATGAACTGCCGCTGATACTGTTTCCAGTCGCGGTCATAGTCCTGCCAGGCCATCCAGGCGATGACGGCCACCATGGCGACGGATGAGAAGAAAAATACGGCGTTCACCGTGTCCATGTTCCGGAAATAGCGGTCTGCTGGAGGTTTTTGGGCCATATCAGTTGGAAGAAGGCGGGAGAAGGCGGAAGAAGGCGGGAGAAGGGGGAATGGTGAGATTCCATTCCACCAAAACTTCATCGGGCTTCATCAGGCTTCTCCAAACTTCCATCGTATTCATATATTGAAGAAAAACTCTGTGACGGCGACGAAATATTTCAGGTTGAAGAGCCACCGGCAGATCATTTTGATGGGCAGAAGCATCATCATGAGAAAATGCAGCATGAAAACGTTGTACCGGATGAATCCCATCTTCGCGGCAAAATTCTTGAGAGCGGTTTTGGCCAGAAGCGGAGGAAGACCGAAAACGTAAAACGCGATGAAAAGAAGCCCCCAGATTTCTCTCAGAAACCAGTTGGACGGCAATCCTGTGCCGAGAATCTTGATGTAGATGATCTCGCTTAGATTGATGTTCACCAGCGGCTGGACTTTGTGCACGTCCCAGTATTCGTACGGCCCGAAGAAATTCCAGTTGGGGCCGCGGAAAAACGTCCCGAGCGTAATCAGCGTGACCCACAAGAACAAAAATCCGAACAGGTAAAGCGTGATCGCCATCCGGCGCTGTTTGAACGAATAGTATCCGGTTCCCCTCGGATTCATGTCCATGTAGGGAATGGACATCAACCCGGTGATAATCAGCGTCGGGAACACGACGCCGGCCAGCCACGGATCGAAATAGACGAGCATTTCCTGAAGACCAAGAAAGTACCACGGCGCCTTCGAAGGATTCGGCGCCCTGAACGGGCTTGCCGGTTGTTCGAGCGGCGCCTTGAGTTCAATCGACCAGATCGTCAGCAGAATGCCGACCAGCACCGCCGCGAGAAATTCGATGTAGACCAGATCGGGCCAGACAAAAATCGTCTCGGATCCCTCTTTTTCGAGCGGCGCAAGACCCCGCTCCATTCGCTCGTCATTGATCGCGGCCTGCCGAAGCGCCAGATACGTGCAAAAACCTGACAGAAACAGCATGATCGTGATGGGCACGTTGTCCGGTTTGGCGACGATATGCCGGAAGTTGTGATCCAGAAGAGACAGAACGTAGAAGATAATCGCGCCGAGCAGGATCGCCAGCGCCACACGCGGCCGCGTGATCGTCCGATATCCGCGCAGGGCGAGGAAAAAGATGACGCAGACGAGGGGCAAGAAACGGATCGGCGACGCCAGCCAGTCGATCAGGTGTCTGACGGATTCCATCAAAGAGCTTTCTGTGAGAAATCGTCCGTCGGCGTCGAAATGCCTCCGTCCTTCCGGACGCGCCAGAAATGGACCGCCATCAGGGTGGCGGCGGCAAGCGGGATGAACACGCAATGCAGGACGTAAAATCGAAGAAGCGTCGCCTCACCGACGAACGGACCGCCCAAGAGGACAAACCGGGCGTCATCGGTCGCGTGAATCAACGGGACGTCTTCAAGACCGAGCATGCCCGGATTGAGAAGTTTCGCGCCTGGACCTTCGTGACCGACAAACGGGGTCGCGCGGGCCATGTTCGATCCGACCGTGATCGCCCAGATGGCAAGCTGGTCCCACGGCAGAAGATATCCGGTGAAAGAGAGCAGAAGCGTGAGGGTCAGCAGGACCACGCCGATGCCCCAGTTGAACTCGCGGGGCGGCTTGTAGGAACCGGTCAGAAACACGCGAAGCATGTGAAGCCACACGGTGATGACCATGGCGTGCGCGCCCCAGCGGTGAATCTCGCGCATGATGCCCAGCGGCACGTGCTCCCGAAGCGCGAGGATGTCGTTGTAGGCGTATTCGCCTACCGGGCGGTAATAAAACATGAGAAGCACTCCCGTCAGCGTCTCGACCAGAAACAGGAAAAACGTGAGGCCTCCCATGCACCACGTGTAGGACAGTTTGAGCGAGTGTGACGGCACTTTGGTCGGATGAAGATGCAGAAAGAAATTCGACAGGACGACCAGCGTCCGGTTTCGCCGGGTGTCGGGATATCCGTGCCGGATGACCGACTTCCAGACTTGTGACTCGGAAATATGGGTTTTAATTTTCTGCCACATCAAAGAACACCTCAAAGAAAATAAATTCAGGCTCCGACGAGGAGCGGCGAAACAAGTATCAAAAAGGACGCCGAGGCGCTTTTACACCCGTAAAAGCGCCTCGGCGTCCTTCCACTGACCAAGTTCGAACTGGTATTTTTTGGATTTGTCGACGAGGATCTGGCCGTCGTCGGCCAGCATGATGCGATACCGCTCCAGCGGGCGCGGCGCCGGGCCCTCGAAATTGATCCCGGTCACGTAGAATCCCGAGCCGTGGCAGGGACATTTGAATTTTTGCTCGGCTTCGAGCCAGTTCGGCTGGCATCCGAGATGCGTGCAGGTCGTCGAGAGCGCGTAGAACCCCTCCTCGTTTCGAACAATCCAGACACCGAATTTTTCCTTGAACCGCTGATCGACCTGCCCGATCTGATATTCAGCCGGATATCCGGCCTTGAAGGAACTGGGCGGCACAAACAACACGTTCGGATACAAAAATCGCACGGTCAGAATTTTCATCATGCCGACACCGGTCGTGAACGCGACCCAGCCGCCGGTCAGCCATTTGAAAAATCCCCGGCGGGTCGGCTTGTCCGGCGAATCTTTGGTGGACGCGGCCGGGGGCGAAGACTGGACCGGCGCGGCGGCCGCTTTGGTTTCGACGGTTTGAGGTTGTGACGGTTCGGCCATGTCTATTTTGTCTCTTTCAATCTCTTCTCGATTTCCCGCGCGGCGGTTTGTATCGCCGGCTGCGGGTCCGCCTCCGCCAACACGCGTACACGATCCCCCAACCCCGGATCGGAAAAACGGCTGGATGCAGCCAGAGCGGCTTTGATTATCTTTTCGATCTTTGTTTCGTCAAGTCCGCCGGACAATTTGAGTTCGGACTCGACGGCGGCTCTGTCCAGCATCGTCGACAGAACCGGCACCGCGGCCGGATCGCGATACTCCGCCAGAGAGATCGCCGCATTCCAGCGAACATCCGTCACCTTGTCGTTCAGGAGCGGTCGAATCGCCGACGGGACGGTCGAATCGGACGTCAACAATTCCCGGGCCAATCGCCCGAAATAATTCGCCGCGGTTTTCCGGACGCCCGCGTCGGAATTCTCAAGCGCGGTCCGCGCGGCGTCGATGCCCTCCGGCGCATGCATCTCGGACAGGGCCAGAAACGCGTATATTTTTTCCGTCGCGTCATCGCCGCGCGCGATGTCGACCAGTTTCGGAATCGCCTCCCGGTATTTCAACCGGCCCAGCGTCAGGATGAAATACTGCCGGATTTCCCCTGCTGACGGAGAACTTTCGTCCAGCATCGCCAGAAATTGCCGGCCGACCAGCGGGATTTCCTGATCCGCAATCCGGCCCTGATTCACCTGATTGGCGATCGAGAACGCCGCCTGCCACGCCCGGTGCGGATTGCCGCTGCGCAGATCATTTACATAGTCGCTGACTGTCTTGTTCTCCGCTGTTAACATTCGAAAACTCAGATACAGCCCCACGCACAGCGCCACCGCCAACATGGGGAACACAAACCACTGCAGAAGCAAATTCGCGCGGAATTTCGCCTCCGGTCCCACTTCGGGTTCCGCCGGTTCCAGGTTCGGTTCAGTCATCCCGCTCCCGTCCGTCCGTGGACTTCGCGGGATTCCTTTCATCCCATCGGTCATGCACCGGATCGTATCTCACTCATTGTTTTCCCAACAGTTTTCCGTACATGAAAGCGCCGGCCACACCGAGAACCACGTCCGACGCGAAAAGCAGTTTCACAAACGGCAGACCCGGCATGCCGGAAAACGCGCGAGCGCATCCGACCGTCGACAGCGCAAGGATCGGAAACGCCAGAGGCAGGATCAGCACGGGCAGGGCCAGCGACCCGCCGCTTTTCCACGATCCGCCCGCGGCGCCAAACAGCGTCAGGAGTTCCGCCAGGGCGATGTCGGCGCAGACCGCTATGGCGGCGAAGGATACCAGCGGAGTGCCAAGAGGGACATTGAAGAAAACGACCAGAAACGGGAACAGGCAGACCTCGGTCAACACGAGCAGCAGCGCGCCCACTATCGCGCGGGACGTAAAAATCGCCGGAGCGCCGGCCGGCGACAGAGCCAGCATCGCGCCGAGAGCCGTTTTTTTCCCGCGCGCGAGACGCTCGTGCTCGATCAGGAGGCCGGCGAAACAGGCCGAGATGAAAAATACGGCGAAGGCGGCACCGGAATTGGATGCGGCGGACGGAACCGACAGCGACTGCGTCAACAGCGCAAGCAGGGCAAAAAGGGCCGCCGACATGAGCGCGGTGGGATTTCGGAATTCGATCATGAGTTCCGATTGGATCAGCGCGATCATCGGCCGACCACTTTACCGCCGGCAAGTTCGACCGTTGAGGTCGCCAGGCGCAGGCCAAGATCGCGGTCATGCGTCGCCATCACAATAATCCGCTCCAGTGATTGAAGGGAGACAATCATTTCAGCGACGGTTTCGACACCGGCCGAATCCAGGTTGGAAAACGGCTCGTCCAGAAGCAGAATGTCCGGCGACGGCAAAACCGATCTTGCCAGCGCCGCGCGCTGGACCTGCCCGCGGGATAATTCCGCCACCCGTTTTCTCCTGACGTCCGCGAGGCCCAGACGATCGATCCAGCGCGGGCTGTGATCCGGCCCGTCGACCAGGCCGTACAGGCACGCCGTCAGATTCAAATTTTCCTCGACAGTCAAATCTTCGTAGAGAAACGTCTGATGCGCCAGAAATCCGATCCGGGGTAAACGTCCGCCACCCGGCGGACGGCCGGCGTCCATTGAAATCGTGCGGCGGCCCGCGGATGGAATCAGCAGTCCGGACAGAACCCAGAGCAGGGTGCTTTTGCCGGCGCCGTTTTCACCGAACACGGACACGATCGAGCCGCCGTCAAACGCCAGCGACACGCCGTCCAGCGCGCACGAGGCCGAATACCGGACCGTGAGGTTCTCGAGGGAGATTCGAATGGACACGGGTTCGAAAGATTCAGGCCGGCGGCGTTCTCAGTTTGTCCATCAGCGCTTTTTTACGGCGTTTGAGATAATCGGAGGTGATTTCCTTTTTTTCGGCGGCCTCGTCGAGATGCTCGATTTCGTCCATGAGCATCCGGTGCATCTCATGTTTGACCGCAATCACGGAGCGGCGCTGCATGAAATAGAGGACGATCAAAACCGCCAGAATCACACCGGCGACAGTCGACAGAATAAGAGACCCGGGGCCCGATGGAGACATCGCACAGTTGGACATGGAATTATTCGCCTGTGCGGAGGCGTCCGGCGCGCCTGTCGCCATGTCGGAACCATCCCGCCGGTCAGCCGAGGAATGGATCACAGACTTGACGCCTTCAAACGTCAGATCAACCGTTGTTCCGGGTTGAAGACTCTGCCCGATGATTTTGTAACCGTCTTCGGCCTTTTCCACTGACAGCGTGGTTGACGTCAGACGATCGACCAGTGGCGCGAATGCGGCCATGAGATGCGTCGGCATGAGAATTTTTTTTTCGATCCGCAAAACGTCGTTCGCGGCGGAAAGCTTGTAGCGGAACGAAAATGAATTTTTCCCGGGATGAAGATGCCGCTTCACGACAAACTCGCCGTTTTCCACCGCCACCTCCTCCGGCTGAAGCGGCGGGGCAGCATCCATGCCGGGCATGACCGGCGGCAGGGGCGCGGGTGTCACATCCGTCGCGCCGGGCGGGATCGAAAATCGGACCGTGCCGGCCGAATTTTCTGAAATCTCTTCACCGGGATTGGTCACCACCACGATTTCCTGGATCCAGCAGACCGGAACTCCGCCCTCTTCCGAAAAATCGAACAACAGATGATTCTGTCGAAGCGAAAGCGCCGTCGCCGCGAACACCGCCGGGGCGGCCGATAGAAACGCAAAAAGACACATCCACATTCCGATTTTTTTCATTGTGATTTCTCCTGTTTCGCTTTCAGCGAGAGCGCAAGCTCCGCCACGGCCTGCTGATGGGCCGATTCGTAGTCGTCTTTCGAAAGTTTGCCGGCCGCATAATCAAAATCAAGTTCCTTCAAATTGGCCGCCGTGCGTCCGGAAATATCCTCCGGCTTGCCCTCGGACGCAAGGCCGGGCACATCCGAAAAAAATGCCATGAATAAATAAGCGATCGACGCGGCCGTGAGACCCGCCATCGTCACGTAGACTATTTCCATTTCTTTAACATCTCCTCCGCTTTTTTCACGTCCGCGGCGCTCACGGCGGGCACGGACCCTCCCCGCGCCGGGCGTCGCCACGATCGGATCAGAATAATGACCACCACGACGCCCAGAAGGACGGATGCCGGCGGCGCGACGTACGCCAGCATGCCGAATCCGTGCGCGGGCGGCGTCGAAAGAACCGATGGCCCGTACCGCGCGACAAATTTGTCCCGAATGGCCTGCGCGGACATCCCGGCCACCTGCATGGATTCGATCTCCTTCACGTACCCCGCCGCATCCCCGCACTCGCACACGGCCAGAGCCTTGCCGCAGTTGTCCCCGCACGGACACATGAATTCTGAAATGATGGAGGCCGGCATGAGCGTCAGTCCGCAGTCCCGGGTCCCGCGTCCCGGATGCGCGCTTGCGAGGGCCACAAACAAATCGCCGAACCGATCAGCACGATGAATCCGCCGCCCCAGACCCAGCTCACGAGCGGATTCACGTACACCTCCAAAATCGCCTCACCCTTTTCCGTCCACCCCGCCAGGACAACGTAGAAATCATAAAACAGCCGGACGAGAACCGCGACTTGCGTGTGCGGCTGTTCGGTTTTTTCGTACATTCTCTTTTCGGCGCGAAGTTGTCCCATCGAACGATCGCCCTGATAGACGTTGAGCGTCGCCCGAACCCAGGTGGCGTTCGGAATTTTGCCTTCGGTCAGGCTCACCATTTGAATCCGAAACCGGTCGATCTGCGCCGACTCGCCCGGACCGAGTTGGACCTGCGATTTGACCTGATAGGACGACGAGGCGGCGATGCCAAGCGCCATCACGGCCACGCCGGCGTGGACGATGTACCCGCCGTACCGGCGGCGGTTTTTGCCGATGAGCCGCCAGAGCGCCGTCAAAAAAGACTCGCCGGTTGAGCGGCGTCGGGCCGACGTGTCGCGATAAAATTCGAGGATGAGACACGCGAGCACAAACACGATGCACGCGATGCCCGCCAGCGCATTTCCCCGATGCACGCCCATCACAAAAAGGGCGGCGGCGGCAAGGATGGCGGCCGCAGTCGGCGGGGCGAAATTTCGGATCAGGTGACTGCGCGTCGACCGGCGCCACGTGATCGTCGGTCCGACTCCGGTCAACACCAGCAGGACAAAAAACATGGGAACGGCGACGGTGTTGTAAAACAGCGGCCCGACGCTGATGCGGTTTCCGTTCACCATTTCGTAGATCGACGGAAAAATCGTCCCGAACAGGATCGAAAACGCCAGGGCCAGCAGGATGACGTTGTTGAACAGAAAAATCGCCTCGCGCGAAAGCATCGACTCGATCCGGTGTTCGGCTCGAAGCCGGCCCGCGCGCGACACGATCAGGGCAAAGGCGCAGACGCCCGCGGTGCCGATAAACGTCAGAAACATCGCGCCCAGAACCGGCTGGCGCGCGAATGAATGCACCGACGACACCACGCCGCTTCGCGTCATGTACGTTCCGAAAATAGTCAGTAAAAATGTCAGCGTGATCAGCGTCATGTTCCAGATTTTGAGCATGCCGCGCCGCTCTTGAATCATCACCGAATGCAAAAACGCCGTGGCCGTCAGCCACGGGATAAATGACGAATTCTCCACTGGATCCCACGCCCAGTATCCGCCCCAGCCCAGCTCGTCGTACGCCCAGCGGCCGCCCAGGAGAATTCCGATGGCGAGAATCGTCCATGAAAAAATCGTCCAGGTCCGGCATTTTTTGATCCAGCCGCCGTCCAGCCGGTCCGTGATGAGGGCGCCCATCGCGCAGGCAAACGGCACGGCCATGCCGACAAATCCCGTGTAAAGCATCGGCGGATGCACCGCCATCGCCGGATGCTGAAGCAGGGGGTTCAACCCGTTGCCATCGGCGGGAACCGGATCAAGCCGCACGTAGGGGTTGGAGGCGAAATTTACGATCGACAGGAAAAAATGTTGGACCAGCAACAGGACCAGCGCCGTCGCGTGAAAATGAGGGTCGCTTCGCTCCCGCCGGTGCACGAGACTGTACGCGGTCGTGTAGAGCGCGAGGATCAAAAGCCAGAACAGTTGGGAACCCTCCTGGCCGGCCCACAGCGCTGTGAGACAATATCCCATCGGAAGATTTCGGGATGAATACGTCGCGACATACCGCAGTGAAAAATCGTGGAGATAAAACGCCGCGACCAGGATCGCGGTTGTCAGAACAATCAATCCACCCGAGACATAAACCGCACGGCGCTGAAATTCCAAAAATTTCGGATTTTTTTTCCGGAGTCCCGCAAGGCCGGCCAGAATACCAATCGACACGACGAGCAGATCAAAACGCATCGCCCACTCGCCAACGTATGTAAACGGCATTTCAGGATTTGGATTGAGCGCCGACGCCCGGCGGCGCGACCGCCGGTGTCCCAACCCCTCCCACTTCGTATTTCGACGGACATTTCGCTTGAAGAAGGTTTGCCACAAACACGTTTCGAGCCGGCTCGTATCGTCCTTCCGCCACGGCTTGCGCGCCTTCCTTGAACGCGTCCGGCCGCACGCCCGTGTATTCCACCATCACCGTGTCATTCGCCTCGTCGATCAACTTGAACCGGATCGATACGTCCCCCTCGCCCGAGGATTCGATCCCGCCCCGCGCAACTTTTCCCGCCACCCGCACGGGCTGACCTCTTGTCGCCACAAGTTCCGCGGCGTTCACGTAGGGAAGTTGGGTCGCGCGGATGGACGTGGTAACCAGATACACCACGACCACCGCGGCAGCCACAATCCACACCCACATCTTGACCGATTTCGACGCCGCGCCCGGTTCACCCATGCAGCCGATCTTATCTCTGTTTTTCAGTTGGGCAAGGGGTGCGACAATTCGGGTTTGGAACCCCCTATATATATATATGGAGAGGCGAAAAGTAAAAATATTTTTACCCCTCCCGGCTCTCCCGTCCCGGGAAGACCGGACAGTTGACATTTTTTTTTTTTTCATCTGGTATTGTGGCGGTCATGCTCATCAGGCGCGTCGCATGCATTCTCTTTCTGATGTATTGCAGTTTTTCGCTTTTGGCCTCCGCGTGGGCGACACATGCGACAACCTGTCCAGGTATTTGTATCAGCGGAGTACCGTTTCCGATCAATTCCAGTGATGAGACGCTCTTTACATATCGAAACGACAGTTGGATGGAAAATACCCAAATTAACTTCGACATGTATATATCCCAAACCCTGGTTGATTTGACCAATTATAATCTTCTTTGGAATCCGCCGATATGCCGATGGACCATGCACTCCTCTCCCACCCTGACACTCAGCGATTGGGAAATCCCGGACGTGACCACTGGGGGCGGATCACACGTGTCATTCAAACCCGATAAATTCGGCGACTATGACTTACGACCCTATTACAACGTCGTGTTTGCCTGCGACAAATTCGAAAGAGATACTGGTCCCGGACATCATTGCCTTGGTCCATTCGTTGGGCAGATATGCACGGAACGGACGACCTACAATCGAATCCGAATTCACGTCGAACAGTGGTGGAGGACATCACAACTGACGCTGTCGAAGACGGAAGTGCGGCCTCTAAACTATCTCGCCGGTATTTACGGGAATTATTCACAGTTGACAGTAACGTTGGACGGAGCTCGCCTGCCCCCGCGTCTGCCGCAAGCATACGTCGCCATTTACGCGGAGGCCTCGGATGAGGGGTTTGACGGAGGGCACGACGGTGGGCATCATGATTCGCCAAGGCCCGTGGGCACATTCTACGGGAAGTCGATAGAATTTCAGACGATTTACGCGACACCAAGTCCCGTGCTCAATCGTTCATGGACGTACGCGGCGGGCGAATTCGGCGGTGAAGATATGATTTTCGTTGCGATTAAAGAAACGCCTTTTGCGGCGGAAAGCTTGCCGAATGTAACCATCGAAGAACAACGGGACGCAATCGCCGCGTTGAAAGAGGAAATCGGAGACGAAGAAGGGGACGTGCGGATACTGTCGAAACCCGTTCAGGTGAGAGTGAAGGACACGGACGGCTATCTGAAGCAACTGCCCGTTGACGATAGCGTGTATGTGAGAATCGGCGGAACATGCGAGCATCACGGGCCCGACGCGGCGCACGCAGATTGCGCCGACACGGATACAGACCATTGGGGAAGGGATGATCTGATCTCGACAATCAAGGCCATAGCCGAGAATTTGGATACGGAAATCGGTGAAATCCAAGTCAACGACATGAGTTTGCCGTGGGGCGGGATATTCGACATCTGCGGAAATTGGAATCCGAAGAAGCCGTGTGTCGATGCGGCGGGGAAAACGGAGATGGGCCACAGCCGCGGGATGGGACATGCACATGGGCGGGCTGTGGATATTTCGAAGACAATCCGTACTCCGAGCGGGAAGCCGGAAGCCGGAGAAGACGATCTGTACAACGCACTTGGCGATGCCGATCTGGAGGAAACAACAGACACGACGCATTTTCAATCGAAGATGTTTCTGGATGAAGGGAATCACTATCACGTGATGAAATGAGGAAAAACATGAAAAGACTATTTCTCTGCTTGACGATTATCTTCTTGACCGACTGGGATTCGGCAACGTGGAGTCAGGGTCCCTGGCCCTCGCGTAAGGATTTGTCCGTCAAATTCTATCCAAAAGTTGAACAGGGACAGGATGGGCTGTACAATTATATCTATCGAATATCCAACGACAAAAATAGCAAGCAGCCGGTACATTGGTTGGCGATTAATGTCACCATGCGTCCACGTGAAATAATTAGCCCATCCTCTTGGCATCGAAAAGGTCGTTTCACCGGGCATTTTGTTCGGTGGACACCGGCCGTTTTTAGAAAAGGATCTATTGATGAGAATGTCGAGATGTCCATCAACTTTCCTCCTGTTCGCAGTATATACCCCGGAGACCTTTCTGATGAATTTGGATTATCGGGTGCGGAGGGCTTGCCCGGCATCGTAACGTGGAAATTGGCCGGATGGGCTCCCCTACCGAAGTTGGTCGACGGCGAGGACGTCATCACTGCTCCGGATGGGACACAATATCCAGTCGATCAGTGGGCGGATACCATCCTGAACAAGAGCGAATCCATTCCCAACGCGAATTCGGCGACAAATGCCCTGGTCGGCAAAACCATCGGCCCCGTTCCTTCGCCCGTCAATCCCGCTGTTATGTGCGACACCTTCATCCTCGACCTGATCTCCCAAGTCCGCGAAGCGGTGTCATTGGGCTGGATTAAGCACGACCTGCGGAAAGACGATGACAAGGGCGTGAAGAAAGGTCAGGACGATGACGGAGACGACCACGCGGACGACGACGTCGGGATGGACGAGAAGGACAAAGGCTTCCCGGGCGCGGCGAAGTCGATCATCAAGAAGCTGACGAAGGTGCGGCGCGAGTGCATGCGCGGGAAGTTGGGTAACGCCCGCGAGAAACTGCGCGCTCTGATCAAGCAGGTGAACGCCCATCGCGGGAAACATCTGACCGACGAGGCGTATTTTCTGCTGAGGTTTAACGCTGAATATCTTCTCAGTAAACTCTAAACTGAAAATGATTCGACCTACCTTGATTCTTTTGATCATTTGTCTATTCCGGTTTCCGACCTCCGCAGATCAATGGAATCGGCATTGGACGGACACTGAACTTTACGGGAAGCCTGTGAATACACATCACGGGTTGTCAGACACCGAACTAATCGATTTGCTGAACGCTACAAAAAAGATCGACCAAAGCATAATAAAAACGGTGGAAGATATTCTCAACGTCTATCGTTGGGAAAAAATCATGGGTCTGCAGATAGGCCCTCCAAAAATATTACTCTGTGACACGGACCACTTTGAGCACGTCACGGAAAAATCCCGAGTTCGCGAACAGATTGGCAAGTATATTCATGATCACCGAACACGTTTCAAAGAGATTTCTGACTGCTGGAAGGGGGACGACGATCCGCTGGGCCCGACACGATATTGGCTGGATTTTATTGAACAGAAATATCCGAACTCCACCGAACGATGGGAAATTGAATGGGATCAAATTTACTATGAAGATCTGGCGAAATGCGTGGATTTCAGTGCAGGGGCAATAGGCAGGGCTTGCACCCTCCTATACCAAGGAACTGAAGATGACACCGGATTTGCAGAAGAGTGTGAAATAGAACGCGGCAGATTTAAGAACGGGTTGGACATACTGCTGAAACTATACAGGGGAACCCCGATAGAAAGGGAATTGAGAAAAGTCGATCCGACAGCAGTTATTTTTGTTATGGGATGCTGAACGTGGCGACCTGCCCCGCCGCTTAACCCGGATATTTCATAAACAAGCGGCTACGGCGTAATTTTCTGGGAAATTCGGATTGAAGGAAGTCTGGAACTGTAGTCTGTTTACGGAAATGGATTCCGAATTATCAACCCAGGAAGGTGATGCCCCGAGCGCATATCTTCGCTCAAGACAAGACCCGCGCCGGCGGCCATGGCGGACGCCAGGATCAAACGGTCCCAGAAATGGTAGGGGCAAATTCTTCGAAGCCGAATGGCCGTGAAGACGACATCGCGAGTAACATCGACGATTCTTGCGCGGCGCAATGTACGGAGAATTGCGGCCGCCTGCGTTTCGGTAAGAGGGCGCGCGATTTTCCCTGTCATGACGACCATGAATTCGGCGAACACCTGCGCGCTGAACGCCAGCGAATCGGTTTTGAGTCCATCCAAAATCAATTTCGACGCAATCTCCTGTTTTTGCGGATGGGAAGCGTCGAATGCATAGACGAGAATGTTGGTGTCTACAAAGGCGATGTCAGGCAATTCTGTAAATTTCCTCGCGGCGCCACCGGCGTTTCCCGACATGGGCGGGCTTCCGCCGCATCCATCGGGAGAGCGCCTGAATATCCCGCCCGCGGCCGTTTTCGCGAGTCACTACGTCTTTCAAAAACTCACGCACCATCCGGGTCAGCGTCGTCCGACGGCGTAGCGCCGTCTCTCGCGCCTGATGCAGGAGATCTTCCTCCAAACTCATCGTTAAATTTCGCTTCGATTTCACGGAACCAGTTTTCCACATATTATGTGAAGAGTCAAATGGTGCATCCCCGCCTCTCCTCGCCTTGACACTCCCATCCCTTTTGCGTAGCCTGCGGCGCATGTTTCAAAGCCGGTCGATCGCACTGGGAGGGATTGTCCTGATCTGTCTGACCACCAGCGGATTTAAATCCGCCACCGTTGCCGCTGAATCAAAACCATCTTCCGTACACGCCGAAACATTCACGCTCGACAACGGCCTCAAAGTGATCGTCCGGCCGAAAAAAGGATCTCCGGTGGCGACGGTGCAGGTATGGTATCGCGTCGGGAGCCGGAACGAGCATGTCGGCATTCGGGGGATTGCGCATCTCTTTGAGCACATGATGTTCCGGGGCAGTGCGCATTTCGGGCCGGAGGAGCACAGCCGGCTGATCCAGAAAGTCGGCGGGTACGACAACGCGTTCACGGCCGAAGACATGACCGTTTTCCATGAGACACTCCCTTCTGCCCATTTCGAACTTCCGTTTGAACTCGAAGCCGACCGGATGCAATCGTTGAAACTCGACACGGACGTCCTGACCAAGGAACGTGAAGTCGTCAAAGAGGAATTTCGCCAGTCCTTGAACAATCCGTTCAGCCGCGCCTACATCGAATTTCGAAAACGGCTCTTCCCCGGCCACCCTTATGCCTGGACGCCGCTCGGGGACATGGGCGATCTCGATAAAATCACCGTGCAGGATTGCCTCGATTTTTATAACACCTATTACGCGCCGAACAACGCGGTGCTGGTCGTCTGCGGAGACGTGACGGTCGACCAAGTCCGTTCGGTGGCAAAAAAATATTTCGGGACGCTCAAAGCCTCCAATCATCTCCCGCCGGTCACCCAGGCCCAAATGCAGGACAGGCCGGCCGAGAAACGGATCGAGCTCAAACTCGATCTGGAAGTGCCGGTGGTCTCACTGGCCTGGCACATTCCTCCCGCGCGGCACGAGGACATTCCGGCGTTGGAGGTTCTGACCGCGATCCTGTCCGACGGCGAAAGCTCGCGGCTGTACCGGAGGATGGTGCGGGAAACAAAAGTCGCCGTTCACGCGATGGGCTTCACGCTCCTTCAGCACGATCCCGGCCTCTACGGCGTGGGCGCGGCCTATCTGCCGAATCAAAACACTGCGGAGGTCGAGAGACTGCTCCGCGAGGAAGTTGCGCGCGTGATCCGGGACGGGGTCACGCCGAGGGAACTTGAGAAGGCCGTCAATCAGACGCTGTCGGACGAAATTTTCGGCGCCTATTCAGCCGATCATCTCGCGCACAGCCTGGGCGACGCGGAACTTCTGGAGGACGATTTTCGTAAATCCGAAACCGTGCTCGACCGCTACCGGGCTCTCAAACCCGCGGACGTTCAGGCCGCGGCCGCAAAATATTTATCGCCGGACCGCGAGATCGTTTTGCTGGCCGAACCTCGGAGCCGTAACTGGCTCTACTGGATCATCGGCATCCTGAAATCGTTCGCCGCGCTGGTATCGGGATGGTGGGACCGGATATCGGCCGCGTTCAAATAACCGTGCGGTCAGCCGGCTTAATCCTTATTCTGTTTGGAGTGATGACCATGGAAACGTCAATATCGACGCCGCAGGCTCACGGCGCCAACGTAAATCGAATTCTGGACAACGGATTTCGGATCGTTGTCATCGAAGATCACAGCGAACCGGCTGTGCTCCTGCGGGTCCTGCTGCCCCGGGGTGAAAACGACGATCCCGCGGACAAGGCGGGACTGGCCGACCTGACGGCGGATCTTTCGCTCAAGGGCGCGGGTCCGCGCGGCGCGGATGAGATGGCGGAATTGACCGACGGCCTCGGCGCGAGCCTGATCGGCGAAAGCTCGGGCGAATACACCGTCCTCGGCATCAACGCCCTCGCGGCTCACCTCGACACCGCGCTTGAAATCGTCCGGGACATCGTACTCAAACCCAGCCTGGACAAACGCGAGTTGGAGCTGATCCGCGACCAGATGATCGCCAACATTAAGGCCCAGAGATCCAGCCCGTCTTATCTGGCGGCGATCAACCTCTCCCCGGCCGTATTCGGGCCGGACGCGCCGCAGGGAATGGTGAAGACGGAAAAAAGCATCAGATCGATCACGCCGGAGGATGCCCGCGCGTTTCACGATAGATGTCTTCAGGGCGACGGCGGGATCGCGCTGTGCATCGGCGACGTGGATGCGGCGGCCGTGGCCAGGACGCTCGAATCGCAGTACGGCGGATTGCCCCGTAAGACTCCTGTAAAACTCGTCACCGACATTCCGGCCAATCGCGCGCCGGGAGAGATCATCGAAGTCGAAAAAAAAGATTTATCGCAGGCGGCCGTGCTGATCGGCAAACCCGGGCCCGGCAGACTGTCACCGGACTTTTTTTCCGCGATGGTGGCAAATTACGTCCTCGGCGGCGGGGGATTCGTCTCGCGCCTCATGGAGGCGGTCCGGTCAGAGGGCGGCAAAACATACGGGATTCGAAGTTCCATTTCGACGTCGGCGACGCCGGATCTCTTCAGCATCCATTATTCAACGAGAAATCAGGAGCTTGTGTCGAGTCTTCGCCTGACGCTCGCCGTGTGGAAAAAATTCATTGGGGAAGGGCCGACCGATACAGAGGTGGCCGAGGCCAAGGATTTTTTCAAGGGATACTTTTTCCTGCAGACGGAAACGCCGGCCCAGCGG
>JAHFCY010000272.1 GCA_023249255.1 Candidatus Lindowiibacteriota bacterium | reverse complement strand
CGCTTCTCAAACCCGACGGGTTCGAGGGATTCAATTCCGGCATCGAGGTCAAACAAATGGCCTACACGGAACGAAAAAAATCCGCGCCTGCGCCCGTCAAGGACGTTCCCGAATGGGCGCGCGAGGTTGTCTGGTATCAGATTTTTCCGGAACGGTTTCGCAACGGCGATCCGAACAACGATCCGAAACTGGCCGATATCCGGGAAGACGACATTCCCGGCTGGCGCGTCACTCCGTGGGGTTCCGACTGGTACGCGATGGACGAGTGGGAGAAGAATAAATACGGAAAAGTTTTTCAGGCGATTTTCCGCCGGCGCTATGGCGGCGATCTTCAGGGCGTCCTCGACAAACTCGATTATCTCCAGGACCTCGGCGTGACGGCGATTTATCTCAACCCGATCTTCCGCGCTCCGTCCCTCCATAAATACGACGGCGCGTCGCTTCACCACGTCGAAGAAACGTTCGGGCCCGATCCCGAGGGCGACCGGAAAATGATCGCCGGGGCGAAAGAGACGACGGATCCGAAGACGTGGGTCTGGACGAGCGCCGACCGGTTGTTTTTGAAACTGGTGAAGGAAGTCCATCGCCGCAAAATGAGAATCATCATCGATGGCGTGTTCAACCACACCGGCCGGGAATTTTTCGCCTTTCAGGATATTCTCAAAAACGGCAATGCGTCGCCGTATACCGGGTGGTATCGCATCAAACGCTGGGACAAATCTCTCCCGGACGGATTCGAGTATCAAGGCTGGTTCGGCGTTCACTCATTGCCCGAACTCAACCGCTCGGATAACGACCTCGCGCCTCCGGTCAAGGAATATATTTTCAACATCACCAGCCGGTGGCTTCAGCCGGAAGGCAAAATCGAAAACGGCGTTGACGGCTGGCGGCTGGACGTCGCCTTCTGCGTGCCGCACGGGTTCTGGAAGGATTGGCGCAAGCACGTCAAGTCGATCAACCGCGACGCGTATATCACCGGGGAGGTGGTCGAACCGGCGCCGGATTTTCTCGAAGGCGACGAGTTTGACGCGCTGATGAATTATCCGTTCGCCTACTCCGCCATCGAATTTTTTGCCGATCAAAAAAATAAAATCGCCGCCGCCGAATTCGACCGCCGCCTTCGTGAACTTCGCAACATCTACCCGCCCGAAATCACGGCGGTCATGCAGAACCTCATCTCCTCGCATGACGTCGCGCGGATGAGAACCCTCATCGTCAATCCCGATATGAACTACCGCGATTTTGGCGGGCATTTCCAAAAATCAAAAATCGAAAACAATCCGGCTTATCGTATCGACCGCGGATCCGCCGAACATCGCGCCGTTCACAAACTCATCGCGGCGTTCCAGATGACCTACCCCGGCGCTCCGATGATTTATTACGGGGACGAAGTCGGCATGACCGGCGCGAACGATCCCGATTGCCGAAAACCGATGCTGTGGGATGACATCACGTATCAGGATGAGAAGGCGCATCCGTTCAAAGACCACGCGCGTCCGCTCGAAAAAAACGCTCCTGACACGGAATTACTCGGTCATTACCGAAAATTAATCCAAATCCGCAATCAAACTCCCGCTCTCCGGCTCGGATCATACGAAACTCTTCTTGCGAATGACGCGGAGGACGTGTTTGTGTTCGCGCGAATCTGGAAAAAACAGACGGCCATCGTCGCGCTGAACAACGGCGCGGGGACGCAAACCGTTTCGATTCCCCTGCCGGAAAAATATCCCGCGACTTTTGCCGATGCGTTTGGTCCCGGCACTCCGGTCAAAGCCATCGCCGGAGTCCTGAAGCTGACGCTTCCCCCAAAAGGCGCGGCCATTCTCGTGAACCAGTGAGCCGGGTTTCCCCCTCGCCCGCCCTGGCGGGAGAGGGTCGGGGTGAGGGTGGCCGAACATTTGCTCTCGGTCTCGACTATGGAACCGAGTCGGCCCGCGCGGTTCTTGTCCGCGTTGAAACCGGAGAGGTTGTTGCGAGCGCGGTTCATCCTTATCGAAACGGAGTGATCGATGAGCGCATACCGGTCAAAGGCGGCCGGACGCTCGGCACCGACTGGGCCCTGCAGAACCCGGATGATTATCTTTCGGCACTGACCGCGACGATTCCGGCTGTCCTCAAAAAATCACACGTCTCGCCCGATCGGGTCATCGGAATCGGCGTCGATTTTACTTCCTGCACGATCCTTCCGGCCCGTTCAGACGGCACGCCGCTTTGCGCCATCCCGAAATTTCGAAACCGGCCTCACGCGTGGGTCAAACTCTGGAAACATCATTCCGCCCAGCCCGAAGCCGCCCGGATCAACAAAATCGCGCGGGAACGCGGCGAGCCGTTTCTTGCGCGCTACGGCGGCGCGATTTCGTCCGAATGGTTTTTTCCAAAAGTTCTTGAAATTCTGAACGACGATCCGGCGGTCTATGCGGCGGCGGACAAAATCATCGAGGCACAGGACTGGCTGGTCTGGCAATTGACCGGCCGGGAATGCCGCAGCGCTTGCGGCGCGGGATACAAGGCAATGTGGTCCAAGTCGGCAGGATTCCCCTCAACTGATTTTTTTCGCGCGCTTCATCCCAAAATGAAAAATATTGTCGCGGAAAAAATCAACGCCGACTTTCACGCTCCCGGCCGGCGCGCGGGAAGACTGACATCCGAGTGGGCGTCTCGGACGGGGCTGAATCCCGGCACGCCGGTTGGCGTCGCGATCATCGACGCGCACGCGGCGGTCCTCGGCTGCGGCGTCGCGCGCCCAAACGAAATGGTGATGTGCATGGGAACGTCCACATGCCATCTTTTGTTGAGTTCTCGCGGGAAAAATGTCCGGGGCGTATGCGGCGTGGTCGAAGACGGAATTTTGCCCGGATTTTTTGCCTACGAAGCGGGCCAGGCGGCGGTCGGGGACAGCTTTGCGTGGTTCGTCAGACAATTGTCCGGACAGAATTCAAAAAGCGGCGAAATACCACGCCTCTACACCCGGCTCGAAGCATCCGCCGCGGCGCTCCGTCCCGGCGAAAGCGGCCTCGTGGCGCTTGACTGGTGGAACGGCAGCCGCTCGGTTTTGATGAACGCCGATTTATCGGGACTCCTCGTCGGATGCACGCTCGATACGAGCCCGCCCGAAATTTATCGGGCGCTCATGGAAAGCACCGCGATGGGAACGCTGAAAATCATTCAGACGTTTGAGCAGTCAAACGTTCGCGTCAGGAAATTGATTGCGGCCGGCGGCCTTGCCGAGCGAAGCTCTCTCCTCATGCAAATTTACGCCGACGTCACGGGCCGGGAAATTTCGGTCGTTCAAGGCTTGCAGATTTGCGCGATTGGCGCGGCGATCCTCGGCGCGTCGTCCGCGGGCGAACGCGGCGGGGAGAACATTCAATCCATCATCGATCGAATGGCGTGCCGGTCGGTTAAAAGCTATAACCCCAAGATGAATCATCATCGGATCTATTCGAGACTGTACGCCGAATACATTCGGCTTCACGATTATTTTGGGCGGGAGAATTTGAGCCTGATGAAACATTTGAAAAGTGAAAAAGTGAAAGTATGACCCCGCTGGATCGGCTCTTTGGGCTTCGCGGCAAGACGGCGGTTGTCATCGGCGGCGGCGGGGTTTTGGCGGGGGAGATGGCGTCGGCTCTTGCGATGGCCGGGGCGCGGGTGGCGGTGGTCGGGCCGCATCCGGAAAATTGCGAAAAAAAAGCGTCGGAGATTCGGAAACGAAAGGGGAAGGCGATTGCTTTGCGGGCGGACGCGGCGCGGAAAGAGGATCTGGCGTCCGCGCTCAAGACGGTCGTCAAAAAATTCGGCGGCGTCGATGTCCTCATCAACGCGCCTGGAATCAATTCCGCCACGCCGTTTTTTGAAATCCGGGAATCCGAGTGGCAGAAAATACTTGATGTCAATCTGAAAAGCGTCTTCAACGCGTGCCAGGTGTTCGGGAAACATATGACCGCGCGGGGTCGCGGCGGAAGCATCATCAACATTTCGTCCGTCTCCTCGGAAATTCCGCTGTCGCGTGTGTTCACCTATTCCATTTCCAAAGCCGGCGTCAATAATCTCACGCGATTTCTCGCGAGAG
>JAHFCY010000271.1 GCA_023249255.1 Candidatus Lindowiibacteriota bacterium | reverse complement strand
CATCTTTGCCTTGGCGGCGTCAACATCCGCCTTGATCTGTCCGGCCTTTTCCTTCACCGACATCGCCTTGTTCTTGGCGTCCATGTACATCTCGCGGGCAAAAAGATCATCAAGTTCAGGCAACATTGTCTGCAAAGATTTGAGATCGGTGTTCATCGCATCAAGATCAGCCTTGGTGTCCTTGCCGCGCGGCGCCATCTTGAGGGCCTTGCCGGCGTCATCCACGGCCGTCTTGGATTCTGCAATCAACGTCATGGCCTCGTTCTTGACGGCCTCCTTGTTCACAATCGCCGCTTCTTTGGCCTTGTTGGACGCATCGATCGCGGCTGCGTAGAGAGTCTTGGCCTGACTGTAGCTGCGGAACAAAACGAACTTGGCGTTCTGCATTTCGACTTCGGCCTGAGCCTTCGAGAGCGCATCCTTCGCCGAGGCCTCTTCGGTCGGAGCGTAGACGTCCGATTGAGCCGCCGTTGCGGCCTGCATCGCGTCGTTCGCCTGACCAATTTCCTGCTCCGGCGGCTTTGCGCAACCCGCAAACATCAGCGCCGGGACCAGCATTACCCAGAGATACTTCTTGATCATACTTCCATCTCCTCAATCCACTTGCTTTTTTCTATCGTGCCCAATTCGCATAACTGCAAATGGGTTTATCACCTGCTTTTCAGAATCTGCAAAATCCAACTCTCATTCAGCCAGGTGCCTTGAGAGCCGTTCCTCTGACGTCTATCCTGCCGAATGTACAATCAGGGCGATTTCTATACCACCTTTGAGGCTCTTGTCAATAGGCAAGTGGCGGCGGGGAGGGCGGTCAGGGCGTGTTGAGAGCGTGGTCCTTCTTTTCGAGGACGCGGCCGAAGGAGTCGACGGAGTAGACGATGGGCGAACCGGTCGCGATGTTGAGCTGGAGGACCTGCTCCTTCGTGAGGTGATCCAGGTGCATGACGATGGAGCGAAGGCTGTTTCCGTGGGCGACGACGAGAACGGTTTCGCCGGCGGTCAGGCGCGGGAGAATGGACGAACTGAAATAGGGAATCGTGCGGGCGGCCGTGTCTTTGAGACTCTCGCTGATGCCTTCCGGATTAAGGTCGGTGCGGTCGGCGGGCGGCGGTACGTCGTAGCTTCGGCGCCAGATGTGGACCTGCTCCTCTCCATATTTAATAGCGGTCTCTGCCTTGTTGAGGCCCTGAAGGGCGCCGTAATGGCGTTCGTTGAGGGCAACATCTTTTTCGACCGGCAGGCCGGACTGATCGATGACCTGGAGGACGATCTTCAGGGTTTCCTGGGCGCGGACCAGGTTCGACGTAAATGCGCGGTGGAATCGCAGATCACGGATGGCCTCTCCGGCAGATCGAGCCTCCTCGCGGCCTTTGTCGGTGAGCGGAATGTCAACCCAGCCCGTGAAGCGGTTTTCCAGATTCCATTGCGACTGTCCGTGGCGAATCAGTGCGAGAAGCGGCATGCGGCGGATGGTATCAGGATGGCGGGGCGGGGATCAAGGATTATCTGGAGCTCGACACGGAGTTCGACAGGAGAGACCGGGCAGGCAGAGTCTGGGGGCCAAACGGGAACGAGATCAGATATCGCTGGGCGATCCAGACGCGATCATCGTCGGAGGCAAGCCAGTCGGCATGCTGGATCGCCGTGGCCAGGCCCGGTTCGAGAAAAGTTTCGGGCAATCCGGGCGATGAACGGAGGATTTGTACCATGTCGCGGATTTCGCCCTTTTGGGGCCATGCCCGGGCCGTTTCAACCGCGATCGCCGCTCCGTAAAGGGAATTCGGATAGAACCGGCGGATCAGATCCGTGACGATCCGAAAGTCGCCGGAGGATCGGAGAGTCGACCATTTCGCGACGCGATAGAGTGCGTCGGCCGTCCGCGAATCTTCAGGGAAAAACAACGCGTACAATTTCAAATAGCGGCAGGCCAGATCGGGATCGCCCTCTCCGTCCAGCGCCTGAGCGAGGCGAAAGAGCGCGTTCTGTCCGATCCGGTCGGGCCGGACCGCTGCGACCGCGGTCCAGATGCGTATGGCGCCGGAAGCGATGTCCGCCGCCGAAAGCCCTTCAGCCTGATCGACGAGCGCCTGACGGACCGGCTCCGTGGCGGAATCGGGGGGCAGCAATAGGGATGATTTGATGAGACCCAGATCGTTCAGAAGTCGGATGTGTTCGGCCATGTCCCGGACCGGAAAATCAGGCTGAAATCGCAGGAGCGTCTGAACATTCCGGCCGATAGCCGCCGCGTCACCGGTCTGGCGCGCCGCCCGGTATAGAAAGACGCGAATCCAGACGCCATCGGGGGTTTCCGGAATTTTATTTTCAAACGGCGCGAGACTGCGTAACAGGCCCTGAAAATCTTTTTCCATGAAATACGTCTGCGCCAGTCCCAGATAGGCGCGGCCAAGATCTGGAGCGGATCCCTTTCGGATGACCGCCTCGAATTGTTTTCGAGCCTCCGGCCATTTGTCCTCCGCCATCAGCCGGGCCGCCTTGTCCAGAGAGGCGCCGAGGACGGGCGAGGCAGAGCCAAAAAATTGCAGAAAAACAGCCACAATCAGGCACGCCCGAACGGTCAACTCTCTTCCCGCGCATCCATGCGCTCGCGGGACGATCTCCATCCGGCCGATCACTTCCGGATCACCACGCTTTCGGACCAGTTGCTCTCCTCGGAGGTGAATGTCGAGACGGCGGCGACACGAAACCACAGCTCGGCCGGCGAATCGGGCAGTGCGCCGACGTAGGGCGGCGAGGGAATTGAGGCAACACGGAGCGGCGCGCTGTCGCCGAGGCGATAGACGTTGTATCCCGCGACGTCGCCCGTCGTGTTTTTAGGCCAGAAAATCCGGAAGTTGCCGGATTCGATCCGGACCGTCAGCGGCGAGGGCGGCGCAAGAGCCGGACGGGTTGGCGAGAACAGAATGGATTCCGTCTGCAATCCCTCCGTTCCGTCCGGGTCGACCAGACCCACGCGATAATAATAGGAAAGACCGGCTTCAAACGCGTAAGGGTCCACAAATGTCGACTGATCGCTTTCGCCGGCGACAAGAAATGGACCGCCGCTGGCGTAGCTTCTGTAAATCCGGTATGTCCAGCGGCGCGGCGGGTCTCTGTCCATGTCGATCACAAATCCCTCCATGGTCCGGCGGCTTTGCAGAACGCGGGGAGCAGGAATCGGGACGGTCTCGCTTTCGGCCAAAAGAGATGACCCGGCAGACGACCGATCGCCGCGGGATTTCGAAGACTGCCGCGGCTCGTAAAAAACGGCGCGGTCTGTTTCGAATCGGTTGCCGGCACGATCGAACACCCGAATGCTGAGGCGATTTGAGCCCGGAGAAAGATCCACGACCTTTGAAAATTGGAATCCGGACATTGACGCCAATTTGCCATCGATGAACACCAGTGCCGGCTCGTCCGCGCGGCCGCTGATCACCGTCTGTTTCAGCGAAGACGTTTCCGGAATGGGATCCATGGAGCAGGAGGGCGGTCTGACATCCGAGGTCAGAATTACCGAGAGGGACGCGTCCGCGTCGGCCCGGTGAAATCGAACCGGCAGGCTGTCGGATCCTTCACGCACTGAAACCGTCCCGGAAAAATTTCCGGTGCGGTCGACGCTCACGGACGCTTTGCCCGCCGATATTTCGACCGGACCGCCGGACAGGTCGACACGGCCCTGGATCGTCACGCGGCTGCGATCCACGATTTTTCCGGGGCGCGGAGAAAACCACCGGACGCGCGGCGCGACCGCGGGAGCGGCATATCGCAACGGAAACGCGTGACGGGATTCGAACACAGTCCGAATTTCGGGAGGAATGGGACGCAAGACCGCTCCGGGCGACGGATCATCCGCAGGACGGGGAGAAATCTGAATCAGATTGCCGGGAGAAACAACAACGGGAGCGGCCTGCGGGCGGCGGCGGAACTCCAGTTGGCCGAACAGGCACGAAACCCACGGACGGACGGAACTGAAATCCAGTTCAACGATCGAATTTGAGGCGATTCTGATTTCACCGAACTGGGTCGACATCAGAAACGCCGGGCTCTCCGAATCCTGGGATCGATCGCCGCGATGGCCGGGCAAATTCCCGATAATCAGG
>JAHFCY010000270.1 GCA_023249255.1 Candidatus Lindowiibacteriota bacterium | reverse complement strand
CACGACGATCATCGAAGGCAAGGGCAAGCCGGCCGATATTCAGAAACGCATTGCCCAGATCAAGCTTCAGATCGACGAAGCGACGAGCGATTACGACAAGGAAAAACTGCAGGAGCGGCTCGCGAAGCTCTCCGGCGGCGTCGCGGTCGTGAAAGTCGGAGCGGCGACGGAAGTCGAGCTCAAGGAGAAGAAGGCCCGGACCGAAGACGCGCTGAACGCAACCCGCGCGGCGATCGAGGAAGGCGTCGTTTTGGGCGGAGGCGTGGCCCTGCTTCGCGTCTCCGAGAAACTGGACGACCTCAAGCTCAGCAGTGACCAGAGAGTCGGCGCGCAGATCGTCCAGCGCGCGATCCTCGAGCCGGTCCGTCAGATCGCGTTCAACGCCGGCGAGGAAGGCTCTGTCATCGTCGAGCGGCTGAAGACCGAGAGGAATCACAACGTCGGCTTTAACGCCGCCACGTGCAAATTCGAAGACCTCCACGAGGCCGGAGTCGTTGATCCGACCAAGGTCGTCCGGTTCGCGCTTCAGAACGCGGCGTCCGTCGCGGCTCTGGTCCTGACCACGGAAACGCTCGTGTCGGACGAGCCGGACAAGGAAGACAGAGGCCCCCGCGGCGGTGGTATGGGCGGGGGAATGGGCGGCGGCATGCCGGACATGTAATTCGAATTTCGCTTCCCCGCATCAACCCCGGTCTTTCCTGCGTCGCTTCGGCGAAACAGGAGGCCGGGGTATTTTTTTATATTTTTTAAGGTACATCCATCGCCATGACTCAAGAGGATGCAAGACCCTTTTACCGAAAGCGCCGCTGGTATATCGCTGCCATCGTCGGGATTGTTCTGGCCTATTACGGCGTCCCTCTCGTGTTTTTGAAATCGCCCGTGAAGTCTCATCTGGCGTCCAAGTACGGCATCCATGTCGACATCGAATCGGTCCGGCTCAGCATCCGCGGCCTCATTGTGACGGACGTCTCCGCCGTGTGGCCGGAGCTCAACATGACCGTTTCCACGCAGGAACTCACGCTCGGCATCAGCCCGCTCAAAAGTCTGGCGCGGGGCCGGCCCGTCTTTGAGCGGTTGAAAATCGTCTATCCGACCATCGCATGGCGCATTCCCCGCGGAGCGCAGGCGCCGGAGGCTCCAGGTTTGCCGGCGATATCCGGTCCCGACGGCGATGCGTCATCCACCTCGGAAAATTCCCGCCTGCGTCTTCCTGAAAGTTTCGACCTCACCATCCGGCGCGGGCGGATTCATCTCATGCGCGGTGATGCCGTGGCCGACTTGTATCCGTTTGACGCGGAGATCGAACGCGCCTCGCCGGGCCACATCGATGGATGGATCTCGCTGGAAAGCCGGGAGCTCGGCAAATTCGAAGCGCACTACACCGAGGGCGAGTCGTTGAAGGTTGAAGCCGACGCGATCAATCTTGCCATGCTGTCCGAATTTCTGGTCCTGAACCGAACGCACCGCATTGGAGGACTTCTGTCAGCCCGCGTCGATCGGGAGGGCGGGGAGGCACACGGCGGCGTGAAAATCGAAGGCCTGACGTGGTCGGGAGAGCCATCCGGGGAACCCGGGACGGATTCACAGACGCCTGTGTCACCGGCGGCTATGACCGACTCCGGCGTGAATGCGCCGATCGAGACGGTGGGGAATGAGACATCGGCCGTCACGGAAACCTCCGTTGCCGTTGATTCGACTTCTGAGATTTCACCATCTTCCGAATCAATCCCGGCCGAGCCATCTCCCGCCGGGACTTCCATCTCCACAATCGAAACGGCGGTTGAACTTGTCCCCTACATCCCGATTCCGCTTGACGTGTCGGTCGATCTGAGCAAAGGCCGATGGGAATCACGTGCGCTGACGATCGACGAAGGGCGCCTCCAGGTCGCCGACCTCTCGATCGGGGCATCAGGCCACGTCGAATTTTCGCGTCGGCTGGACGCCGATCTCGACTTTTATGCGCCTGCGTTCGACGAGCCGGCGCTCGAATCGCTCAGCCGCCATTTTCATGTTCTCCGATATCTCCATGCGTTTCTCGAAACCATCCGCAGTCCCTCCCATCTTCAGGCCAAAATGCATTTGACCGGACCTCTCACGCGGCCGAAAGAATGGCTCTATGACGGCATGATCGACATTGGCCGCGACACATTTTCGTACAGCCCATTCGAGGGCCAGTACTCGTTTCTGGGAACGGTTCGCTTCGATCAACGCGGGGTGACCATTCCCGAAATTCAGATGCCCTTCGGTGAAGAAAACCTCATCCTGAGCGGCACGGCCGCCGATTATCTGGCGCATGAGAGCCGGATGGAATTAAAGGGATCCGGTCTCAACATCGGCCCGCCTCTGCTCTATTATCTTCCGGCAGCCCTGCGCGCTCAAGACACCGGCGCTCCGGCGCCGTCCGGCATGGGTGACGTCAATCTGGTGTTGTCCAAAAAAGGCGATCAGCCGTGGAGTCTTGACGGAACGACCGGGTTTAAACGCGTGGCCTTACCTCTCAAAATTTTCGCCGTGCCAGTGAGGGCCTATGGCGAGATGACGTTCAGCGGCCGGAGAGGATCCGGATCGCTTCGTGTCCGCACCGGCGCATTCGAAGCCGAACTGCATCCATACGCCGAAAATTTATTTTCGACAGCGCCCATAGCCGGCGTGTCATGGAAACAATCCAACGTGAGATGGGAGCGGCTGGCCGGATCGTTCTCGTCGGATCGTCCGGTCCCCTTTGTTCCAACATCCGGCGGGGGTTCCGTGACGTTGAAATTATTCAGAGAGACGGTGGAGTCCGTGGATTCGCCTCCAGAGCGGAAGTGGCGGATGGATGGGACGGCGGAGCTGTCCGCCGGGCGATTTGTCCTGCCGCCATTCGGAACGCCGGTCGATTCGGCTTCAGCCGCGCTGACATTTGAAAGCGGGGTCATCCGCATTCAGCGTGCCGCCGGCGTCCTCGGCCGCTCGAATATTTCGGCGGCGGGCCAGAGCAGTCCATCCGACCCGAGGGTGTGGGATTTGACGTTTCAGAGTCCCGACCTTGATCTGCCCGATCTGCTCTCCCGCATTGCGCCTGGAAATCCGTCGGTCGAGCCGGCTCCATTCGAGGTCCGCGCGGCGGCTTCCGTCGATAAATTTCGTTTTCATGCTTTCGAAATATCCGGGGTGGCAGGGCGCTTTTCAATTTCTCCTCACCTCTTCACGCTTGCGATCGATTCTCCCATCCGCGCCACCTATACATCGGACCGCCGGGCGGAGCCTTTGACGGAACTGTCGTTTGCGGCGGACAGCGCGTTTCCTCTCAAAAATTTATTCGGGCCGGCAACCGCGATGGGCGGAGATATTTCCGGAACCGTCGTTCTGCGCGGTCCCGATTTTTCCGATACCAGCCGGATCAGGGGCGATATGGACCTGCGTCTGGATCAATTCACGATCCGGAAAGCTCCCGCGCTTCTCAAAATCGTCGAGCTGACACGATTTTCCTTCATGGATGCGCTGGTCTTCGATCCGTTCGAATTCAAATCCCCGGTTCAAGATGGGGCCGTGACGATTCAATTTGATCAAATGTCAAATGCCGGCCGCTGGATATTTCGCGGACGTCTGGGTCTGGACGCCTCGTATCGGCCGCTCGACGAATCCGACAGCGCCTTTCACGTCACGTTTTATCCGCGCGAAAATTTTATCGCGAGGATTTTGGATGAAAGCAAAATTCTGTCACTGCTTGGCGGCAAGGGCGAAGGTGTAAAACTTGACTTTGGGCTTGTGGGTAACTATAATAGTGCTAACATTTTATGGACAAACGCTCCGTTATTTTCCGTGATTCGGGGACGAGTCGGTGAATTTGTTCCCGGATTGTTCAACGCGCCAGGGCATGCCGATACCGAGCGGCCGCTCAAAAAGGAATGATCTGTTCCGACTGGGCCGTGGGTCGCGCGTCAGGTTCCTCGCATTTTTCATTTTGGCCTGTTGGGGGATTTTGTCAGCTGAGGTGGTTCACGCCGGAACAACTCCGCCACCCGACGCCGCGGACGCACCACATCTGACTGGCGGGCTGGTTCCGTTTCGGTCGATTCCCCAGAGAGCGTTTTCGGTGGGGGAAAAAATCAGGATGTCGGTCCGGTACATGGGATTTCCATGCGGCGAA
>JAHFCY010000269.1 GCA_023249255.1 Candidatus Lindowiibacteriota bacterium | reverse complement strand
CAAGCAATTCCGCGGGAATCATGCGCGTTTCAGATTTTCCATAAGCGCACGGCGCATGGCCGCCACCGGCGCCGGCCGGCGTGTCCAGAGTTCGAATGCGCGCGCGCCTTGATGGAGAAGCATGTCAACGCCGTTGACGGCGTGGTATCCGGCCCGGCGCGCGGCGCGAATAAACGGCGTGACGGCGGGATTATAGATCAGATCGACCGCGGCGCCGGCGCCGTCAAAGACGTGGGACGGCAGATCGAGACGGTCGCGCGATTTCAATCCGACCGAAGTTGAATTGATGATGAGATCAAACGGACCCGAGGCGGCGAGGTTGGCGTCGTTTCGGATGATATGGATTTTTTGGCGGATCGGCGACGGCTGGAGCGCGCGAAGCCGGACTGCGCGCAGAGGCGTTCGGTTTCGGATCATGATCGACCCCGAGCGAGACGCGATCGCCGACAGGACCGCCCGGGCGGCGCCACCCGCGCCGAGGAGCAAAATCCGTTTACCGGCGAACGAAATCCGGGCGCGGACGAGCAATTCGAGAAATCCGTAAACATCGGTATTATGACCCGTCCACCGCCCGGTTTTCGGATCCGCGACGATCGTGTTGACCGCGCCGGCCGCACGGGCTGACGGCGACACGCGGTCGAGAAATGGCAGAACGGTTTGTTTGTAAGGCACCGTGACATTGAATCCGGAAAATCCGGAAAATTTCAAACCGCGCAGGGCCGCGCGAATCCGGTCCGGCGAAACGGCAATCGGAACGTAGAGAGCGTCGATCCCGGCCGCGGCAAAAGCCGCGTTCTGCATCGCGGGCGACAGAGAATGAGCCAGAGGATGCCCGAGGATGCCGTAGAGGCGGGATGTCATCCCGCTCTCGTCCATCCATGGCCTTCGCGGGATTCCCTTCATCCGGTCGGTCATGCCACGCCCAGATCCATCGCGTGACCGATGTGCTGTTCGACCGCGCGGTCGTAGACGCGTTTGGCGACGGCAACATCCTGGATCGCCAGACCGGTCGAATCAAAGAGCGTGATTTCTCCGGGCGACACGCGGCCCGGCTTTTTACCGGCGACGATTTCCCCCAACTCGGCATGAATCTGAGACGGATTGAAATGCCCGCGCGAGACGGAGACGTTGATTTCGCCGCTGTGCGCCGCCTGCTCACGATGGTCCACGACGACTTTCGCGTGCCACAAGATTTCGGCCGGGAGTTCCTGCTTGCCGGGCGCGTCGGCGCCGATGGCGTTGATGTGCGCGCCGGCGCGAAACGCCCCCACGCGGCATACCGGCCCCTTGCCGGGGGTCGTGAGGACAACGATGTCCGCCGACGCCACGGCCGACGAGTCCGCCAGCCTGACCTCCTGGACTCCGGCGGATTTCGCCCGGTCCGCAAACGCCTCGGCCCGGCCGGCATCGACGTCGTACACGAGAATTTTGATGATCTTTCTGACGCGCAGAAGATATCGCAATTGAAATCCGGCCTGAAAGCCGGCGCCGATGAATCCGGCCGAGGACGCGGCCGGCAGGGAGAGATATTTGGCCGCGAGCGCGCCGGCGGCGGCGGTCCTGCACGCCGTGAGATTTGTCGCCGCCATCAGCGCGAGCGGAAATCCAGTGGACGGATCGTTCAGCGTCTGTACCGCCATCACGGTCGGCCAGCCTGACGCCGGATTATTCGGATGGGAATTGACGACCTTGACGCCCGCGGCATCCATCGCCGGAAGATAGGCCGGCATGGTCCGAAGATCTCCGCCGTGTTCGGGAAACGTGAGGTAACTTTTCGGCGGCATCTGAACCTCGCCAAGCCCCGCCATCCGAAACGCCTCTTCCACCGCCGACAGAACCAACTCTTCGTCGGCCAGAATCCGGTCAACTTCCGCGCCGGTCAAAATCAGCGTCTCGCGGCTCATCGCGACGTCTTCAGGTCATTGTGGAGTGTCATTGCCTCACGCTAACACACGGAAAAAAAATCGGCTACTTGACATCCGTCAACCGAAATTGCGGGGGCCACGTGGAGAAATCGGTGATGGCCTGCCAGCGCATCTGCTGCTTGTCGTTCACTCGGAATCGGATCGACGTGTTGGGCGTGCGGCCGAAATACGAGGCCGGGCCGGAAAGATCAACTGTGACGTCGGCGGCTCGCATCACAAACTGCGTTTGCCGGGGCCGGTCGATCATAAAGGCGGCGCCGGTATCGATCCGGAGTGAATCGATGCGGATGGAAAATGCGTTCGGCAGGGCGGCCACTTGGGATTCGTGCCGCGCCGATACGGCGAGTTTCGGCGGACGAAACTTTTTTTTGTCCAGCCACGCGGACGGGCCTTGCGCGAAAAATGCGTTGAACATTTCGGGTTTTGCGCCGACCAGATCGTAGGACGGCTGAACAATCCTGACGTCGTGGAGGCGAATTTCTCCGCCGGAGGCCGAGACCCCGGCCGTGATGGACGGGACGGCAAGCCGAAACGGTCGGGGAGAGCGGATTCCCATGAGGACCCAATCCGTCACCGTCACGCGACCTGATTCACGGCTCTCATCGCCGTCCGTTTCGAATTCGAGAACGCCGATGTCCGTCCGCGACGACCATGTAAGGCCGGCTCGCGCGAACATCGCTGTCACGTCAAGACCCGACAGGTTCCACTCGCCCCGAATGTGCATCCGTCCGGCGGCGCGGCGCTCGCACGTCAGCGCAAGACGCGTCGGCTGGGAATCGAGCCGGTCAAACGACACGTTCATCGTGCCGGCCGACGAATCCCATGCGGCGCGGTCGATCGACAGATGGATGGGCGGTGAATCGTCGATGACGATTTCTCCCGCGTCCGCCCTCACCCCGGGACAAACGGCGCCGGCAAGCCGATTTATTTCGAACAGCGCAGACACGGCCGACGACGCCCTTAATGCCGGAACATGAACACGAACGTCTTCGACAACGGCCTCGCAGTCGGAGAGCGGCGGCCACAGACGGCCGACCACCCGAACTCCCCGCATCGAAATCCGGCTTCGGCCCACGCGAAACTCGGAGTCCGGTACGAGCGTGACGGTGAGGCGAAGGTCTCCGCCGGCGCGCATGCCCCGCGATGCCAGATGAAATCCCGGCGGAACCTGCCGGCGAATATCTGCGTCCAGCCGCGTCCAGCCCCAAAAGGCCGTCAGGATGAGCAGAAACGCAAGAACCCACGCCGCCATTTTCATGATTTTCATGCCGCCTCGACTGTCATCCAGCTTGACCTCCTCTCCATATATATATACATAGCCCTGAGCCGATGGTGAGACAAGACATCCCCCTGAACGACCTCCTCCCGACCGACCTTGTGTCCCTGCGACGGAGACTTCTTCGCTGGTACGACCGCCACCGGCGCGACTTGCCGTGGCGCAGGCCACCCGGATCGTCCAATCCTTATCACATTCTGGTTTCCGAAATCATGCTTCAACAGACCCAAGCCGCAACGGTGGTTCCCTATTATGAGCGATTTTTAAAGGCGTTTCCGACCGTCCGGCATCTGGCCCGTGCGCCGAAAGACCGGCTGATGAAACTCTGGGAAGGTCTCGGCTATTACGCCCGGGCGCGGAATCTTCTGGCGGCGGCGAAATCCATCGTGGCCGATCACGGTGGACACATCCCGCGCGACCCCGAATCATTTTCGAAACTGCCCGGCGCGGGACCGTACACGACCGCGGCGGTGTTGTCGATCGCGTTTGGCGCACCGCTGGCCGCAGTCGACGTCAACGTCAAGCGCGTGATCGCGCGCCTCTGCGATATCGACAGGCCCATTGGGGCAAAAGACGCGCAAGTCGATTCCATTGCAACGGCGTTGCTCGATCGAAAACAGCCGGGCGATTTCAATCAGGCGATGATGGAATTGGGCGCGTGCGTCTGTACGCCGCGCAAACCCGCCTGTCTCCTCTGCCCGCTGAATGCGGTGTGCCGTGCATTTCAAAACAATACAGTCGGCGATCGTCCAGTGCCGGCGCCCAAAGCCGCGCGGCCGCACCGGGCGGTGGTGGCAGCGATTTTGAAAAAAAACCGACGCGTGCTGATCGGCCGAAGGCCCGACGAGGGACTTCTCGGCGGCCTATGGGAATTTCCGGGCGGAAAAATCGAGCCGGGCGAATCACCGCGGGAGGCGATCCGACGGGAAATTCGGGAGGAACT
>JAHFCY010000098.1 GCA_023249255.1 Candidatus Lindowiibacteriota bacterium | reverse complement strand
CTGGTCGGTCGCCTGCGCCTGATTCACGGGCGTGAACGTCCAGACACCGGTCCCATCATCGTTGATGCTGAGTCCGATCGTTCCGCTCAAGTCTGATTTCCAGTAGGCGCCGCGAAGTGACGCGGCGGAAACGTTGTTTCCGGCGTCTGACCTCACAAACGACTTCGCCATCGTCAGATCGAACGTGTCGGCCGTGCGCCGGACAGTCACCTGATTCGGGTCGATGTTGGCATACGTGCTCAACTGCCTCTGGCTGTTCGGCAGAATCGCCACTGACGAGTCGCTGAACGTCTCCTGTGTTTCGCCGCTGACCATGACGCCGTATTCGTTCTGTTGAATTTCTTTGAACGTGGTGATCAGCGTATGCTGGGTGAAAGGCGAGCTGTCGTCGAATAACGGTGTGACGGCCCCGGCTCTATCCTGTTTGTGTTTGGTATCGACGATCAGTGTTCCGTTGGACAGGGCGGTCCCGGCGGATTTTCGGAGCGTGATGCCCGGAATGATCGTGCTGATCGCGCTGTCGGCTGTGGCAAAAGTTCCCGACCCCGATTCGCTGATGAATTCTTTGCCCTCCGGAATGAATGACCAGGAAAGAGCGCCGGCCGATGTTGTATTGATCGTCAGCCTTCCGTCATCGCGGTTCCCCAGATAGGCGCCTTCGACGGTGTCGATCACGGTGGAATTGCTGTTGACTTTGAATGGCCCGATCATCGCCGTGACGGTACCGGCTGAAACCTGAACATCCTGCGTGCGGATCGTGATGCCCGGAATGAACTGCAGAATCGTATTTCTCTGAATGGTGCCGGCGTCAAAATTGGCGAAGTCGGCTGAAGATTCCGGTTGGGTTTCACCCGTCTTCACGAATTTCCAGGATCCCGATCCGTCGGCATTCCAGTCGACCGTCAGGAGCCCCCGGGATTGGTTGCCCCGGTAGTTTCCGCTTAGCGAATCGACCAGCCCGTTCGTTTTGTTTTTCATGACCGACAAATTGTAGGTTGGCGGGTCCTGTTTGATTGAACCCCGAATGGTGTATCCTGTGCTTTCTTGCGCAGGATCTATTGCCGTGGGATCGATCGTGAGATCGACAGCGGCGCCCGTGTCAATCACGCCATTTGTGTCGGCCAGATATCCCTGGACAACCCGGCCGGTCGCGGGATCGACCAGCCTCGGCAGCGTCGTGAACGTCGGATGATCCCTCAGAAAAAGAACATGGCCGTCGGACGTGAACGGATTGCCGCTCGAGGAATCCGTCACGCCCGCGTCGAACTCAAAATTTCCGGCGCGCGTGTACATACTCCGGAACACCGCCGGATTTCGCTGATCCTTGATGACAAAAAACCCGTCTCCAGCGATCGCCAAGTTCGTCGCGGAGTTACTCGGCTTGATCTCGCCCTGGCCCAGCATCGTGTCGATGCTGAGGATGTTCGCGCCATGCCCGCTCTGAAGCGGATTGGTCGTCGTAGTCGCAAGACGATCCGTACGGCTGAACATGTCAGCAAACGTCGGTCGTTGGCCCCTGTAACCAACGGTATCGACGTTGACGATATTGTGCGCCAGCGTATCAATTCCGAACTGTTGTGAAATGGCCCCATTGTACCCGATAAACAACGCGCGGTCGACCATACATCCCCTCTATCGGCAATTCATGCGGTCCGACTTGAACCAAAACTTTTTGGCCGGAGCCTAAACTTCCGTCTGCCCGCTGACGATATTGGAATCATGCAGGCTATTTTTATCGGGCCTGTCAGAGGGTGACGGTTTCGGAGGATTGCAATGTTCAAACGTTGGTTGTTCAGAAGCGTGGCCGGAGCGGTCATTCTGATGATCGTTTTCATTTTCAATTATTTCTTCCGGGTCGACGTCGACTGGCGGCAGAAGAGCGCCGAGGCACAGGCTTCCGGAAACGGGCCGCACACGACTATTCAGTTCGAGGAGACGCGGCCGGTCATCAACATGCAGGAGGAAACATACATTCTGTATTCTGATCTGGATGGTGACGGCGATCTGGACATCGCTTACACGACAAACAGTCCCATCCGATTCATCGAAAATAAGACGATCGACCGGCAAAAATAAAGACATACCCATCGTGTGGGTGGGCTACCGTACCGTCAGGCAAGCAGCATCGGGGGTGGCCCACCCTTTTTTCCCCGCCCTCCGCCCTTTGCCCTGCCCTTGGGGCTGCCCTTGGGGCCGGGTATTGACATTATTGACATTTGAATTCGCATATTCGTCTTTGTTGACTTCCTTCCTCGTTCCGGTTAGATTCTCATATACACATGAAAGCTCTGGCTCTCTTGTCCGGAGGTCTCGATTCGGCTCTCGCGGTCAAAGTCATCCGCGAACAGGGAATCGACGTCCTCGCCCTTCATTTTTATACCGGCTTTTGCATTACTGAACGGAAACGCCGCATGGACGTCCTCGCTGAGGATGATCCGCGCCGCTACAAAAATGATGCGCTGGCCACGGCACGATCCATGGGCGTTCCGGTTGAAGTCCTCGACATTTCGCAGGAATACATCCGCATGGTGACCAAACCCAAACATGGTTACGGCGCAAACGCGAATCCCTGCATCGACTGCCGCGTGTTCATGCTCCGGAGCGCCGCCGAGCATCTGGAGGAATTTGGTGCGTCGTTTATCATTACCGGTGAAGTTCTGAATCAGCGTCCGATGAGCCAGCGCCGGCCGACGCTCGGCATCATTGAAAAAGAGGCGGGACTGGATCGTCTTGTGCTTCGACCCCTCTCAGCGAAACTCCTGCCTGTGACGATCCCCGAAGAACGTGGATGGGTTGACCGGGAACGGCTGTTGGCAATCGAGGGCCGCAGTCGAAAACCTCAGATTGAACTTGCCGCGCGATACGGCATCACCGGCTTTGCCCAGCCTGCCGGCGGGTGCTGTTTCCTCGCAGACGAAACTTACGCGGAACGCTTTCACGAACTGCTCGCCCACAAACCCGACCGCGAACTGACGCAGGACGAAGTCATGCTCCTTGGCGCCGGCCGGCACTTCCGGCTGACCGATTCGGTCAAAGTCATCGTCGGCCGCGATCGCCTTGAAAATAATCTGCTCGCCCGATACAAGTCCGGCCGCATCTTTCTGACATGTACGGTTGTCGGCTCGCCATCCGTCCTCATCGACGGCCCGGCGGATGACGTTGCCATCGAAACGGCGGCGGGCATTCTCGCGCGCTATAGCGACGCCGGACAGGGTCTGTCAATTCCAATTGTTGTCGAAAATGGCGGACCTTCCCGAACGATCCATGTCACGGCCAACAAGACTTTCGATCTCGATCCACTTCGCGTCTGAAAACCGCCGCCATCATCCAGAGCCGGATGACGTCCACCCGTCTTCCCGGCAAGGCCGTCGTCGATATCGCCGGAAAACCGCTGACCGACTGGATCATCGAACGCGCTCAGCGTGTCCGCCGATTCGACGCCATCGTCCTCGCGTGTCCCGCCGGGCCGGAGGACGATCCGCTGGCCGTTCGATATGCCGGACGATGCCTTGTCCATCGCGGATCGCTTCACAATGTCCTCGACCGATTCTGGGGCGCGGCCCGGGCGGCGAAGGCCGACGTCATCGTCCGCCTCACCGGCGATAATCCTCTCCTCGACCCATCCGTATCCGACGCAATGGTCGAACAATTTTTTCAGCTGAATATCGACTACGGCGGCGCATCCGATTGCCCTCTCGGCATCGGCGCGGAAATATTCTCGTTCGCCGCGCTCGATCGCGCGCATAGCGAGACGGCAGAACCCTACCAGCAGGAGCACGTCACCCCATATTTTTATGAAATGCCGGGACGGTTCCGCACTGCGCCGCTTGATGTCACGCCGCACCGCTACGGCCTGCACCATGACTCGCTCCGACTGACCGTCGACACGGCCGACGACCTCGCACTGGTCCGCGAAATTTATCGCCGGCTCCTGCCGGTCAATCCGTGGTTTGGATTAAAAGAAATAGCGGAATTAGCCCGCAACGAACCGGAATTGTTTGAGAAAAATAAACACGTCCGCCAAAAATCCTTCAAGGAATCACAGATCGGGCCATGACCGGCGGACGAAGGAAATCCCGAGAAGACCACGGATGGTCGAGAGCGGGATGACCGACCGGACGAAGGAAATCCCGAGAAGACCACGGATGGTCGAGAGCGGGGTGACAGCCCAACCCGTCGTCCTGCTCCGCGCAGACGGCGGCCCATCTATCGGAGGCGGACACATCGTTCGCGCCGGCGTATTGATCGGCGCTTTTCTCAAATCGCAATGCGATGTCCACTTGATCGCCAAAGAGGATGACTGGACCCGGCAGGCTCTTCACGGATGCGCCGGCAAGGTCCATTTCATCCGCCGGACCGACAATGAATCGCTGATTATCCGAAAAATGATCGACCGGCTCGGCGCGCGGCTGGTTGTTCTCGATGTCGGAGATACGTCCGAAGAATACATTCGATATCTCAAGGAATCAGGCGCGCCGGTCTGCACGATCGATGACCGCGGACGCGGATCAGCCGACGCCAACGCCACCTTCACGGCCGGACTGCCTGACCGCCAGGAAAAAAATATCTATCACGGCCTTGCCTACGCCATCCTATCGCCGGACGTCCAACATCTACGCCGGCAACCCAATCCAAACGGCACGCCGCGCCAGTCCACAATTTTTCTCGGAACATTCGATCCGAAACACTATCGCCGCTGGATGCCTGACGCGCTCCGGATTTTCCCGGCAATCTCGTTTTCATGGTTCACGTCCGAATCCATTCCGCCCATGGAAAATCTCCGAATCTATCCGCCGGACCGCGCCGCATTTTTGTCCAGCCTCGCAAGCGCCGATCTTGTCATCGTTTCAGGAGGCGTTACTCTCTACGAGACCGCCGCGCTCGGCCGGCCGGCGATCGTTCTGCCGCAATCGCCGCACGAGTTCGACCAGGCCGCGCTCCTTTCCGAAAAAGGCGCCGTCCGGATGCTCCAGGACCCCTCAGCCGAATCCCTGTCATCGGCGATCCGCGCGTTGATCGATGATCCGCGCGTCATTGAATCGCTGTCGCTCAAAGCCTCCTCCGCAGTCGACGGCCGGGGTCTCGAACGGTTTCTCGACGTCGCTATGGGACTGATGAAAAATATATAAAAGAACCGTCGAATTGCGCCGCATGATCTCCCAATTCCATCACGCTGCGCGCAGCAGACCCGGCGTTACGATCGCGTCCGACGAGTGGGTGCGCCATATGTTGCCCGAACGCCACGCCCTGTTTTCCGGCAGGCCAACGCCGTTTTCGTTGACGCCGTATTTGATCCCGGCGACGTATTTTTTGAGACTACGCCGAATCTGCGAAAATCTGGCGGAAATCATGGAGGAAGCGGGACACGTTATTCTTCAGGATGAAACGCTGATCGATCTCTATCGCTTCCCGCCATTTTTTTTGGAGATGCTTCGCGTCAATCCCGGCTACGACCGCCTTGCCCCCGTTCTCCGTCTGGATGGCCATTTCGTCCGCGGCGTCTTCCGTATCGTCGAAACCAACGCCGACGGTTCCGCCGGCATGAACGATTCCAACACGATCGAACGATCCGCCGCCGAAACTCCGATCTTTGAATTTTTTCGAACCCGCGCCTCCCTCCGATCCTGCGAAATGCTCACGCCGTTGGCGCGGATGCTCCTGCGCCATTCTTGCGCCGCTCAACGCCGCGGGCTCTCCGGCCGGATCGCCATTTTGGATATCCCCGGCGTCTCAACCGAATCGGAATTTCTCGCAGTGAAATATCACGTCGAACGTCTGGGAGGCAAAGCCGGCATCGTCGCGCCGCGTGATCTTGCGTTCCATCAAAGCTCGCTCACGGCCAATGGCCGCGCCATCGGCGTCGTCTACCGCCGCCTCGTGACGCGCGACGCGTGGGAATGCTGGGACGCGCTAAAACCCCTCGTCGACGCCTGCGCGCGCGGACGCGTCCGGCTCGTCGGATCATTTCGCTCTGAAATCCTGCACAACAAAGCCCTTCTCGCCGCGCTCAATGACCCGCGCCTTCTTTGCCGCTTTCCCCCGGCTGCGCGACGGCTTTTGACCGATCACATCCCGCGCGCATTTATCCTCACTCCCGATGCCGCAAAACGCGCGGCGCAAACCAAAGACCGCTGGGTCCTCAAACCACTCGATGCCTACGGCAGCCGCGACGTCTCCATCGGTCGCAATGTAAGCCGCTCAAAATGGAAACGAATTCTCACCGGCGCGGTGAACTCCCGACGATTTTTATTGCAGGAATATGTCCCGGCGCATCTTGAGCCCGTTCTTCGCGTCGTCGACGGAAAAATGTCTGTTGCGCATGAAATGACCTCGGTTGGATTCTTTCTCTACGATGGAAAAATGGCGGGACCCTACGTCCGGTCCGGTCCGGTCCATCCGCTCTCGATCTCCCGCGGCGCCGTCACCCGTCCCGGATTTGTGATTACGCCGTAGACCTGACCTCGTGCGCAGCCGCCAGCGCCGCCAACTGCGCCACGACTGACACGGCCGACAGCGGCGGCGGCAGAACGCCCGAGTCGGAACAGATCGGCTGAAATGACATCCCGCTCACGTTCAGGTTATATTTGTTGCCGCGCTCGCAGTGGTGCCGGTAAAAAGCCCCGATCGATTCTCCATCCATCATGTAGAAAACAGGCTCGGCCGGACATTGATCGACCGTGTCCTCCGTCGGAATTCCTTCCTGAACCAGCACCTCGCTCGTCGTCACTTTTCCCTTGCCGACATGCATTTTATTCACGGTCTTTCGGTTCATCTCGAGAATTTCCCGGACGTCGCTCACCGACGTCACGGCCATGCCATATGTCCCGTAATTGCTTTTGACGATGGCTGTCGGCGGCTCGACGACGCCATACTCATCGTTCCACCGGCGAATTTCAGCCAGTGCCGTCTCGACCGCGACCGACACATGGTCCAGCCCGTGCCGGGTTTTGAAATCGACGTCCTGGATTCGAAGACTCATCGGCATGATCGCGCGCGGATCAATCCCCATGAATTCGGAAAATTCCTGCGCCAGATTGGCGTATATTTCGAAAAATCTGTGTTTGCGGCGCACGTGCCAGCCGCACCCGAGCGGCGGTGTGATCGCCTGCGTCGGATGTTGAAGCACCTCCGGTACGCCGGTCGACAGATCGTTGTTGTTCAAAAGAAAATCGGGGACAAAATCAACGCCAAAGACAACCCGGTCCGACTCGCGCCGTAGAGGAAGCAGATTCAAAATCTCGCCTGAGACCGACCGCACTCGCGTGTCATCCAGACACTCGGGACAACCCGCCTCGGCACGGTATCCGGCGCGCCGGATCAGACTCACGAGCGCGTGGAGATGCTCGGCGTAATAGGGATTTCGCGTGTGACTTTCGGCGACGACGCCGACGGCCGCGCCCGCCTTCACGCCGCGCTGTTCCAATGCGGCTCGAAACGCCTCCGTCACCCGTGACGCGTCGGCCGGACAGAGATTGTTGAACCCGGCCGGAAACAAATTCACGTCGACGGGACAGATTCTCCCGCCGCCTCGCCGCATGTCCACCGACGCGTAAAACAATTCCCGCCGGCCATCCCTCTCTCGAATCCAAGCCCGCGCCTTGTCGACGTCCAGTTTCAGCTCTCTCATGAGAATGGTAGTCTATCATCGTTGACAGATGCGGCAACCCCGGTCATAATGCGAAAAAACTGATTGGGGGACTTTCCAGAGTGGTCGACCTGTATCCGGCGCCGTTTCGGCACCTCTTAAGACGCGCGTTTTACGAATTCGAAACTGAGAAAAAGATATTTGACCTTCCCGCCAAAAAATTTCACGTCGGCAATCCGGCTCTCGACACCGGTGTCCGATTCCACGGCATCCGCGCCGCAACAGGTCTTGGCCCCGCGGCCGGACCGCAGGACCAGATGATTCAAAACATCGTCCTCTCGTGGCTTGCCGGATCGCGCATCATCGAATTGAAAACCGTCCAGATCATGGACGAACTCAAAATCAGCCGGCCCTGCATCGACGCGGCCAACATCGGATACAACGTCGAATGGTCGCAGGAACTCAAACTTCAGCAGTCTCTCCGCGAATACGTCTCGGCTTCCATGTTCATCGATATCCTCACCGCCTCGAACATCCTCGGCTGGCACAAATCCGGCGCCAATCAGTCCGACACCATTTTCGATCTCTCCGTCGGGTACGACCTCAAAGGCATCCAGAGTCCGCCGGTCCGGGGATTCATCGAACAGGTCATGGACGCGCGGAAAATGGTCGAGGAACTCCGCCGCGAAATCCCAGATGAACTCTCCCGATTCCGCGACCTTCCGTTTCGCACCAAAATCTGCAGCACGGCCACGCTCTCGACGTTTCACGGCTGTCCCGCAGACGAGATTGACCGCATCTGCGAGTTTCTCCTGACCGAAATGGGCCTCCACGTCATTGTCAAACTCAATCCGACTCAACTCGGCAAGGAACGTCTCGAACATCTCCTCCACGACAAACTCGGCTTCAAAGACCTCACGGTCAATCCCAAAGCCTACACGTCGGGACTCACGTTCGAGGAGGCCGTCGACCTCTGCAAAAAATTACGCGGCGTCGCCGAAAAATGCGGCCGGTCTTTCGGCGTCAAACTCACCAACACCCTCGAGGTCATGAACCGCCGGACCGTATTTCGCGACGAGGTCATGTACATGTCCGGCCAGCCGCTCCACGTCATCGCCGTCAATCTCGGACTCAAACTTCGCGAAACACTCGGCGACTGGCTTCCCATTTCATTTTCGGCCGGGATCGACCGGTCCAATTTTTATAAAACAACGGCCCTCGGATTCGTGCCGATCACAACCTGTACCGACCTGCTCCGCCCCGAAGGCTACGGACGGCTGTACCGGTATTTTGATCCGCTCCATGAACAGATGAAAAAACTTGCCGCGACGAACATCGACACATACATCCTCCAATATGGAGGAAAAGCGGAAGAAGCAGTCCGGCAGGTGATGTCTGAAATAAAATCCGAAGTCGGCCGGTTCTGCGCAACCTCCGACGCGACGACCCTGCTCGACACCCTCGCCGCCGATCTGTCGCGTGAACTCTCCGTCCCGGCGATGAATCTTACCGCGCCCATTGACCGCGCGTGTGCGGCCCTTTCCAAACTTCCCCGAACGATTCTGCCCAAACTCGAACCGGCCCTCGCCGCTCTCGCGCGTCGCATCGTCCGGCGCGCCGCGTTCCTCAACACGCCCGCGATCGTCGAAGAAACCACCAACGACCCGCGCTACTCGTTCGGAAAAAACAGCGACGTCCCAAAACGAGTCGGAAGCCGCCTCGTCATTTTCGATTGCGTCACGTGCGACAAATGCGTCCCCGTCTGTCCCAACGACGCCAATTTCACCTACGAAGTTCCGGCAACCGATATCGAGTATCAGAATTTCGAACTGACCCAGACCGCATTGACCCCGGTTGCCGGCGGCCGCCTCACGCTCAAAAAAGCCCACCAGATCGCCAACTACGTCGATTTCTGCAATGAGTGCGGAAACTGCGACACCTTCTGCCCCGAATACGGCGGCCCCTTCATCGAAAAACCGGGCTTTTTCGGAAGCCGTGCAAGTTACGAAAAACACTCGACCCACGACGGATTTTTGGTCGAACGCGGGCCCGACCTCGACCGCATCCACGGCCGCATGTTGTCCAAAGAGTACAAACTCGAAATCAACCGCAAATCCGGCTTGGCAGTCTTCACCGATCCCGTAGTCGAACTCACCCTCGATCTCCAGACGCGCAAAATCCACAGCCAGAAACTCGTCGGCCAGAGCCGGTCCGGCTACATTGTCGACATGAAAAATTACCTGATCCTGAAAATCCTTCTGGAAGGAATGCTCAACACCCGCCACCCCACCTACGTCAACATGCCGTGGCTCCCGCAATTTTCGCCCGTCTGAGATCCCATCTCCCCGGAAAATTCGCCCGACCGGCACAGTCATTTTTTCCTTTTATCCTTTAGAATTATGGTATGATCCCCTTGCCATGGTGACGATCCGTCTGCGGGACGCGACTCCTGATTGGGTTAAAGTCTTTGTTCCCTACAATCCTGCCCATCTCAATATGATTCGTACCGTCCCCGGACGGCGCTGGGACGCTGACGACAAATGTTGGTTGATCCCCCGAAAACCGATACCACTCCAGCAAGCCGTTGATCTGTTCACCGGCCATACCATTCAGCTCGACCCGGGATTGAAACAATTTCTCCTCGAACACGCCGCTGAGTTGTCTGTGAAATGGCCTCAGCGGGAATGCCGCCTTGGCCCCAAGGATCGCCGGCTTGCCGTTCGTTCTCCGGCAACCGACCGGCGGGCCGCCAACATCGCCGTCTACATGGCGCGTCATCTGCGAATAAGAAATTACAGCCCGCGCACGATCAAAACCTACACGAATCTCATTGAAGACTTCGCCCATTTCTTCGACCGCCCCCTGCGCGAAATCAACAACGAGGAAATCTATATCTATCTCTCCCACCTGGTGGAGGAACGTCATGTCTCATCGTCCCGCGTGTCCCAGGCCATCTGCGCGTTGAAATTTCTCTACGGAAAACTCTTTGGCCGAAACGAAATCTGGGAAAAATTGGACACCCCCAGAAAAAATAGATCTTTGCCCTTCATCCTCGATCGGGAGGAGATCATCGCGATTTTCAAGTCCATCGACAATCGCCGTCATCGACTGATGCTCGAAATCATGTATGCCTCCGGCCTCCGCGTTTCCGAAGTCTCTCGGATCCGCATCGGCGACGTCGATCTGAAAAATCTCGCCCTCTACGTCAGAGGCGGCAAAGGCCGCAAGGATCGTGTGACCATGCTCTCTGAAAAATCGCTCGGCGACCTCTCCCAGTTCGTCTCCAATCGCCCCGCCAACGAATATCTTTTTGAAGGCTGGGCCAAGGCGCCCATTTCACCAAGGGCCATCCAGAAAGTCTTTCACATAGCCCTGGAAAAATCCGGCATCCAGCGCAAAGCCTCCTGTCACACCCTCCGTCACAGCTTCGCCACGCACCTCATGGAAAACGGAACCGCCCTCCCTTATATCCGTGAATTACTGGGCCATAAATCCATCAAAACCACCGAAATCTACACCCACGTCCGCCGCCCCCAAAAATCCGCCATCCGCAGCCCCTTCTAACATGCCCCGAACCATCCCCGATCCCAACCGTCATCTTATTGATGTTAATTTAATGGTGGAGAGCCCCCTGACCCCCATTCCCCCCACACAAATGTTCGCCCTTTCATCCCCCAACCCCCATATCACGAACTACCTCCGTCACAAGTTCGCATTATCCCCCCCAATCCCATTTTTACCGAACTTT
>JAHFCY010000007.1:29093-31785 GCA_023249255.1 Candidatus Lindowiibacteriota bacterium | reverse complement strand
GGCCATGGGGATCATGGCGACGATGACCACGCCGATGACGGCAAGGATTCGCAACCGACGTGTCCCGGATTTGGCATTACATTTGACGGCCGCCGGTCGTTCGATCCGGACGGGCGGATTGTTTCTTACGCATGGAATTTCGGTGACAGCATGACCGGCGTCGGTGAGACTGTGGCCCATCAGTATGATCTGCCGGGAACCTATGTCGCTGTTCTGAAAGTCACGGATAACGACGGTCTGACGGCTGACACCGGGTTATGGATCGTGTTGGAACATGTCTGCAAAAAAGATGAGGGGAAAAATGGGAAACTTATTCCAACGCTTTCCTGGAAACCCTCCGGCATGCAGGATGACGATTCCATTGTCCTCTTCGAGCTTCGGAACATGTCCAATGACCGAAAAGACGTGGCGGCAGGCGTTCTCGTTTGTCCGTTTGTGATTGACGGCACGGAATATGTCGACACCGTTTTGTTCGACACATACGATCTCGGGATGATGGCGGCCGAGGACATTCGTCCGGTCTGGCTGACCGTCAGGACAAACGCGGCGTGGGAAAAAGCCAAAAAAAGCGCGCACATCGTAGTGGAACTCCGGGTCGTGCAGGAGCTGAACTGGCCCCAGCACAACGTCAGCGTATCCTCGAAGTATCACATGGTCAAGACCTCGACGGCGAGCGCGGTCGAGAGTCTATCGACACCGGTGAGTGTTACGAGCGCTTCGCCCTGTTTGGGAATTGTCGTCGAGTTCGGCAATCCGTCCGCGTCCGCGGAAATTCTGAATGTTGAAAAACCTGTTCCGCCGGGCATTCGTCTTCGCCAGGCCATTCTGCCGGGCGGTTCGGCGGATATCGAACAGCACGATGGAAGGATGATCTTGGCGCTGCGCGACATGCCGTTTGCTCCTGGGGAAACATTCGCCGTGCGCCTGTATTTTGAGGCGAGCGCAGGAATGGACGAGACCGCGTTGCGGGAGAACCTTCAGGCGCTCGCCGAGGGCGCATGGATCAGGTCTGACAGCGACGCCGCGGCTGGTCCGACACAAACAGGTGCGCGCCAGCGCGTCATTCGAGGGACTGTTGCCGGCGCCGACAGTTCTACTGTGATTACTCTCTTTGACGTTACAGCCGCCCGGCCGAAGAAATTCGCCGAGGTTCGGGCGGACAGCACGGGGAATGTCACTCCGCCGGAAATTCCGGACGCAATCACGTCGATGGTCGTCCGGATTGAGAAGCCTCAATCGTATCCGGTGTTCAGGCGCGTGGAGATTGCAGAGGGCAAAATCACAACGGCGCTGGGAATCCTTGCACCGGACACGATCGACGCTCGTCGTGGCCTGTCGATCCGGGTGGACAGTCCGGATGTTCGACAGGAGGCGTCGGCGGGTGACGGACTGGACCGGGCGCACATCGACGTGCCGCCGAAGTCGATCGACCACGAATATTATATCGAGTTGAGAGACCCGGCCAATCTGACGGAGATCAAGGCGGCCGCGGCGAAATCCGGCCAGCGTGTTCTGGTCGCCAAAGAATATGTCCTGATCGACGCGCAGACCGGCGAGGAGATGCACAGCGGATTCGCTAAAAAAATCCACATCGGCCTGTCGATTGCGGGTTTAAAAGGCGGTGAATCAGCGCGTCTGGCGTACTTCGATCCATCCACGGGAGAATTTGAATCGGCCTCGAATGCGTCGGTCGATTCGAAAAACGATGAGATCGCAGCAGACGTTGAGCATTTTTCAACGTACGTATCGTTGGCCGCGACCGTTTCAGCTGCCGCCTCGGCCGCGTCGTTTGGCGATTTTTCACAGCTTCTCGTATATCCGAACCCTTACGAGGCAAGTTTCGGAACGAACAAGATCGTTTTTGAAAACGTGCCGGCCACGGCGCGTCTCTCGATTTATACGATTTCTGGTGAAAAGATCATCGACATCACAAACGATGGCGCGGGGGACATCAACGGTTCAACGCGTGGATCGCCCGCGACGGCGCACATCGGATGGGATCTCACGACGCGGTTTGGCAGGCCCGTGGCGAGCGGAATGTATCTATTCGTCCTGCGGGACGACGCCGGTAATGTCAAACGCGGACGGGTTGGGATTGTGCGCTAAATTTATCGTGAAACGGAGGATCAAGACCATGAGACACGGAGTTTTCAGATGGTGGATAGCGGCGCTTGCCGGCGTTTTGATATGCGGCCGCGCGATGGCGTGGAATGATGGGGATTTTCCTCTTTCTTATCGCTTGAATGTCGTTGAGCTTCCGGAAAGCAGCCAGAGGTTGGCCACCGTTCAGATGCGAATGGGGCTTGAGGACTGGATTTCGGTGGACGGTACGCGCGCAACGAGCTGTTATCTGGGGACGACCGGGAAGTACGGCAGAAGCGACGAAAAAATTCTTTCGACGTGGTCGCCTCTGCCGGACCCGATTGCGGGATTAGGTATGTATCCACCCGGCGGGCGCATCTGGTACAACAGCAGATATCCGTTTCTGGTCAGGTGGAGACATCTTTTTTTGCATGAAACGGGACATGCACTTGGATTCCCTCACTATCCTGGAAATTCGGTGATGGCCCAAGGAGGCGCCGACTTTCTGACGGACTTCGACCAATCGTTGATGAGGTCGGCCTATCCGGGGGGGAAAAAACGCGTCGACAATGGATTGTGTTCAAGCGATTTTGACACATCATGGATCCAC
>JAHFCY010000007.1:21322-29083 GCA_023249255.1 Candidatus Lindowiibacteriota bacterium | reverse complement strand
TCTGCTGTTTGCATGTGTGGCGGCCGCTTCTCTGACGGCATCACCCTCGCGTGCCATGACTCTCATTCGCACGGATATGCCCAGCATGATAGACAAATCAGAAGCGATTGTTTATGGAAAGGTGCTTGGGACGCAGGTTTTCTATAACGACAATCTTGGAATGGTTCAGACCAGAATTCAGCTTCAACCCGTCGAAACGTTCAAATCGCGCACGCCGTCCGCGGGACCGATCGAATTCGTCATTCCGGGTGGAGTCTATAACGGCGAAGCATGGGATGGACCCGGCATTCCGAAAATTCAGACGGGAATGTCAGGCGTTTTTTTTCTGGATGACTTTCGGGATGTGTTCTGGCCGTTCGGGCTTCCCATGGGCGTGTTTGAAGAGAAGGCCGGTCTGCAGGGACAGGCGCGTCTCTTCAACGATTTGCGTGACGCGTGTGTCATGGATCCGCAGAATCCAAATCCAACTCCGACCGAAGTCAAGTCGGCCTATTACGACCTCGAAGGATTCAAGGCCTATCTGCGGAAGGAGATCGAATCGCATGTTTCGACGGTTCTGGAACAGCGCGGGGAACTGCAGGATCTGTACGCGAAGGCAACGCTCGTCATGGTCGGCCGGGTCGTTCGGGCCGAGTCCCGGTCGGACCGGGAACGATTGGCCGTGACCCGCGTCGAGATTGTGCCGCATCAAATTTTGAAAGGATCGGCGGGCGATACAGTTGTGATGGAAGTGGATGGCGGAGAAGCAAAAGATTACAAATATGTGGTGATGTCCCAGCCGCAGTTTGTTCAAAACGAGGACGCGCTGATTTTCTTGAAAGATGCACCGGGGGGTCTGCAGCCGATGGGCCCGGATTCGAAAGTGGCGGTTCGAAAGCTCGCGGATGGCCGATTTGAAGTCTTCATGGAGGGCGGAGAGTTTGTTTCCATCGATAAACTGAATCTGTCGGGCCGGTAGAACAAGCCGGACTTCTTTATCCGGCACGAGGTTAAACGTCCCGGGCGTTCTGCCGATAACGTAAGTATGCCGACACTGGATTTTCGGAATTTTCAGCGTGTGATGCTGCCGACCCTGGTTGAACTTCGGTCGAAACAGATGACGCCGGCCGATCTGGCGCGCGAGGTGAAGGAGCGGCCGCGGCCGCTGTCGTTGCAGGAGTTTTTACTTCTCACTGCGCAGGAGTGCAGGCTGATCTATTCGCGCCGGGAGCACAACTATGAATAATCCGGTCGATCTTTTTTCGCGCGTCGAACGCGTACTTCTGGTGCAGTTGTCGGCCATCGGCGACGTTCTGCGGGCCGGGTCGGTGGTGGACACGCTCCGCCGGCGATATCCGAAACTTCGGGTGGGCATGGCGGTATTTTCCGATTACGAAGAAGTCGTGGCGGGCATTCCGGGCCTGCATTACCGGCATGTCTTTCCGAACATCGAACTCAAACGTGAAATGAACGCGGCGCAGTCGGATGACGAGGCGCTGAAAGCGGTCTACAAGAACGTGTATCTTCCGATCGAGGAGATGCGTCTGCGAAATTACGATCTGGCCGTGAATTTGCATTTCTCGACGATTTCGGGATACATTGCGGCGCTGTCGGGCGCGCGGATTTTGATCGGAATGGCTTGCGGGCCGGTTGGAGAATTTGACGTGTTCGGCCTGGGTGCTCGCGCGCTGTATGACGATCTGGCGTCGCCCCATCGGCAGGCCAGATCCCGGGATCATCTGGCGATCCGGTACCATCGGATGTGCCAATTGCCGGAAACTGCCGTTCGGCTTCGCTATGAAATTCCGCCGGGAACCGACAATCCGCTCCTGCACGTCAAGCGCCGCCTGACCGGACCGGGCGGCAGGCCGGTGGCGATTCACATCGGCGGCGGCTGGCGCGACAAGTGCTGGGACGCCGCGAAGTGGCGCGAGCTGATCAGGCGAATCCACTGCGAGCTGGGTTGGACGATGGTTCTCGTAGGTACGATCGTTGAGCGGGAGAGAAAATTTGCGGAAGTTTTGCGGGACATCAACGTACCCGTGATTGATTTTTGCGGTTATTCCTTTTTCGAGAGCGCGAAAGTGTTATCCAGTTGCGGGTTGTTCATTGGCGCTGATTCGGGTCCCATGCATCTGGCGTCGGCGCTGGACGTGCCGACGGTGGCGATGTTCGGACCGACGAGCGCGGCGGAGAGTTATCCGCTCTGCGGCCGAAACGCGGTGATCAAAAAATCGCGCATGGCCGACATTTCGGTGGACGAGGTGTGGCCGGCAATCGCGGCGGTGACGGGACGGAACCAGACGCGTTCGGATTCATGGGCGGACGTATTCAAAGGCAGAGAAACGGGCGTTTTCATTTACGAAAATTCATTCCCTCCGGCGGCGATCCAGAAAAACGTCGCCTGATTTTTTAATTCTTGACACCCGCCGGGTGTCCACGTAGGTTTACCGCGTGGAACAGCATCATCCGTACGAAAAACTGATCAGCGTCTGCGTGAATTTCCGAGAAGAAGGCTCGTGTTGCGCAAAGCGCGGGTCGGTGGAGATTGTCGAGACGCTCAAGGGATATGTGAAGAAAAACGGGCTGAAGGGCCGGATCCGCGTCGCGCGGTCCGGATGTTTCGGGCTGTGCGAGATGGGTCCGAACATCGCGGTCTATCCGGACGGGAGCGATCAGGGGACGTGGTACAAGGGCGTTGGGCCGGATGATGTGGGGTCGATCATTGAAAAACATATTGTCCCGTTACAGAAATGAGTCGTCCATGCGGGTGCCCCGGACGACGCGCGACATCCCTGCCGCCGTCCGGGACAGCGCATCCATGCGGGTGTAGCTCAATGGTAGAGCTCTGGCTTCCCAAGCCAGTGACGTGGGTTCGATTCCCATCACCCGCTCAATGTAATTTTTTATGAAAGCCGTCCGGTTTCACGAGCATGGCGGGGCGGAAGTGCTTCGCTACGAGGACGTGGAGACGCCGGCGCCGGGTCCCGGCGAAGTTCTGGTCAAGGTGTCGGCCTGCGCGCTCAACCATCTGGACATCTGGATCCGAAACGGCGTTCCGTCCTACAAAATTCCAATGCCGCATATTTCAGGCTGCGACGTATCCGGATGGATCGAGAAGCTCGGGCAGGGCGTGTCCAGCCCGCCGAAAGGCCGGCGTATCATCGTCTCACCGGGCGTATCGTGCGGATCGTGTGAACTGTGCAAGAGCGGCCACGACAATCTGTGTGTCGACTACAAAATTTTCGGCGCCGGCACGCAGGGTGGATACGCCGAGTATTGCGTGGCTCGAGCGTTGGATTGCATCCCGCTTCCGGACGACATCGGCGACGAGGAGGCGGCCGCGTTTCCGCTGACGTTTCTCACGGCATGGCACATGCTCTTCACGCGAGCCAAACTCCAGAAAGGCGAGACGCTTCTGGTCGTCGGCGCCGGAAGCGGCGTCGGCACGGCGGCGGTCCAGATGGGCCGATGGGCGGGCGCGCGGGTGTTCGCAACGGTTGGTTCCACGGAAAAACTTGAGCATGCGCGCGCGATGGGCGCGGAGCACGTGATCATCCATTCGACGGAGCGCGTGAGGGATCGGGTCAAGGATGTGACGGGAGGGCGGGGTGTGGACGTGGTGTTCGAGCATGTGGGCGGCGAAATGCTGACGGAGGCGCTGGCGTCGCTGGCGAAAAACGGCCGGGTCGTGACGTGCGGCGCGACGGCCGGCGGACAGGCGACGATCGACATCCGATTCGTTTACATGCGGCAACTCACGCTTCTGGGAAGCATGATGGGTACTCGCCGTGAACTCGAAGAGATCATTCCCCTGATTTCACAACGCCGCCTTCGTCCGGTCATCGATCGGACGTTTCCCCTCTCGGGCGCCGCCGAGGCGCAGACGTGGATGGAAAAGCGCGGGAATTTCGGAAAGATACTGCTTTTACCGGAAGGATGATATCCTTCGCGCGATGACGATACGCATCTATCTTCTGGTGGTTGGCTTGTTTTGGGGGGTGATCGCCGTTCTGCACGCACTGCGCCTTGCGTTTGGGTGGGAGGCCGTCATCGGCGGCCACGTCGTTCCGCACTGGTTAAGTTGGGTGGCTCTGGGCGTATCCTCCACGCTGTGCATCAGGGCATTTCAACTTCGCCGCGCCATCCGGGATAATTGAGCCGGGATTCATCCGTAATTCCATCCTCGCTTCTTGTTTTTTCCATTTCGGGTGTTACAATCCGGCCGTTCGTTTGTCGCTCCGCTCAAGCGGAGCGCTCCCTGTTTCGAGCCCATCTGGTGTTTCGGAACAAACCCATGGGGAGGCATGAGAAGGAATGAATCGGCTCTACGAGTGTGTCCTGATATTCGACGTCCAGATGCCGGACGACGCCCGCGAGAAAATCGTTGCGGAGATCAAGACCATCATCACGGAAAGCGGCGGAACGATCACCGATGTTACGCCGTTTGGCATCAGAAAATTGACCTTTGAGATCAAGGGCCGCACGCGCGGGGATTACCGGGTTGTGCGGTTTGCGAGCGGCAACGACACACTGGCGAAGATGGACCGGCTGTTGCGGCTCAAGGAAGAAGTAGTGCGGTTCATGCTCACGAAGTTCATCCCGCCTAAACCGAAAAAGGAATCCAAGAAACGCAAAAAACTGGAACTCGCGAAAGCGGAGGGGGAGGTCGTCGATGGCAAGTCTGAACAAAGTGTTGCTGATGGGGAACATCACGCGCCAGCCGGAGCTTAGATACACGCCTGGCGGTTCGGCCGTTTCGACGCTGGGATTGGCCGTGAACAGGCGATTCAAGGATGCGACCGGAGCGGTCAAAGAGGAAGTGACGTTTGTCGACGTGAGCGTGTTTTCGAAACAGGCGGAGGCTTGCGCCCAATATTTGACGAAGGGAAGCCCCGTGTTTGTCGAGGGCCGGCTGCATTTTCGCAAGTGGGAAACGCCGGATGGCCAGGCGCGGAACAAACTTGACGTCACGGCCGAGCGCGTGCAGTTTCTGGGCCGCAAGGCCGACGGCGCCCGGACGGCGGAACCTGTTGGCGCGCGAAACGCCGCGGATGAATCGGCGCCTGCCGCGCCGGCGGAGTCGGATCTTCCTCCGGACGACGACGTGCCGTTCTGACGGGCCGGAGATTCGGATTATTTAGAAAGGCGGAATGAGTATGCGGGGACACATGATTCACAAGCGGAAAAAACGGAAATGCATGTTTTGCATGACGAAAAAAGAACCCTATTTTCTGGATGTGGAAACGATCGAGGGATTTGTCGGCGAGAACCGGCGGATTTTGCCGCGACGGGCGACGGGCACGTGTTCCAAGCACCAGCGCGGCGTCACGCGGGCGGTCAAACGCGCGCGTTTTGTCGCGCTTCTGCCGTACGTTCCGGGTCAGTGACGCCATGCCGAAGGTCATTCTGAAGAAATACGTTCCAAATCTTGGGCAGGAAGGCGATGTGGTCACGGTCAGGGACGGCTACGCCCGCAATTATCTTCTCCCGAGAAAACTGGCCGTCCCGGCGAAGGGCAATGCCCTCAAGATGATCGAACAGGAAAAACGCAGCCGTGACACGAGGCTTCAGAAGGAACATTCCGAAGCCGGAGCTCTGGCGGCGCGCATGAAGGATGTGGAAGTGACGGTTACCAAACGCGCGGACGAGGACAACACGCTCTACGGCGCGGTTTCCACCTCCGAGATTGCGCACGCTCTTGTTGCCGCCGGGTTTCCGAAGCTCAATCCTGATTCGATTCACATCCGTGCGCCGATCAAGCGCGTGGGCGAACACGTGGTTGAAGTCGTGCTGGCGAAGGGGATCACCGCCGAGTTAAAGGTTGCCGTGAAGGCTGCCGTGTAATTCCTCCCGTCGAGAGGGGGTGGTTGGGTTGTTGACCGAGCAGGCGGAAACCCGCAGCCGGGTGGCGCCGCACAGCCGGGACGCCGAAGAGGCGGTCCTGGGGGCGGTCCTGATTTCCCGGGAGGCCGCGAACGAAGTCATCGAGATTTTCTCCAGCGAGGACGTTTTTTATTTTCAATCTCACAATGTGATTTTCCAATCCGTCCGGGACCTTTTTGGCCAGGACCAGGCGGTCGACGTTGTCACCGTCGCAGATCTTCTCGACAAGCGCGGCGAGCTTGAGCGCATCGGCGGCGCGACGTACCTGCATGGCCTGACGCAGGCCGTGCCGACCGCCGCATCGGCTGCGGACTACGCCAAAATCGTCAAGGACAAATATCTCTCGCGCCGGCTGATCGAACGGTGCGGCGAAGTCCTTGCACAGGCTTTCGCCGACGAGGAGCCGATCGAGGAGGTTCTCGACCGCGCCGAAAATGAAATATTCCGCATTGCCGACCTTCGGATCCAGAAATCCTTTTCGCAGATCGGCGTCGTGGTCAACGAGGCTTTCAAGAACCTCGAGCGCCTGAAAGCCCAGCGCACAAAAGTGTCGGGCCTGGCGACGGGCTACACGCAGTTTGACGAGCTGACGACCGGTCTTCATCCGGGCGACCTCTGCATCCTCGCCGCACGGCCGAGCGTCGGTAAGACCGCGTTCGCCCTGAACATTGCGTCGCGCGTGGCGATTCACGGCGGAAAGCGCGTCGCGTTTTTCAGCCTTGAAATGTCGAAGGAGGCCCTTGCGATGCGCGTCCTGTCGACCGAAAGCCGCGTGTCGCTTCAGAGCCTGCGCCGGGGATTTCTCAACGACAAGGACTGGCTTCGGCTCACCAACGACGCGTCCCGGATGTTGGACAAGAAATACGGATTTTTCATTGACGACAGCTCCTACCTTTCGATTCTCGATTTGCGGGCCAAGGCCCGCAGGCTGGCGTCTCAGGACAAGAACCGCAAGATCGATCTCATCATCGTCGATTATCTTCAGCTCATTGCCACGCCCGGCCGGTTCGAAAGCCGCCAGCTTGCCGTGTCCGAAGTTTCCCGCGAACTCAAGCGGCTGGCCAAGGACATGGGCGTGCCGGTCATCGCGCTGTCCCAGCTTTCGCGGAAAGTCGAGGAGCGCGCCGGCATGCGGCCCCAGCTTTCGGACCTGCGCGAGTCCGGGTCGCTCGAGCAGGACGCCGACATCGTCGTATTCCTCCACCGCGAAGAAACAGGCGACAAAAAGCCGCCGAGCGGCACATACCCGATGGAGCTGATCGTCGGCAAGCAGCGCAACGGTCCGACCGGCGCGGTGAATCTCGTCTACATCTCCGACATTACGCGATTCGAAAATTACATTCCTGATACGCGCGTGGCGGACTTGGGTCCGACTATTTCCTGAGAATGGCCGCAGGATCGCGGCAGATCCGGGACGCCGTTTGCGGCGTCGGAGAGTTCGGCGTATTTTTCGGGCACGCGGTCTGCTCGGCGTGTTCCAGGCCGTTGCGGTTCCGGCATGCCCTGCGGCAGATGTTCATCCTCGGCGTCCAGACACTTCCGCTGGTCACCGCGTTCGGCGCTTTCACGGGGATGGTTCTGGCGATGCAGACGGCCTACCAGATCAAAAAATTCGGCGGAGACATTTTTGTCGGCGGGATCGTGGGCCTCTCGATCGTCCGGGAGCTGGGTCCGGTCCTGACGGCGCTGATTCTGGCGGGCCGGGTCGGATCGGGGATCGCGTCGGAGCTGGGCACGATGCGGGTCACCGAGCAGATCGATGCGCTCGAAACGCTCGGCACGGACGCGTTTCATTACCTGACCGCTCCGCGGGTGATTGCCTGCGCCGTCATGGGGCCGGTCCTGGCGATCTATTTCGATTTTGTCGGAAATCTGGGCGGATACATCATCAGCCTC
>JAHFCY010000007.1:0-21312 GCA_023249255.1 Candidatus Lindowiibacteriota bacterium | reverse complement strand
CGGCCTCGATTCGCACGTGTACATGCAGAACACCAACGCCATCGTCGAGGCGGGCGACATCCTGTCGGGCCTGATTAAATCATTCGTCTTTGCGCTCATCGTCGCGGTCGTCGGCTGTTATTACGGGTTTCGCTGCGGTGGCGGCGCGGCAGGAGTCGGAACGGCGACGACGTCGTCCGTCGTCACGGCATTTTTGCTGGTCATTGTGACGGACTATTTCCTCTCGACATTTTTCTATATCTCGTGATGGAGCGGATGGGCGTATGAGCGGCAAATCGGTGGCCGTCCGGATCGAAAATCTGGGCAAAACGTTCGACCGGCCCGTGTTGAGTGGCCTTACGCTCGACATCCATCAGGGCGAAACGTTTGTCGTGCTGGGCCAGAGCGGCACGGGCAAAAGTGTCCTGTTGAAAATTCTGATCGGCCTTCTGCCGCCCGATTCCGGGAACGTGGAGGTGATGGGCGAATCGATCACGCAGGCTTCCGACGAGCGGCGCCGGGAAATTCGGCGGCGCTTTGGCATGTTGTTTCAGACGGCGGCGTTGTTCGATTCTCTGACTGTTTTTGAAAACGTCGGATTTTCGCTGATCGAGTCGGGCATGCCCCCCGTGGAAATCCGGGAGCGCGTGTCTTCGCGGCTGGCCCTGGTTTTGTTGTCCGGCGTGGAGGACAAATATCCGGCGGCGCTTTCGGGCGGAATGCGCAAGCGGGTCGGGCTGGCCCGGGCGATCGCGTCGGAGCCGCCGATCCTGTTGTACGACGAACCGACGACGGGCCTCGATCCGGTGACGTCGGCCGTCATCAATCGGCTGATCCGCCGCGTTCAGCGCGAGCTGTCCGTGACGTCGATCGTCGTCACGCACGACATGGTCAGCGCGTCGTACGTGGGCGACCGGATGGGCCTCTTGCACGAGGGGCGGATGAGATTTGTCGGCTCGCCGGCCGATTTCGAATCCTGCGCCGACCCGATCGTCCGGCAATTTATTCGTGGAGAGGCGGCGGGACCGCTGTCCGAACAATGGAAGGAGGATGAATCATGAACACTTCGCCGGATCGACTTGTGTGGCGCGTGGGCCTGACGATCATTCTGGCGGCGATCGCGCTCGGGGTGATCCTGTTTTTGACGGGAAATTATCATCTGATGGAGGATGGATACCATTTGAATGTGATGTTCAATTACGCGAAGGGCATCGAAGTCGGCGCGCCGGTTCTGGTGTCCGGCGTCAAACTCGGGACGGTCGAGGACGTCGATTTCGTGTATCAGAAAAATGCGAGCCGCGTCCGGCTGAAGCTCTGGATCCTGAACAAGGCCGTCATCAAGCAGGACGCCAAAGTTTACATTGAAAGCCTCGGGCTTCTCGGCCAGTCGGCGATTGAAATCACGACAGGCAGTGAACAGGCCGCGGCGGTCGCCCCGAATTCCACGCTTGAGGGCGAAGCGCCGTTTGTAACGGAGGAAGTTCTGGCGCAGGCGAGGGAAGTGGCCGAGGGACTGGCCAAGAGCGTGGACCTGTTCAATTCCATTCTGGAGGACGCCCACGCAAAAGAGAACATCCGCATCACGCTTCAGAACGCGGCGACGGCATCGGCGGAATTCGAGCGCACGATCAAGGACAACGGCGCGCGGATCGACGCGATCGCCCGCGCGGTCGAAAAGACGGCGGGCCGTCTCGATGACGTGAGCGAAAACGCGTCGAAGGACCTGCTCGCGTCGATTCAAAATTTCCGCGCCGCAAGCGACGACCTCCGTGCGATCCTGCAAAAAAACCGGCCGAAGGCGGATGACGTTCTCGAAAACATCCGCCGGGCGAGCGACACGCTCGACAAAGCCGTCAAGGACATTCGGGCGATCACGGAGAAGACGGCGGCGGGCAAAAGCGCCATCGGCATTCTCGCGTCCGACTCGCAGGCCGCAAAGCAGGCGAAGAACATCATGAACAACCTGGAACAATTGTCCGAGGACATCCGGGACCATCCGTGGAAACTGATCCGAAAACCATGACCGTCAAAAAGGCGAGGTCCGTCGGCCCGAAATTTTTTTGCGACGCCTGCGGATACGAAAGCGTCCGCTGGATGGGCCGCTGTCCCGGTTGTAACGCGTTCGACTCGATGGTGGAGGCGCCGCTGGATATGACCGAGGACGACCCGGCCGGAGCGTCCTCGCCGGCGACCCGCCTCGCGCTTCAGGAAATTCCGTCGACCGGGCAGCAGCGGACGCCGACCGGAAGCGCCGAGGTCGACCGCGTCTTGGGCGGAGGGCTTGTGCCGGCGTCCGTGACGCTGTTGGGCGGCGAGCCGGGCATCGGCAAGTCGACGCTGCTGTTGTCGACGTGTCTGCGGGTTGCGGCGTCGGGCGGACGGTGCGTCTACATCTCGGCGGAAGAATCGGCCTCCCAGTTGAAAATGCGCGCGGATCGAATCAGCGCGAACGGTCTTCCTTCAGAATTTTATGTCTGTGAATCGGGAGATCTGCCGTCGGCGCTCAAAGTTGCCGGGGACGCCGCGCTGGTCGTGGTCGATTCCATTCAGACCGTTCGCGTCCCCACGATTCGGTCCATCAGCGGCTCGGTCCTTCAAATCCGCGAGTGCGTTTTTCGAATTCTCGAATCCGCCAAGCGCGGGAAATCGGCGCCGGCGTACGTTCTGGTCGGGCACATCACCAAAGGCGGCGAGTTGGCGGGGCCGAAAGTTCTTGAACACATGGTCGACACGGTACTTTCGTTCGAAGGCGACCGGCGGCTGGGGCTGAGATTTTTGCGCGCGCAGAAAAACCGATTCGGATCGACGGAAGAAATCGGCGTGTTCGAAATGACAGGCGAAGGCCTGGCCGAGGTCCCCGACCCCGGCGCGTTGTTTCGATCGGCGGGTGATTCGGCGCTTGCCGGCGTTGCGGTGTCGGCGCTGGTGGAGGGAAGCCGCGCGTTTCTGGTCGAGATTCAATCGCTCACGCAGGAAGTGAATCTGGCGATGCCGCGCCGGGTGGCCACGGGCATCGACCCGCGGCGCCTGCTGTTGATTCTGGCCGTGCTCGAAAAACGCGTCGGATTGCGTCTCGGCACGTCGGACGTATTCGCAAGCGCCGTCGGCGGATTTGTCGCGCGCGAGCCGGCGGCGGATCTGGCCGTCGCGATGGCGATCGCGTCGGCGGTCCGGTCAAGTCCGTTGCCGGCGAGGACCGCGTTTGTGGGCGAAGTGACGCTCACGGGAGAATTGCGGGAACCGCCGAATGTGGACCGCCGGATCGCGGAGTCGGCCCGGCTCGGATTTCAGGAAATTGTCCTGCCCGCGCCGTCCGGACGAAACCGGGTCCCGCGTCCGCCCGCCGGCCGGCAAATTGACATCGTTTATTCTAAAAGTATAATGGAGTGTAAGGCCAAGTATCTGTCTTAAACGCCCCAAAAAAGGGCGCGATTTGTCCTCTGACTGTCAGAGGATCATTCTTTCATCCATGATAGCCGCCGCTTCCTGCCACAGGCAGGGGCGCGGTCACTCATTCGATGATACGACGGAAGAAGGGAGGTGAGGGAAAGTGATTTTCATCATTTTGCGGGTGTCGTTCGTCTGTTTGACAACAGTCCTCGGCGGGCTTCTGGCGCACTGGGGCAAACTCGACGCGACGTTGCTGACAGGGGCGTTGAGCGGTGTGGGAGTCGGTCTTCTGGCCGTGCTCATCGAATTTTTGGTGACGCGCTTGAAGATGGCGCATATCCTGACCGTGGTACTGTGTCTTTTGTTTTCGATTTTTCTGACGGACATCCTCGTGCTCTTTCCCTTGATTCGCGGCGACTTTGCCGTCCGGTATTACGCCGGCGCGATTTTGATCATTTTCTATGTGTTGCTGCTGATCTGCTACACCAAAAGGCGGGACATTGAGGATCTGTTCACGAATCTGGGAATTTTGAAACAGCAGGAGTCGCGGTACAAGGTTCTGGACACGAGCGCGATCATCGATGGCCGGATTGCGGACATTTCGAAGATCAAATTTCTGGAGGGAGAAATCCTGATTCCGAAATTTGTTCTGAACGAGCTTCAGCAGATCGCCGATTCATCGGACACGCTGAAACGGAATCGCGGCCGCCGCGGGCTGGACATTTTGAACCGCGTGCAGAAGGAGATCGACATTCCGGTCCGGATCATCGACACCGATTTTCCGGAACTCGTGGACGTCGACTCGAAACTCATCAAACTGGCCCAGCATCTCGGCGCCAAGGTCGTCACGAACGATTTCAATCTCAACAAAATCGCCCAGCTTCAGAACGTGCCGGTCCTCAACATTAACGACCTGGCAAATGCCCTGAAGCCGGTTGTTCTGCCGGGCGAAGGTCTGAACATCACGATCATCAAAGAGGGCAAGGAGTCGAGCCAGGGCGTCGGGTATCTCGACGACGGGACAATGGTGGTGGTCGACAACGGCCGCCGGTACATCGGCAGCAACGTCAATGTCGTCATCACCAGCACGCTTCAAACTTCTGCCGGAAGGATGATTTTCGGAAAACTCGCATCGCATGTCTGATTTGTCCGCCGTGATTGTGGCGGCGGGGCATTCCAAACGGATGGGCCGGCTCGGCGATAAGATTTGGATTCATGTTGCCGGGCGGCCCGTTCTTTTTTATTCCCTCCGGAGTTTTCTTCAATCGGGCGTTCGAAGGATTGTGGTGGTGGCGCGGCCGGGAGATGAGCGCCGGGTTCAACAATTCGTGCGGCGGGCCTTTCCTCGCGCGGATATTTGCGTGGTCGCGGGCGGCTCGGTCCGGCAGGATTCTGTTCGAAACGGCGTATCGGCCTGCGGCACGGACTTTGTCCTGATTCACGACGCGGCGCGGCCGGCAGTATCTCCCGCGATGATCCGTGCGGTTGTGCGTGAAACGCGTCGAAGCGGCGCGTGCGTTCCGGCCGTTCCGGTCGCGGACACCGTCAAGCGCGTGTTGCGGGGGCGGGTGGTCCGGACGGAGGATCGGTCGGAATTGTTCGCCGTTCAAACGCCGCAGGGATTTCGGCGCGCGTGGCTCCTGCAGGCGCTCGACCGTGCCCGCCGGGAGAAAATCACAGCGACCGATTGCTCCGCGTTGGTTGAGCGGATGAAGAAGCGGGTCAGGATCGTGGCCGGCGATCCGCGCAACCTGAAGCTGACTTCGCCGTCGGATTTGATCGTCCTCAAGTCGATCCTTGGAAGGCCGTAAGGGCGGCCGGCGCCCGTTCGTCTCGTGCGCGGCCATTCCATGTTGAAAAGATTTTTCCTGTATACGATCGTGGCGGCGCTTTCGATCGCCGCCGGATGCGGATTGGCGTCCGCAGCGGACCCCGCCGCCCCCCGTGCCGTTCTCAACCGCGATTATCTGCCGGCGGTTCTGGACATGATCGGTTCCGCAAAAAAGACCATTCAGGTGATCCAGTATGAATACGTCGATTATGGCGCCGTTCGCCAAATTGAAGCCGTGCTTGCCGCCGCCGTTGGCCGGGGCGTATCGGTGCGCATGATCCTGGATGACACCGTGAAATCGACACGACGAAGTATTGCCCGATTGCAGAAGAAGGGCATGGACGTGAAGTTGGACGAGACTGCTGAATACGGAAAGCCGGGCGACAAAACAACGCATGCGAAGGCCATTTTGGTTGACGGGCAGAAACTCATGATCGGTTCGACCAACTGGAGCGACAAATCGATCTCGGACAATAACGAGTCGGACGTTCTTCTGAACGATCCGGTCATCGGGAAAAAATTCTCCGGGTATTTTGACCAGATTTGGAACAACGCATTCCGGGAGCCTGCGATTCCTCCTCCGTCCGGGGCGTCCACCGACGTGATGTTCAACCGGCAATATCTTCCGACAGTCCTGCGGCTTTTTCAGGCCGCACACAGGCGCATCTATGTGGTCCTCTACGGCATCAAAATTGGCGGCGAAAAAACGTCCGTGGGGCGGCTTCTCGGAGAGTTGAAACAGGCCCAGGCGAGGAACGTGGACGTTCGGATCATCCTCGATCAATCGACGGGTGAATTTTCGGACAAGACGACTGAATTCAACGAGGAGGCGAAGGACTATTTCAACGCGGCGGGAATTGCGTGCCGGCTCGACACGAAAGAAATCATCACACACGCCAAAATTTTGATCGTCGACGGTGCGGCCGTCGTAGGCGGAACCAACTGGGGACACGGACCCCTGGACCAATACAACGACTGCAATGTCATTCTGAAAAATTCCGCGACCGTCGAACCGTTCGCGTCGGCGTTTCTGTCCCTCTGGAACGGCGCGCCGCGATTTTGAAGAGGTTCGGCCGGGAGGCGGCCGTCAGCCGCTGATCCGTTTCGGTCGGCGGCGATTGAGGTCGGCGAGGATCTTGGCGGCCGTTTTGAACCGCGAGAGAACAATCATCGCGGCGATCACGAACGGTTTGAAGCTTGCCTCGTGGTACGTGGCCAGCCGGTACTTTTCGAACACAGTTGCGGAGACCTCGCCTTCCTTGCAGGACACGCCGGTGATGTCGGCCGGCAGGCAGTGCATGTAGAGCGCCTTGCTGTTTCGGGTGGTCGACATGAGTTTTTCGTTGCATTCCCAATTCTTGAATCCGGCGTTGTTATCGAGACAGCGGCGTTCGAGGTCTTTCAGGCCGGCCTGATCCTTGGCATGGAGGAGTTTCGTGCGCTGGACCATGACGTTGAACGGCGCCCAGCTCTTGGGATAGACGACGTCCGCGTTCTTGAATGCCTCCTCCATGCTGTTGGTCACCTTGAACGATCCGCCGTATTTCTTCGCGTTGTTCTCCGCGACTTTGATGGTGTCGGGCAGCAGACTGTAGCCTTCGGGGTAGGCGAGCGAGACGTCCATGCCGAAGCGGCTCATGAGACCAATGATGCCCTGCGGGACGGAAAGCGGTTTGCCGTAGCTGGGCGAGTAGGCCCATGTCATCGCCAGTTTCTTTCCTTTGAGTTTGTCCAGTCCGCCGAAAACCTCTTTCAGATGACAGAGATCGGCCATCGACTGGGTCGGGTGGTCGATGTCGCACTGAAGGTTGACGATGTTCGGCCGCTGATGGAGGACTCCTTCCCGGTGTCCCTCGTCCAGCGCAGACGCGACTTCCCGCATGTATTTATTTCCTTCGCCGATGAACATGTCATCGCGGATGCCGATGACTTTGGTGAGGAATGAAATCATGTTGGCCGTTTCACGGACCGTTTCGCCGTGCGCGATCTGGGATTTGCCCTCGTCGAGGTCGACCGGCATGAGGCCAAGAAGATTGGCCGCGGAGGCGAACGAAAAGCGCGTCCGGGTTGACTGGTCGCGGAAGTTGGACACGGCGAGGCCCGACTGATACAGCGCGAGCGAAACGTTCGACCCGTAGAGATGGCGGATGATCTGGGCCGTGAGGACCGTCGCGCGGATGTCCGCGTCGCTTTTTTCCCATGTCAGAAGGAAATCTTTTTCGAACATGTCGAATTTGAGTTTTGACAACTCTTTGAGTTTTGCAGTCACTGAATTCGTGGTCATGGTTGTTTGTCTCCTTTCGTCAAAAAAGTCGCGTCAGTTTATCTGGATTCCGAAAACTTGCAACTTGAAACTTGAAATGGGAGAGTCTCCAGATGCATCCAATACTGTTTCGCATCGGCTCGTTTGAAATTCACAGTTTTGGCGTGATGATGGCGCTGGCGTGGCTTGCGGCCAGTCGCTATCTGGACGGCCGGTTCCGTTCGGCGGGCTGGCCGCGGGATGCCGTGGCGGATCTGGTGCTGTGGTCGTTGATCGGGGCGCTGGTTGGCGCGCGTATTCTGTATTTGATCGTCGAGTTTCCGTCATGGATGGACGACGTGGCGGGGGCGATATTTTCTCGGTCCGGATTTGTGTTTTACGGCGGCTTTTTCGGCGGTACGGCCGGTGGGGCCTGGGCGGTCCGTCGCCGGGATCTTCCTGCGCGGGCCGTGGCGGACGCGGTTGCGCCGGCCCTTGCGCTGGGATTGTTCATCGGCCGGATCGGCTGTTTTCTGGCCGGCGACGACTATGGCAAACCGTCGAACGTGCCGTGGGCCGTGAGGTTCAGCGATCCGGACGCGCTGGCGCCGCTGGGCATTGCGCTCCATCCGACCCAGCTTTATCTTTCATTGAATGGACTTGCGCTGTTCGGCATTTTGCATGCCGCCTCAAAACGGGAGCGGTTCGCAGGCCGGATTTTTTGCCTGTTTTTGATGCTGTACGCCGTCACGCGCTTCGTCATCGAATTTTTCCGCGGCGATCCGCGCGGGATGTTCGGCCCGTTTTCGACTTCGCAGTGGATCGGCATTCTGGTATTGCCGGTTGCGATCTGGTTATATAGGCGGTGGAGCCTGAGCGACAAATGAAATCTGCAGGAATGTCAATCCGGGAAATCGTATTGATTCTGTTGTGTCTGGCGGGTCTGGCGGACACGGTTGTTCTGCACGTGGAGCAGGAGCGCGGGACACTTGGACAGTTCTGCGAGGCCCTGAGCGGCCACGCCGGCGCAGGCTGTGAGAAAGTTCTGACATCGAAATATTCTGAAGTTGCCGGAATCAAACTCGCCCTGATCGGCGCGCTGTACTATCTGTCGATGCTGTGGCTGTCGATCTGGACCGCAATGGAGCGAGTCCGGGGCGGCGGATCGGGCGCGCGGATTTTTCTTGTGGCCGTGTCCGGCGTCGGTCTCATTTTTTCCGGTTTTTTGACGTATGTTCAGGCGAAGGTGATCGAGGCCTGGTGTCCTTTTTGTCTGGCGTCGGCCGCGCTGACCCTTCTCATTTTTATTCTGTCGATCTGCAATGCCTTTGCCGCGCGGCGTGTGGAGCAACCGTCGACCGAGGCGATGACAATTCCGGCCGAAGCGGTGTCAGTGGAAGTTGAACCGTCAATGTGGATTGGTGCTCTGGTTCTCGTCTGCGTAGTTTTGGCGTCCGGCTTGATTTTGACCGTGATGTACAAAGGGTCTGATTCTCACTCTTCCTCGTCCCCATCCGTCCTTGAAGAATGGATGAAATACGTGCCAAGGCGTGTCGCCGCTCCCGGGGGGCTGGCCTACGGATCGGACACGGCGCCCATCGTGATTCAGGCGTTTCTGGATTACACGTGCAGTCACTGCCGCGATTTTGAAAAAACGGTTTTCCCGCAGATCAAGGCCAATTATATCGACCGGGGTACGGTGAAGTGGATTACGAAACCCCTGCCGCATTCGGACGAGGGCGCGCCGATCTTTTTTGCGGTCGCGGGGATGTGCGGAAGGTTTCGTCCCGATTCCGGACTGATCGAGCAGGCGTTTTTTTCGTATCCGATGCCGTCTCCGAAAGCCGGATTTGACGCCCTGGTCGACGCTCTGTCTCTCCTCGGTCTGGATACATCAGCCGGCTCATTCATCACAGATTGCATGCTGAAGCGGGGCGATGCCATGCGGGACAGCGTGGTCGTTGAGATTCAACAGGCCTTCAGTTACGGTATCAAAGGTCCGCCTGGATTCGTCATCGATGGGATTGCGTTTCAGGGAACCATGGATTACCGGACGATGTCGGGCATCATCGATGTCTTTTTGCGGAATCGGGAGAACTGATGCAGATGAATGAAACGCCGAAACGGCCCGAACCTGCCGTTCGATTCGAGACGGAAAAAATCGACGAGTTCATCAAAAAGAGCCGGGGCTTCAGCAGACTGACCCTGCAGATCGTCCTGAGCGTGGCCGCATTTATTCTGACGGTTGAGGCGGCCACGATGGTCTACAAAATCCGGGAACGCAAGCGCGATCTGTATCGCCTGCGCGAAAGGATGTATGGCAAGGCGATCGGGGGACCGGTGATTCAGCAGTCCGATCTTCTGACATTGGACCAGATTGAAATGGAATTGCAGGCTTACAGCCGGCGGATGCTGGTCACGACATTCATCCTGCTGGTCGTGGTGGTTTCCGGAACAGCCCTCATTGTACACCTTCGGGTCGTCCGTCACGTCCAGAAAATTCTGACGCATGACATCGAATCGCTCCACGCCAAAATCCGATTCATCCCCGAGGAAGCCTACCCCGAAAACGAAATTGGCGCGATCATGCACTCGCGAAACCTCATGCTCTATTCCCTCCTGCAGGCGTATAGACGGGAGGCGATAGAATCTCTGGTTTCCGCGGTGGATGCCAAAGACCGCTACACGCACGGCCACTCGCGGCGCGTCGGCCACTACGCCGCGCTCATCGCAAGAACGATGAATCTGTCCGAGACGGAGCAGGACAACATCCGCCAGTCGGGATATCTTCACGACATCGGCAAAATCGCCATTCCGGAGGAAATATTGAATGCCCCGCGCGCCCTGACCAATTCCGAGTGGGAGATCATGAAAAACACCCGAAGCGTGGCGAGGCGATGCTTCGGTTTACAACGTTTTCAGAGGATGTCCGGCTGGGCGCGCTCACACATCATGAAAATCACGACGGCAGCGGATATCCCGAGGGACTCAAGAATGATCAAATTCCTCCGGTGGGGCGGATACTCCATGTGGCCGACGCCCTCGACGCCATGACGTCGACCCGGCCCTACCGCCGGCCCATGTCGATGGACGAAGTTGTGGACGAATTCATCCGGTGCAAGGGAAAGATGTTCGACCCGGTGGCTGTCGACGCGCTTCTGAAATTGATCGAGCGGGGAAAACTCAAGATTCCGCATCGCCTGGCGGCCGATCCATCCGCTCCATCCTGAACAGGATTTTTGAGATTTGATCTACCACGACCTGTCTCTTCCGATCTGCGGCCGCCTGCCGGTCTGGCCGGGCGATCCGCCCGTGAGCGTGGTGAGAACGTCAAAGATGGAGGCGGGCGATCCGGCGAATGTTTCTCGGCTTGATCTCGGATCACACACCGGCACGCACATTGACGCGCCGCTACATTTTGAGCCGTCCGGCGCGCCGGTTGACGCTCTGCCGCTGGACGTCTTGATCGGTCCCGCGCGCCTTGTGGAGCTTGATGTGCCGGAAAAAATATCACGCGCCGATGTGGCGAGCCTGGACCTGCTGGGCGTACGGCGGATTCTGTTCAAGACACGCAACTGCGAGGCGTGGCGGGAGATGATGGAACCGTCATCCGGCCCGGCCGCCTTTCGGACGGACTACGTATATCTGGCGGAAGACGCCGCGCTGTGGCTGGTGGAGCGGGGCATCCGGCTGGTCGGCGTCGATTATTTGTCGGTCGAATCATTCCACAACAAATCATTTTCGACCCATCACGCGCTGCTTCGGGCCGGTGTGGTGATCCTCGAAGGTTTGAATCCGCTGGGTGTTCCGGCCGGGGACTACGACCTCATCGCGCTGCCCCTGCGGATCGCCGGCTGTGACGGATCACCGGCGCGCGTGATTTTGAGGAGTGAAAAGTGATATCATGATATCATGATATATATCATGATATCATGATATCACTTCACCCCGTGACCCGATCCGCCGCGGCCGTGCGCCGCGATCCATCAAATTTTAATACCGTCATGGCGGACATTCTTCGCCTGCGCGCCCCCCTCGACGCCATCCTGCTTCAACCCCATCTCGACCCGGGACTTCGCATCGTCCGCCGCGTGAAATCTTCCTATCGAAATCTTGTCACAAAATATGATCGAAATGCCGAAAAGAACATTGTGGAGACTCTGTCTGCGCTCTACCCGGACGTCGGAGTCGTCGCGGAGGAGAGCATGCCCGGCCGCCGGCCCCGGGAGCGCGGATGGACGTGGTGCATCGATCCGCTCGATGGAACGGTGAACTATGCCTACGGTCAGCCGTTCTTTGCCGTATCGATTGCGCTCATGCGTGGGTGGACGCCGGAGGTTGGAATGGTTCATGTGCCGCTGTTACGCGAAACGTTTAGTGCGATTCGGGGAAGGGGCGCGTTTTTGAACGGGCGCCGGATTCGAGTCCGGCGGTCGACGAGACTTCGAGACGCCCTGATGTCGACGGGGTTTCCCTACGTCCGGAACCGGGCGTTCCGGGAGAATCTCCGGAACATGAACTTTCTCCTACCGCGTGTGCGTGATTTTCGCCGCGGCGGCGCGGCCGCGATTGATCTGGCATTCGTGGCCTGCGGCCGCCTGGATGGATATTTTGAGTCGGGACTTTCGCCGTGGGACGTGGCTGCCGGGTCGCTTTTGGTTTCGGAGGCCGGCGGCGCGGTCACCGACTGGGATGGCGGATCTGAATGGATTTTACGAAAAAAAATTCTCGCATCGAACCGGCGGCTTCAGCCGGCCCTGCTTCGGGCGATCCGATCATGCCGGTAAAATTTCGTCTCCTGCCGGCCGCGTTGATGCTCTGGGTGTCGGCCGCGTTCGCCGAAGACATTGTCCCGACGGCCGAAATCGCGCCTTTGTCGGCGTCGGCGATCAACCGCCCGGATTTTAAAGTGAAAAATCTTCCTTCTGAGGCCGAAGGCGATGCGGTTTCGGCCGGCGTCAGGGACGGCGGCATTTTTCCGGAAATGGAGGGAGTGTCCCATGGCTCCCAGTTCGAGCCCACCCAGGAATCTCTCCTGTCGTCTGTCCCGGAAGATCTCATCCTTCACTATATTGACCAGTCCGATTTTGATAAGGGCCTGCTCGCCCATCAGCGGGCGGCGAAATATCTGGGAGTCACAGTTCGGGAGGGATCACCCACGACAAGCGCCGACTCGCTTGTGATTCGCTGGCTGATGATGTCGGACGGCGAGCAACGCGCGGCCAAACTCTCATGGTTTCAAACCATCAAATCGAGCATTTCCCTCGACGAATTCAACCGGTATGTTGATCTTCGGGCGTTTCGTGTTCTGACGACCCTGCGCGGCGCCCAGACTCCAGGTCTGCGTCTTGTGGAACCGCCAAAAAGTCTCACTGCCGTTGAAATTGAAAAATTACAACTGCCGGGTATCCGGCCGATCCGGGAAGATGACGAGCCGGCGCGACATTCCCTGGAATCGATCCCCCGGGTCGGCGTTCCCACTCTGAAACCTATTTCGAGACAGCCGTCGACCGCGCCGGACCGCCCCAGCGACGCCGCATATCCGCCTGAAGAAGAGCCGCGTGCGGGCGAATTGTTCATGCCGCCTCCCCCGCCATTGAAGTCCTACGGCGGCCGATCGGCCGGCGAGCCTTCCACGGAAGAACCCGTTTATCAACCGATGTTCAAATCGGAGGAGCCGGTGATTCAAGAGCAAAGCCCGGCGTTGCCGGAGGAGAAATCCTCCGAATCACCAGGTGATGTGCCCGTCTCCACGGAGCGTCTGCCGTCATATTTGGGAATTCCATCCGGACTTCGAAACGCCCCATGAAACGGTGGATCGCCTGCGGCCTGATGGTTTTGACGGCGGCCCTGTCCGCCCACGCCATTTCAAACGTCAATCGGACCAGCGCCGAAACGCTGAACGACGACGGCAACGACATTGTCTATGCCGAAATCTATGACAATGGCGACTCCGTTGTCTTCCTCAAAAAAGACACGCTGAACGCGCAACAGGGTGACTGGTCGTTTTTTCTGTACAGTCTTTCGGCCGGCGACACGCGCGGCGTCATCAAATACGCGGGCCCTTCGGTATTCTACGGTTTTTCGGCGGGTCCGGCGCAGACCGTTCTCTACACGGGACAGCCGATCAACGGCGTCCGGTCGATTTACTATGGGGGATTTGCCGGCGACAGCGCACTTCTCGTCAACGGCGCCGCGTATCCGGCGTACGTCTCGAGCCGGCAGACATACAATTTTGCGTACGTGAAGGATTCCAATTCGATTTTTGTGGCCGGCATGCAATCAGACACCGCCGCATTGTCCTCACCGGCCGTCCGCGTGCTCGATATGGAGGACACCGCCGGGACCATCCGATATGTCCGATGGTCGCCGGATGCGTTGAGCCTCGTGTTCACGGTTGAGGCGACAGCGGAATCAACGGCGTCGATCTATGTTCTGCGAAACGTTCAAACGCTGGCGCAAAAAGCGTCGGCCAATGATTCATCGATCAATTCCGTCCCCGAATCGGTCCCTGTCCGGGTCACCACTGACACCTATTACAACACCAATCCGCATTTTGTCGGCGGCGACAGCTTTGTCCTGTACAACCGCGCGATTCCCTACAGGCAATTCAAATTTTCGAGTTTTTCCGACACGGGCGGATGTACCAGCATCATCCTGACCCGGTCGAACTGGGACGCGGTCATGATCGAACGAAGCAGCGGGAATATCTTCGCCGTCGACACGAACACATTAACTTCAACCGTCGGATCGGCTGCGAATTCGCGAGGATACATTCTGCTGGTCAGCGACAACAGCGACACTGACGGCGATCTCAGTTTCTCGACGATGGTGACCGGATTGAGCGTGACGGCGGCCACATCGGGCACATATTATTTTCCCGCGAACGTCCAGCTGACGTTCCAGGCGGGCGCCGCGCCGACATCGACGTTTTACGTGGCGTCCGACACGCCGAAAAGCAGAATGAGGTACGACACAGTGATGGCTCCGGTTTCGGCTGTAGTCGTTGCGGTACAGGTGTACGCCTCAGTTCCGAGCGATTCGATAGACAAGCAAAAAATCCAGGTGACGCTCACGTATCAAGACATCGACATCCAGGGGCTTGTCGAGCTCTCGGCCGTCGGATTGGTCCACGATACCACCACGCCGAACGCGTGGCGGTCGGCCGGCAGCACTTTGAATCGCTCGTTAAATTCCGTGACCATCACGCCGCCGCATTTTTCGACGTTTGCGGTGGGTGGAAACTCCACGTTCGACGTGGTCCTTCAGGGTCAGGGCTGCCTGATCGAGCGTGGAACCCATCGCCGGAATATTCTCACTGCGCTGCGGGATGTGCGTGACCGCCTTCTGTGTTTCCGTCTGGGCCGGGCTGTTGTTGGAGCCTACTATGGAGATTGAGCGCCGCCCTGTGCGGACACGGACACTGCGTACCGCCATCGCCGCCCTGGCGGTTTGTCTTCTCGCCGCTCCGGCGCACGGCGCCCTGCTCGATCACGGGCTTCGGATCGAGGGCGAACGGATGCTTCGCCCCGGGATGTGGAGGATTGGCGCGACGGTCGCGGTCGAATCGGAGATCAAGCCGGGGGTCGAAGTGGTCACACGGGAGGACGCCAAGGTCAATGTGCTCCGTTTTCCGGTCAGCTGGCGGTATGGTCTTTCCCCGAAATTTGAATGCGGCGCGGATCTGCAGATCGAAAAAGACAAAGGCACGACGTACGACGTAGCGACGGCGTTTGACGGCGGCGGCATTTCATACGTCGACGTGATTGCAAAATATAAAATGTTTCCGTGGACGACATGGGTTGGACGCGTGGGAATTTTAGGCGACAAAAATCTCTATGGCGGCGGGGACAGCATCGACTTCGGCATGGATATGCTTCTGACTCTGCCTCTCAATCTTCCGATCGGCATACCGAATCTCATGCACCTGAACGCGGGCATCCGGCTCAAGGGCGGTACACCGGACATTGACCACAATGGGAGGGATGATGTCCGTGGATACAATGATCCGATTCATCTGGGCGGGTCGATCATCGTCGTGCCTCTGCCTCGCGTGGGGGTGGTCACCGAATTTTATGCCCAGCGGTCTCCGTTTGGTCTTGAAACGATGTCGGAGGCGGCGCTGGGGGTGCGCTATGCCACCACCGAACGCACAACCGTGATGGCGTCCGTCGCGCACGGACTGTCGGACGGAAGTCCCAACATCGCCTTTCGATTCGGCGTAGAGGCAACCTACGGATCCATGACGGAGCGGCAGGTGATGAGGCAGGAGCGGCGGGAAAAAATGCCGAAAGAGCTGCCGGCCGAAGGCGGCGGGCCTCAGCCGCTTCAAATTTCTGTCGAGCGACTGGCGTCGATTGCGGAAGCGGCCTATCAGCGGGGAGATTATCTCGGCGCCGCCGACGCCTTTTCCGAGCTTGTGTCGCGCATTCCGTCTGACGCCCGGATATATTACAACCTCGGCGTGTGTTATTATAATTTAAAAGATTACAAACGCGCCGAAGGGGAGTTTTTGAAGGCGATGACTTTGATGCAGAACGATCCCGACGTCCATCTGTATCTCGGCCACTGCCAGTTCCTGCAGGGGCGCGTGGACGAGGCGAAGAAAAACTGGGAGGAAGTTCTCCGAATCGATCCTTCGAACGAACTCGCGAAATATCTGCTGAACTCCAGCCCATAATGGAAATCGGCATCGTCGGTCTTCCCAATGTCGGCAAGTCCACCCTGTTTAACGCCCTGACCAAAATGCAGGCCCCGGCGGAAAATTATCCATTTTGCACGATCGACCCCAATGTCGGCGTCGTCACCGTTCCCGACACCCGGCTGGACCGCCTTGCCGCCATCGTCCATCCCAAGGTTGTGACGCCGACAGCCATCCGGTTTGTCGACATCGCGGGCTTGGTGGCCGGCGCGCACAAGGGTGAAGGATTGGGGAACAAATTTCTGTCTCACATCCGGGAAGTCGATGCGATTTTGCATGTCCTGAGGTGTTTTGAGGACACGCAGGTTGTGCATGTGTCCTCAACGGTCGATCCGGTGCGGGATGCCGAGACGATCGAAACGGAACTGATCCTGTCGGACCTCGGGACGGTCGGCAAGCGTCTCGATTCGATCGCGAAGAAATCGCGGACGACCAATCCGGAATTGAAAGCCGAAACAGACACGCTTGAACGCCTGCAAAAGCATCTCTCGGACGGGCGACTGGCCAACCGGTTTCCGACCCACGCGAAAGAAGAGCAGGAGATTGTCGATGGACTGCACCTATTGACGGCAAAACCCATGATTTACGGGGCGAACCTCAAAGAGACGGGCCTGAAGGACGCGGCGACGCACCTTCAGGCGCTCAAGGCATCGGCGGACGCGAAGGGCTATATGGTCCTGCCGATCGCGGCCAAATTCGAGCAGGAATTAAATGCGTTGACAGAAGAGGAGCGCGGGATGTTTTTGTCGGAGATCGGCGTCGATCAGGGAGGCCTGCCGAGGCTGGTGTCGGCCTGCTACCGCCTGCTGGATCTCATCACGTTTTTCACGGCCGGCGAGAAAGAGGTGCGTGCGTGGACCGTCCGAAAAGGAACGACCGCGCCGAAGGCCGCCGGAAAAATTCACACCGACATCGAAAAAGGATTTGTTCGCGCGGAAATCGTCGGTTACGAAGAGCTCGACTCGGCCGGGTCATACGCCAAGGTCCGGGAAGCCGGAAAGATGAGGATCGAAGGCAAGGAATATCTGATGCGTGACGGCGACGTCTGCTATTTCAAATTTACGCCGACATCCGGCTGAGGATGACCCCGCATTAATCGCATCGCCACGTAATCCTGGGCGCCGTTGACGCCGGCCAGAAATTTGTCGACGACCGTGGGGTCCTTGAATTTCGCCTGCTCGTATTCCTCGAGAACTTTTCTCATGGTAGATCAGCCGAATTTGTTCCGCGGTCAGCGTGGAGACGGGATGGGAAGAATTCACGCAGGGGACGATCGCGTCCCGCCCGATTCGAGTTCGTCCGCCGACAAGGCAATATCCTGCCCGCCATCAGGAATTAAGATGCGCCCGTTTTACGGGGAGCGTTAATCCGCCGGGAAGTATTTGAGGAGGTATACTGCCGCGCCGGCCCGCTCTTCTCATGTTTGTGGGTGATATCGTGTCCAGGGTGGTCCCGGGCACAGTCGTGATCGGGGTCATCCGGCTTTACATCCACGGTCGCCTCGGCGTTGATTTTGGAAATATCCTGACTCTCGGCCTTTTCGTCCGCTCCCAGGTGGCATTTCTTGTATTTCTTACCGGATCCGCAGGGGCAGGGTTCGTTTCGCCCCGTTTTTAATCTGGATTGCCAATCCTTGCCCGCCGGAAGCAACGAATTTTGATTTTGCATGACAGTATCCAATCAGAACGAGGTGCAAATCTCAAGCTGACACGTTTTTCACGAACCAGTCCCCACAAAAAAAACGGAGAGCCGGAGGAAATCTCTTGCTTTGATCAGGCGTCTTTCAGGCAGCGTGTGACGAGGGATGTCCAGCCGGTCTGGTGGCTGGCGCCGACGCCGCGGCCGGTATCTCCGTGAAAATATTCGTAGAACAAAACGAGATCTTTCCAGTGGGGATCGTCGGCGTACCTGCGGTCGGTTCCGTGGCATGGCCGGCGGCCTTTTCCGTCGGGAAGAAAGAGGCCGCTCAAGCGCCGGGAAATTTCGCGCGCCACCTCTTTTAAATTCATTTTCCGGCCGGAGCCGGTCGGGCATTCGACTTTCAGCGAATCGCCGTAGAAATGATGAAACTTCTCGAGAGCTTCGATCAGCAGATAATTCATCGGAAACCAGACCGGACCGCGCCAGTTCGAGTTTCCGCCGAACAGCCCGGTCGACGAATCAGCCGGATCGTAGGCGACCTTCCACTCATGGCCGTCGATCCGAAACACATAGGGGTTGTCTTTGTATACGCGCGACATCGAGCGAATGCCGTAGGGTGAAAGAAATTCATTTTCATCCAGCAGGTACCGGAGCACGCGTTCGAGGCGGTCCCTGGAGGGAATGGCGAGGAGCCGCCGGGTTTGGGATCCGGCTTTCATCGAATCGAGATACGCGATGTGCGAGGCCAGATCTTTTCTGTTTTCGAGAAACCAGTCCATCCGTTTCTTGAATCCCGGAAGCTGATCGATCACGTCCTGATCGAGAATTTCAACGGCAAACAGCGGCGCCAGCCCCACCATGGACCGGCATCGCAGAGGGATCTGTTTCCCCTCAATCCGAAGCTGGTCGTAGTAGAATCCATCCTTCTCGTCCCAGAGGCCCGTCCCGCCGAGCGTGTTCATCGAGTCGGCGATGGCGATAAAATGTTCGAAAAATTTGGACGCGATATCCTCGCAGGCCGGATTGGTGATTGCGAGTTCGCAGGCTATCGACATCATCGTCGCGGCATAGAAGGCCATCCATGCGGTCCCGTCCGCCTGCTGGAGGTGTCCGCCGGTCGGCAGGGGTTTGGATCGGTCAAACACTCCGATATTATCAAGTCCGAGGAACCCCCCGGAAAAAAGGTTGTTGCCTTCCGCGTCCTTGCGGTTGACCCACCACGTGAAATTGAGCATGAGTTTCAAAAACGTCCGGGACAGAAACGTGCGGTCGCGCGCGCCGCGGGCTCCGGTCATCTTGTAGGCGCGCCAGCAGGCCCACGCGTGGACCGGCGGGTTCACGTCCGAAAAGGCGAATTCATAAGCCGGAACCTGGCCGTTGGGATGCATGTACCATTCGCGCAGAAAGAGCACGAGTTGGTCCTTGGCGAATTGAGGATCGATGGTTGCAAACGGAATCATGTGAAAGGCCGTGTCCCAGGCTGCGTACCACGGATATTCCCACTTGTCGGGCATGGAAATCACGTCGCGGTTGTAGAGCTGGCGCCATTGTGCGTTCCGGCCCTGATATCGTTCTGCCGGGGGTTTTGGCATCGCGGGGTCGCCCTCCAGCCAGTCCTGGACGATGTAATGAAAAAATTGTTTCGTCCATAACAAGCCCGCGTAGGCCTGGCGCATGACGCGTTTGGAATCCCCGGACATGTCGGCCGGAATTTTGGCCGCATAGAATTCGTCGGTCTCCCGGATGCGGTCCTCGAACACGCAATCGAATTTTTCGCCGAACAAATTGTCCCGGATCGCCGCCGCGTCGGCTTCTGAAAACAACCTCAACCGGATCTGAATTTCCTTGCCGGCTGGAACCTCGAACGTGTAATGCGCCGCCGCCTTGGTGCCGGCGCCTGCGGGATTGACGGCTTTCGTGTTGCCGTGGACGACGTACTCGTGAAACGCGTCTTTGACGTGGGCTTGCGCGTTGGGCGCGTTGAACAGCCGCTGAACGTTGGTCTCATTGTTCGTGAACAGAAACGCCGGAGAGTTTCCTTTGGGATCCGCGTCTGCGGCGAAATACATTTTTGCGAGCGAAGCGTGTTCGGCCCGGAGCCGACCGTCTTTATCCCGTTTGATGGACGGCTGGGGCCAGTATCCCTCGCCGGTTCGTCCCCAGACCCAGGTGTTTCGAAACCAGATTGTCGGCAGAACGTGTATCTTCGCCGGTTTGGGTCCGCGGTTGGCGATCGTGACGCGGATGAGAATATCGTCCGTGGACTGTTTGGCGTATTCGGCGGTGACGTCGAAGTAACGGTTGCCGTCGAAAATGCCGGTGTCGGCCAATTCGAACTCGGGTTCGAGTTTACTGCGGTTTATGTTTTCATCGATGAGCCGCTGATACGGAAATTCATCCTGCGGATATTTGTAGAGGGCTTTCATGTAAGAATGGGTTGGAGTCGAATCGAGGTAGTAATAACATTCCTTGGCGTCCTCGCCGTGGTTTCCCTGGGGGCCGGTCAATCCGAACAGGCGTTCTTTCAGAAACGGATCGCGGCCATTCCAGAGCGCGAGCGCAAAACAGAGCCGGCATTCGCGGTCGGTGATGCCGAAGAGCCCGTCCTCGCCCCATCGATAGACGCGGCTTCGGGCCTGATCGTGCGTGAAGTATTCCCAGTTATCTCCATTGGCGGAATAATCTTCTCGAACCGTTCCCCATTGGCGTTCCGACAGGTAAGGCCCCCATCGTTTCCAATTTTTTTCGCGCCGGGCGTCCTGCTCAATCCGCTGCAACTCCACGCCGCTCTCGGGTGATTTTCGAGGCATGCGGGAATGAAATCAACAGGGTCGCGGGACGTCAAGCCGGGCGTTGTGCCGTCACGGGCGTTGTGCCGTCAGGTCACGTGTGATTAGGTGACGGCATGCGGGTGATTCGACCGGTGGTGTTGGGAATGGCGATGGCGATGGCGTGCGTTTCCGTCTCCAGGGCGCAGATTGTGGATGTGGATCCGTCGACGATTGTCAGCGCCGCGCGGGCCGCGCAGGCCGGGGATACGCTGTTGTTGAAATCCGGCGTTCGATATGGGGCGCCGCTCGATCTGCCGTCAGGCGTGTCGCTGGACGGAAACGGCGCGACGATCGAGGCGGCTGATGATTCCAGTTTGGCGATGCTGACGCTCGAGGGAAGTCATGTGATTCAAAATCTGACAATCGAAGGACGCGACCGGATCGACATCGGCATCCGGGTGATTCGAGGACCCGTGACGTTTGACCACGTAAGCATTCGGGGATGCCGGCTGTACGGCATACGCGCCGGTGGCGGCGACGGAACGTTCACCGGAGGGACGATCGAGCAGTGCGGCCAGGACGGTCTTTCCGCGGCCGGCGGGAAATGGACGATCCAATCGGGACGGTTCATGAACAACGGCGATGACGGCGTCGATTTATTCAAGGCGCACAACAGTCTCATTGTATCGTCCGTCTTTGACGGCAACCGGGATGCGGCGGTCGAGTTGGCGATTTCACAAAACGTCCGATTGATCGG
>JAHFCY010000268.1 GCA_023249255.1 Candidatus Lindowiibacteriota bacterium | reverse complement strand
TTTATTGTCGATAAAATCGACAAGCTTCGCATAGAGATAGACTTCGGGAATGGAAAAGAGCGTGTCGACGCTGTAGTGTTTGTTCGGATCGAATTTGAGGATCTGCTCGGGATAGCGTTTCTCGATCTCGTCATGGGACAGCGGCCGCATGCCGTGATAGGCGTCGGCGATATAGGTGTGTTTGTCGAGCTTCAGGATGTTGCCGGCGTCCCGATCGACGATGAGTCCCCGGACGCAGGCCTCGGGATCATACGGAATATTTGCCAGTGAGGCCGGATAGCCTGGACGTTTGACGAGTTTGGAGACGGTCGATCTGAAGGCGAGTTCCTCGATGGGGCGCTTTTTGTAGAGCGCGAGTGTGTGGTCCATGTCGAATCCGATCGCGCGAATGCCGGAGAGTTTGAGATTGCGCGAGACGTAGACCTTGTGGACTCGGTCGATCCGCTGGTCGCTTCGAAGAAGTCCTTCGAGGTCCTCGGAAAACAGGCCGGACTCGTCGTCCAGTTCCGCCGTGTCGCCGCCCGTCGCGGTGTCGATGATCAGGCCGCCTCCTGCCGGCGAACCAGCAGGGCGTACACGCCGCTGCGCCGGATCAATTCGTCATGCGTGCCGGATTCGACGAGCCTGCCATGATGGAAAACGAGAATGCGGTCGCAGGTCCGGATCGTCGCCGGCCGGTGTGCGATCACGATCGCGGTCCGCCCCCGCGCGGCCTCCTGAAACACCCGCTCGATCTTCGCCTCCGTCGCGGGGTCAATCGCCGCGGTCGCTTCGTCCAGTACCAGAAGGTCCGGATCGAACGCCAGGCATCGCGCGAATGCGACAAGCTGCCGTTCGCCGGCCGAATAGGTCGCGCCGCGCTCGGCGATTTTTCCCTGAAGCCCGTCGGCAAAGCGCCGCGTGTCCGCGCCAAGCCCGCAGGCGTCGGCCGCCATTCGCACGGCGTCGAACGAAATTGACGGATCGCCCAGCGTGACGTTCTCCGCCAACGTGCCGGAAAATAAAAAGGGTTCCTGCGTGATGTAGCCGATGCGACGCCGCAATTTCGCGAGGTCGTAAGTCTGAACCGGTTCGCCGTCCAAAAGGATCTGGCCGGACCCGGGCGCGTAAAATCCCATAATCAGAGACGCCACAGTCGATTTGCCCGCACCGGTCGCGCCGACAATCGCCACTTTTTCGCCCGGCCGGATGTCAAACGACACGTTGCGAAGGACATCCACCGGAGCACCGTCCATTGTTCGGTCATACGCAAATGTAACATGATCGAATGCGACCTGTCCTGTCAGCCGCTGAATTCTCCGCCCGGCCGACGGAGCCGCCTCGACCGGCTCGTCCATCAGGCCGAACACTTTTTCCATGGCGGCCAGCGCCGCCTGCAGGATGTTGTATTTCTCCGCCAGATCGCGGATCGGTTTGTAGAACATGTCCAGGTACGACAAAAATGCAACGAGCTCGCCGAACGTCAGCCGGCCCGCCAGAATTTTTCCGGCGGCGAACCAGATCAGGACGGCCGTCGAGAGCGTGCCGATGAAATCGACCAGCGGGTTGTAGACGGCGAACAGCCGGATCGAATCCATGTGCGCTTCGTAGTGGTCAGCGTTTACGGCAGCGTGCCGCTCGGCCGTTTCCGATTCGGCGTTGAACGCGCGAATAACCCGCATGCCTTGCACGCGCTCGTTCAAAAACGCGTTCAGCCGGGCCAGTTTCAGCCGGATCTCCCGGAAGGATTCCCGCACGCGCAGCCGAAACTGGATTGTGATGGCGGCGAGAATCGGCAGAAGCAGAAACGCGACGATCGTGATCGCGGCGTTCATCCAGAACATCATTGCCGCAATCGCCGTGAGAAGCATGACGTCCGACAGGATAGCGACCACACCCGACGACACGAGCTCCGAGAGCGACTCGACGTCGTTCGTCAGGCGCGTGACGGTCCGGCCCACCGGATTGCGGTCGTAAAAACGCATCGGCAGAAGTTGCAGCCGCGCGTAGAGATCGTCGCGGATGTTCAGGCAGATGCTCTGTCCCGCCCGGCCGATGGCCATTGTCTCGATATACTGGCACACGAACATTCCCGCCAGCGCGGCGAAATATAAAAAGGCGATCCGCCAGAGGCCTTCCCAGTTCCCCGGCAGGATGTAGCGGTCAATGCCAAGCTTGACCAGATAAGGACCGGCGACCTGCAAGGCGCTCATGGCGGCCATCGACGCCACTGCGATGAGGACGAGGCGAAGGTGCGGCCGAACGTAAGCGTAAAATCGAAGGATCAATGCCACGTCGCCTTTTTGAAATCCGCGTGTTTCGTCGTCCATAGTCATCTCCGGTCCAACGCGCCGGCCGCCGCGCCCATCTCCACCTCAAGCGCGTCCTCGGCCGCCTGCGCGCTTGCCAGCCTTGCGTACGCGCCGCCGTGTCGCATGAGTTCGTCATGCGAGCCTGTCTCGACCACACGCCCCGCATCGAGGACGACGATCCGATCCATCTGGGACAATGTCCGAAACCGGTGCGAGATCAACAGCACACCGCGTCCGGACAGGCGCCGGCGCAGTTGCTCGAAAATCCGCTGCTCGGTTTTCAGGTCCACGGCCGAGAACGGATCGTCAAAAATATAAAAGTCGGCGTCCTTGAGAAGCGCCCGGCCGAGGGCCACCCGCTGGCGCTGGCCGCCTGACAGCGTGACGCCGCGTTCGCCGACGCGGGTTTTCAATCCGTCCGCGAATTCGGCGATCTCGTCTTTCATCTGGACCGCCTCCACGATGTCTGACACGCGATCGTCAGCCGCGGCGCGCGATCCGAGTTTGAAATTCGACAGAAGCGTCTGTGAAAACAAAAATCCCTCCTGGGGCACATAGGAAATCCGGCCGCGAAGAATCTGCCGGTCGATTTGGGTGACGTCGACCCCGTCGAAAAAAATTGCGCTGGCCGGCGGATCGTAGATGCGCAGAATCCGCCCGACCAGCGCGCTCTTGCCTGCCGCCGTTTTTCCGACCAGCCCGACCCATTCGCCTTTCCGAATCGTCAGCCGGATGTTCTCGAAGTCAAACGAGCCGCTGTCCCGGCCGTCCGGGTCGTCGTGGATGATCTGCGTGAGGCCGCGGATCTCCAGCGTCTGAAATGAGCGTTCGGCGGAAGTCGCCTCCGTGTGTTCGCTGTCGGCGTCCATCACGCGATTGATCCGTTCCATCGACGCCCGGGCGCGCTGAACGAGATTGATGATCCATCCAAGGGCCATGAGCGGCCACGACAGCATCGCAACGTATCCCGAGAACGCGACGTACTGGCCAAGCGTAAGATTCCCCCGGATGACTTCACGCCCGCCGAACCACAGCACGAGTACGCCGGCCGACGCGGCCAGAAATTTCAGAAGCGGGTTGAACATTCCCTGGATGCCGATGACCCTCATATTTTTTTGCCAGTACAATTTCGCGTGTTCGGAAAACTGTCTCCGGCGATTTTCCTCCTGGCCATAGCTTCGGACGACCCGCACGCCGGCGATGTCCTCCTGGAGCCGTGCCGAGAGATCTCCGTAGCAGTTCTGATTTTCCTCGTGCGCGTCGTGGAGTTTCACGCCGGTTTGGACCATGACGAACGTGACGAGCGGCAGAGGGATGGCGACAAGCAGGGTGAGCGGAACGCTCAACGTGAGCATGAGACAGACGGAAAAGAGGATCAGGACGGCCGAATCGCAGAGCGACATGATTCCGAACCCCAGAAACTGCCGGATCACGGCAATGTCGTTCGTCGAAATGGACAGCAGATCCCCCGACCGCGAATGGTCGATCGTCGTCTGTGGCAGGCGCAGAAGTTTTGCGAAATAGTCATCCCGCAGATCGACTTCGATTTTTCGCGATGCGCCCAGAAGCAGAAGGCGCCAGACGTACCGGATGCCGACGATCAGCGCCGCCAGAGCGACCATCGTGAAAATCGCGCGCCGCATGGATGCCGCATCTGATTTGCGGAGGGCGTCGACTGCCTGCGCGATGAACATCGGGAAGTAGAGCTGAATGACGTCCACCGCAATAAGACACACGATGCCCGCCGCGATCTGCCCGCGGTATCGTTTCACATAGGGCCAAAGCCGAGAAAGTGACGATGACATGAATCCAATAAATTAGCCGCAACGGCGCGACTTGTAAAGGAGAGAATGGTCGCGCGTC
>JAHFCY010000267.1 GCA_023249255.1 Candidatus Lindowiibacteriota bacterium | reverse complement strand
TCAACATCCGCGGACTTTCGGCGGGTCCGGTTGATTAGGTGTTCAATTCTTACGGCCGTTTTGGAATCGATCCATTCCTCTCCGCACTGTCCGCAAATTCTTGCGGGAACATCGCGGACGACCACCACGCCGGAACCGGCTTCCAGACTGAAAATGGTTTTCCCCTTTTTCTTTGTTCCGCCGCAGAGCGGGCATACTCCGTTGTGTTTTTTCATTTCGGCCTCTTTCGTGTTTTATAATCACTTTGAAAATGTTCTTCGTCCGGTTCGTACGCCGTGACGATGTAAGCATACCGTTCTGATTCATCAAAAGCAACGACGACGTGGATAGGCTTGCCGGAAATCCATCCAAACAAAAGTCCACTCGGAAACGGTTTGTCCTCAGGATAATGATCAATCACCTCTGCTGACTGGATCACTTGTATGACGGTCTCCAGCGGGAGATTTCGCCGCAAAAGCTGAATCAAGACATGCTTTCGCCACTCAAACCGACCGGCGCGCATCGCCTCGCGCATTTTGCCGACATCGTACGCGCCTCCAGCCTTTGCGACCATGGCGGCATCTTACCGGAAAACAATACCGGCATCAAGGAATCTCCGGCAATATCCGTTTCCATGACCCCGGCCGGAGCGGCGGGTGCCGGGTTCGCGGTTTCTCGGACTCGGAATCTGTATCTTGCATTTCATCGGGGGGTTTGTGACAATCCGTGCAGTTGCGGCGTTTGGCCGCAAAAGTTTGTCACCGGCGAAGATATCGAGTTTGTAACAGTGCAGACAGGACGGCTCTGCCCCTACACGGGCGGGGCGTCCTGACAATGAACCTGTCTGCACCTTCGCCGGTGACGACAAAGTTCTGGGCGCTTCGCCCTTTTTTATGGGGAGGTAGAGTATGAGAACCCACCAATCGTCCTCAGTTACAGCCGAAGATTTTCAATCGGAATTAGATCGGATTTTTGCGTCTGCCGGGCAAGGAAGAATTGATGTGACTTCGGGCACATTGCATCGGCATGTCGGCGGCTATCCCGGTCGTAATCACCGGATGCCTGTGTGCTGTGAAGTCATGAAGAGAAATATGCGGCATGGCGACCAGATAATTCACTCTCCCCCGAGCGGCCAAGGAGCCTCTTTGACAATACGGTACAAATTTCCAAGCGCAAAAAACCCAACGGAAGGAGTGTGTCTAAAATGAAGCGGAACAGAGATCGAAACGAGAATCGATTGATTGAAATCAAGGTGCGTTTCTGGACAAACGTGCATGGTGCGGGGAAAAAGATTTCGCCAAAACATGCTTTTAGTGCGGGGGTCGTTCAAATGAGCCGAAATGATCTGCACGGCGTAGAGCCCACAGAACCACTTCCATTCAATTCGCTATTGGAACTGTCCGGCAAAATTGAGAAGTTACTCGTTCGGCACGGAATTACCGTACATCCGTGCAAGATAATGTCTCGATATATCCTCGGGGTTGTACGGTGATTGAAAACAAAAATGCCGACGCGGGTAAGGTCTACTCACGATGTAGAGAGTGGAAGCCGCCGTCTGAATTTCCGCCGGATTATAGTCATGGCCCCGGTCAGGGTGGCCGGCATTGCCGATGCCGTGCTTGTCATCGAGAAGCGTCGCGTATAAGACGAATGGGTAGATCGCTAATGTGTTCTTCATTACGATGTTTATGACGTCACCATGTGCAAATGCGGCAATCTGGTATGTAAACGACGCTTATTCGGCATCCGCCGACTCATTCACGTATGCGGGTGGAAAGGGTCGTACCGTTTTAACGCATACGCTGGTTCGTCGCTTCATCCAAGAACCGAGCCCGCGCGGCGCTACTCGTGCCGCTCGCACACGGCAGGTCTAACAATTCCGGTCACTGAAATGAATCGCAAACGGTCGGTGTGCTTGGCGGTGCTCATCACCGTTATCTGCGCCGCATTGGCATACGCCTTTCTCACATCGACCAACAACCAGATCACCGAACCGGTTCTTGATGGCGGCGGAGACACACTCGCCTCCGCCGGGAACAACTTCCAGACTTCCATCGGACAAGTCGGCGTGGATACGGGTTCGAGCGCCGGTTATGTGTTTCGACCGGGATTGTTTTACATGCGGTTGATGGCTACGGCAGTGACCACGCGGGGAGATTCTCTCGTCGTCGTGAGCGGCAATCACCAAGTTATTGCCAATGGCGAGCCGGCGACGTTCTTGATCGACGTCAAGGATTCAGGTACGGGCGGGCTGATATCAAACGCTCGCGTTGATTTCACGGTCGAATACGAAGGAACCGCCGTCTGGACGACTGAGACCGCCGCGTCAGATGCGTTCGGCCGGGTCAGCAAATCCATCGTACTCAATAGTGGCGACGGGTTCTATCTCGTCACGGCCTCGCCGACAGCCGCACCCAATAGAAAAACTCTTCTCGCGGTCTATACGAACCGCCGAAAAATTTCGGCGAGCACGGACTCGAACAAAAAATGGACGATGTTCGCGCCGTTTGCGAAGCCGACGGCGGGGGTGAATGGCATCAACGTGAACGGCACGGCTGGGGTCGGAAGCCTCATTGTCTATTGGTGGGATCCACAGGCGTCCTCCATCCAGACGTTTCAGCAATACCGATCCGTTTCCGGCCAAGCGTCGCCGAATAACTCGACTGCCGGCAGTTTCAGCGATTTTGCGGCGGGACGCGCGTACTTTGCGCTCTCGAAGGGCACGGACGCGACGGTGGGCTTGTCCACCGGATCGTCGTTGTCGGACTCACCGTATCAGATTTTGGTCTATCGCGGATGGAACATGATCGGCAATCCTTTTCAGCACTACATCGACTGGTCGCTGGACGTGGGACTCGATACCGATCCGGCCGACACCCGGCTTGCGAAAGCCGTGACAATGGCAAATCTGAACGCAAGCTCCTATCACACGAAAATCTACTGGCGGAAAGAAAGCGCTGGCGGCGGGTACGTGTTCGGTCCGGCGACAGGGGCGATCAATTCGGCGCTGACGACGTTTGACACGACGGTGCAGATGAAACCGTGGGCGGGATTTTGGATGAAGATACCGGACGCCGCACCGGGCTGCGTAGCCGGATGCACATTGGCGTTTTATCCGAACAAGCGGCTGCCGCAGACGACAAATGTCAAAACACAAGCGCCCAAATATCAAGTCGAAGATGGGAACATCACGAACTGGACCATCCCGTTGCGGGCAATCGGAGGAAACGGCTTAACGGACGAATACAATTATGTGGGCGTGGCCCTTGGGGCAAAAGAGGGTTATGACGAGTACGACGCGTACAAGGCTCCGGCGATCGGCGATTTTGTTCAGGTGGGTGTTCGTGAATTAACCGGAAATTATCAATCCCCTTTATTGGCGGCGAGCTTGGTTCCGAAAATTTCGACGGCAACGTCATGGGACGTGGTGGTGAGCGCCAGCAACCCCGAGCCGCTGACACTGGCGTGGGACGCGGGGGCGATACCGCAAGATTACATGGCGTATCTCATCGGGGGGCCGGAGGGAGCGGTTGATCTTCGGAAGAAATCGTCGACGGTCGTGCGGTCGAACTCCACGGCGACGTTGACTCTCGTTGTGGGAACTCCGGAGTATATGTCGGTGTTTTTGTCGGCGCCCTTGTCGAAAGAAAACACCTTCGTCTATCCGAACCCCGGCCCCGACGCCGCCGGGAATATGACATTCAAATACAATTTGCAAAGCGCGGCCGACGTCAAACTCAAAATCTTCGACGTGGGCGGCAAGCCGGTGAAAGAATTGGCGCAGGGCGGATCGGCGGGTTCAAACGGTATGAAGTGGGACACGACGAACAAGAATGGACAGAAAATCGGGTCAGGCGTTTACATTTACATTCTGGAATCCGGCGGGGTCAAACTCGTCGATAAATTGGCGATTACAAGATGAGCGTCCATCGCGGATTGTTGCTTTGCGGCATTGCCGCATTGAACCGACCTGGGGAGGTCAACGTAACATGAAAAAGTCAGTATTGGGTTCTCGATTTTTGTTGATTTTACTTTTCACGGTTCATTATTCAGCGGTCACTCCCGGCGTGGCTGTGGCGGAGGTGCCCAAATTCATTTCATTTCAAGGCGAGTTGACCGACTCCCAGGGTACGCGGATCACGAGCGCCCGGACGGTGATGTTCAAAATATACAACGTCGCA
>JAHFCY010000266.1 GCA_023249255.1 Candidatus Lindowiibacteriota bacterium | reverse complement strand
CCTTTCGCCGTATGGTTGAAATTTGTGCGGTTGTCGGCATTGAATTTTTCATCAAGCACAAGGACAAATTTCACAAGGTGGAATTTGACGACCGGCAAGGCCGCAAGGGCCACGGGGTCGTCCTGGGGGATGTTGTAAACGTTGGTGACGCGCTCGACGGACTGAGACCTGATCAGCGAGACATAGTCCTGTCTCTCGCCGACAACTTTCGTCAACAGAACCTCTCGAAGAAAATGGCGGGCGGCAAGCCGGCCAAGCGAAAGGCCGCGCGGGCGGCGTAGGGGGGCTCGATCTATGCGCGTCTTTCAGAGGAACGGCCAATGGTGGATTGATTACACATATCAGGATGAAAGCGGGTTCCCGCGCCGGAAACGGGAGAAGGTGGGTCCCAACCGGCGCATGGCTGAATTGGCGTTGGCCAAGTGTCAGACCAAAATCTTGGAAGGTCGATTCTTGGACCAAAGACGTTTCAGACCGATACCCTTCTCCAATTTTGCGGTTATTTTTGATGAAAAATATTTACGTTTAAAACCCGCCTATCAGACGCATAAATGCAGACTTAAGCGAATGATCGACTTTTTCAGAAACCGCCAACTGAGCAGCATCTCATCATTCGACATTTCTCGATTCAAAGTATTGATCCTTTCTCAAAAAACATTGAGAAAAACGAATACAAAACCGGCGACATTCAATCGCTACGTCACACTACTCAAAGTCATGTTTAACATGGCGGTTGAATGGGGATTTCTCCCATCGAATCCCATAAAAGGAGTCACCAAGGAGAAGGAGCCCTTGAAGGAAATCCGCGCGTTGACGCCAGCCGAAAAATACAGTCTGCTTCAGGCGGCCATGGTCGACACGGCCGAGATTTATGCGTTGATCACGATAGCTTTGAACACGGGCCTTCGGACCGGCGATATAATGAAGTTTCGTATGGACGCTGTGCAGTTGTCGAATAAGCGTCTGGATATTTCGATGGGTAAAACTGGAAAGGTGTTGAACGTTCCCTTAAATGACGGCGTGATCGAAGCCATCAAGGCATTGGATAAAAACGAAGGAGAGTTGTTATTTCCACCGCGTCGCGTCAGAATAGTGGCAGAGACGAAGGGTGAACCCCGGCGAGATTTCCGGAGGGCGTGGGAAAGAGTCAAACGTGAGGCCGGTATTCGGAACCTGCGGTTTTACGACCTTCGACACACCTTCGCAACAGATCTGATGAAGGCCGGCGTTCATTTGCGTGTCGTGCAAGAACTCCTTGGTCACACGACGCCGCTCATGACCCAGCGTTACGCTCATGTACAGGACGTCGATAAAAAATTGGCGGTTGAAAAATTACAGGAGTTGAACAAGTTGCATCACGAATCGCCTGTTATCGAAAAGACGCAATCATCAGCTTGTTCGTAAAGGATTGCCCCGCCAACCGACTAGCGGAGGATTACACAAAAATTATGCTAAGCGATGTAGCACAATTACGGCGTTTTTGTGGTGGTAAAAAAACTTACGACACGAATGGAAGTGACGACTTGGCACTAATTTGGCACCATGCGAAATTTGTGGTACCACATCATTTTGGTATCATTAGGGTATTCAATAAAATGCGCCCGTAGCTCAGTTGGATAGAGCATCGGCCTTCTAAGCCGAGGGTCACAGGTTCGATTCCTGTCGGGCGCGATCGGGAAATGGATCCTCGTCATCGGCCGGACTTTTAAACGCGACTTTCGCCGCACGACACAATGGAAGAGGCGTGGTCTTCTTTATGAATACGGGTTCCTTTCCATCGTTGCTCGATCAAGCGCTGCAGAGACGATACGCTCTTTTGGAAAGTCTTCATGCGGAGGGAACGGACGCGTATCGCCTGTTTCATGGGATATCCGAAGGCCGGCCCGGACTGACGATCGACCGGTATGGGGTTTTGATTTTGGCGCAAACGTTTCGTGACAGCCTCGCGCCGGATGAACTGGACGAGATTGAATATTCTCTGCGCGAAAAGATTTCCCACCCGTTCGTATTTGTGTACAACCACCGCGGAAAATCCGTGAGCCAATCTTTTGATGAGTGGCATCGGCCCAACCCGGAAGCGATGGCCGAATTGACATGCCGGGAGTTTGGACTTGAGTTTCTGATCCGGGCGCGGCATCAGGGACTTGATCCCTGGCTATTTCTCGACTTGCGTGCCGGCCGGAGATTTCTTCGGGGAATTGCAAAAGGGCTTGGCGTTCTGAATCTGTTTTCGTACACCTGCACGGCCGGCATTTGTGCAGCGGCGTCGGGCGCAAGCGAAGTTTGGAATGTTGACTTCGCGTCCTCGTACCTTGAGACGGGCCGAAAAAACGCGCTTCTGAATCGGATCCCCGAAGAACGATTCCGAATCATCGACGAGGATTGTTTGCCGGTCATGAGGCAACTCGCCGGATTGCCGGCGGGCGGGAGCCGGGCTATGAAGAGGGAATTCCAAAAATTCGACCCGCGCCAATTCGATCTGGTATTTCTTGATCCCCCGCCATGGTCAAAAGGCCCGTTCGGTGCGGTCGATGTCGCCGGAGACTATCCCAGTCTTTTCAAACCGGCGGTTCTGGCCGTCAAGCCATCCGGGGGACGAGTCATCGCGACGAACCACCTTCCATCGATCGACCTTGATTCCTGGATAGACGCGCTCAATCGTAGTGCCGCCAAGGCCGGTAGGCCGATTCGATCCGTTCAGACGATCATGCCTGAAAGTGATTTCCCATCCTTCGATGGCCGCCCTCCGTTAAAGATCGTGGTTTTTGAAGTTTGAAAGAGTTTATCAGGAATGCAGGAATGAAGGATGGTAGGAAAAACTCTTCTGCGTTCCTGCCTTCCTTATAAATAACTATTTGGGTTCGTCATTTTGAATTAGAACTTCGATAACATTTCTATCACCCCTTGCGTCACCCGTGACCTGCTCCCCAAAAACTGGTCCATCCAAAGTGAGAGTATAAGCTAGATTTGGTGGAAAAAGGAGGGGCTGTCTATGAAGGGAACGCGGTACACAGAAGAGCAGATTATCGGGATATTGAAGCAGGCCGAGTCTGGGGTGCGGATACCGGATTTGTGCCGACAGCACGGGATCAGCGAAGGGACATTATACCGCTGGAAGTCGAAATACGGAGGCATGGATGTGAATGAAGCAAAACGCCTGCGGCAACTGGAGGATGAGAATCGTCGGCTGAAGCATCTGGTGGCCGATCTGACGCTGGATGTCCAAGCTCTGAAGGGGGTGCTGGCAAAAAAATTCTAAGGCCTGCGGCGCGCCGGGAAGCCGCGGGCCACATGAGCGAGGCGAATGAATTAAGCGAGCGCCGGGCCTGCGGACTGGTCGGAATCTGGCGGTCAACGCATCGTTATGAAAGCCGGCGGAAGGATGAATCGGATATCCGCGCTCAAATTCGGGCGATGGCGGAAAGTCGACCGAGATTTGGTTACCGGCGGATATGTACGATGATGAGACGGCAGGGTGAGGTGATCAACCATAAACGTGTGCATCGGTTGTACCGGCTGGAAGGGTTGATGGTCCGCCGCCGCAGGAGAAAACGGGTGTCGGGTTATCAGGGGCGAGTCCGGGAGATGCCGAATGGAGTAAACCAGAGATGGTCGATGGATTTCACGTCTGATTGTCTGGCGGGAGGAAGAAAATTTCGAACTCTGAACATCGTGGATGATTTCAGCCGTGAGTGTCCGGCCATTGAAACAGACACATCGCTCACAGGAGTGCGGATCGTGCGAGTGCTGGATCGGTTGGCCGAGGTTCGGGGATTACCGGAGACGATCGTGGTGGACAATGGGCCGGAGTTTGCCGGCCGAACGTTGGATGAGTGGGCTTATCGGCGAGGCGTGAAATTACATTTCATCGCACCAGGTAAGCCGGTGCAGAACGCATATGTGGAGAGTTTTAACGGAAAATTTCGCGACGAATGTTTAAATCAACACTGGTTCACGGGATTGGACGATGCGCGCCAGAAGATTGAAGACTGGCGACAGGACTACAACAAGATCCGGCCGCACAGCTCACTTGGCAACGTGCCGCCGGAAGAATTTGCTCGAAGTTTTTCCATGGGGGCATGCCCCCATGGAAACGAAATTCACCCGGGCGTTGTCTTGGGTTCTCTCACACCGGATGGTACATAAGTGGGGGGCAGGTC
>JAHFCY010000097.1 GCA_023249255.1 Candidatus Lindowiibacteriota bacterium | reverse complement strand
CGGCAACACGACAAATTCCAACGTTGGCAGCGGATTGTACGAGGCGGGTATTTTGATCCAGTCGAGTTCAAACGTCATGGTGAGCAATAACACGGCCCTGTCGAATTCCGACGGCATCCATCTGGAGTTGAATTCAAACAACAACACGGTGAGCGACAATACGCTCAATTTGAATACAAACGCGGGTATTCTTCTGGAGTCAGGTTCGAATAACAACACCGTGCGCGGCAACGCGGCCAGATCGAACGCGTGGGCCGGAATCGCGATCGACGGTTCAAACGCGAACCTATGTTCTCAAAATGAACTGACGGGCAACGATACAGGCGTCTGGTTGATCGGGACCTCCAGCGGCAACATTCTTACCAAAAACAACATCACCGGAAACGCCGTCAACAACGTCTTCAATCAAAGCGGCCTTCCCCAGACTCTGACCCGCAACTGGTTTGGCACGATGGACGAAATGTCGATTGCCGCCAAGTTCAGTGACACCGCTTCGACGTTCCGTCCGTACCGCCTCGGTTCCGTCGACACCGCCGCCGCCGACACGACGGCGCCCGCGCCGCCGACGAACGTCGTGCTCGACACAAATCCTCCATTCGCCCAACCGGGCTACATCACGATCCGGTGGACGAACCCGTCTGTCAACGAGGAAACGAATGGCGGGTCGCTCGGATTTGGTGGCGTCAAGATATACCGGTTGCGCAATACTCCGGACACGACCAACTGGGCCAATGCTCGCGTGTGGACGGCCGGCGCCTCCGACACAAGTTGGGCGGACACGGCGCTGTTGACGGCGGGTGACACGTACTATTACCGCCTGACGTCCCGGGACACGTCGGCTTTTGTCAACGAGTCATTCTTCACCGATACGAAATTCATCGTCGCCGCGCTTCCTCCGCCCTCTCCGTCCGACACGATTATTCTCATCAGCGGCAATCATCAACTCGGTGCGATTTCGACGTCGCTGGCGAAGGCCCTGCGCGTGCGCGTGGTTGACACGGGCGGCGGGTTTGGCGTATCGGGCGCTCGGGTGACGTTCACGATCACGTTCGGTTCCGCCGCACATCTTGGAAATTCGTCCGGCCCCTCGACGGACTCGGTTTTGACAGACGCGTCGGGATACGCCTCCGAAACGCTGGTGCTTGGCTCAAACGCGGGAGTCTACCGCGTTGAGGCGAAGACCGATTCCGGCGGCGAGACCGGCATGCCGCCGCAAGTCGTCTTCACGGCATACGCCGACGGCCGCGTCGTTGCGGCGGGCGGAAGCACGGCGGGCGTGGGCTGGCGGATGGTGGGCGCGAACAAGGCGATTCCGTCGTCGGGATGGAATTTGAAGAGTTCGACCGGCGGATTTTCGTCAGCGGTCGCGGTGTACGAATATGACAACTCGACATCCGGCTATGCCGCCTCAAACGGGGATGCCGTGCGGGGCCGCGCGTACTGGGTGAAGGACGCAACGGGCGGTCGCGCATACGTTCCGACCGACGGCGTGGCAAGCGACACGGGGGAGACGGTGAGCATTCGGTTGAACATCGGATGGAACCAGATCGCGAGCGGCCAATATTTTTACGTGAGCTGGGATTCAGGCGTCGCGTTTGACACGTCGAACGTGACAAGCGACACCCCGCTTGCGGTCAGCCAGCGCATGAGTCCATCGCGCGCGGCCGACACGACAACCGGCGTGATTCAGAACAAAATATACTGGTACACGGGATCGAATTACATTTACGGCCCGGCGGGAGAGACGCCAAGTCTCGTGACGATGCAACTGAAACCGATGGTCGGATTCTGGGTGAAGGCGCTGAAATCCTGCACGATGTATATTTATCCAAACCCGGCGAATCCGGAGACGTTTGCGTCGGAAATTCTCAATCAGTCGGCAAACCGTGTAACCACAGACAGACACAGACAGACACAGACAGAGGGGTACATGGACGATGAAGGCGCATGGCGTGCCGTGCCGCTTTTGTCGACGTCGGACAAGGAGCAAAACAGAACAGGGAACGAGAACAGTTGGGGGATACAGTTGATTGCGAGTGCGGGTGGGGTGAGCGACTGGCAGAATTACGTCGGGGTGAAGCCGGCCGAATCGGCGCGGATTGCGGCCAACGCGCTGGAAGCGCCGGGACTGGCGAGCGGGTATGTGACGCTGGCGGTGAGGGAAGAGAAGCAGGGGAGTGCAGGTGGTGAATGGATGGCGGCGAGTTACGGCGAACCCGTGACCGCTGCCGAGGGCGGCAAAACATGGGACGTGATGATGGCGACCGATCTTGGGGCGTCGACGCTGACGTGGGACAATGTAGACAATCTGCCTGCGAATTATGAAGCCTATTTGATTGGCGCACCGTCAGGACCTGTCAATCTCCGTTCAACCTCTGCTCTGATTTTGCCCGACGACGGCTCGTCGCCCATCTCTCGTCGCTCGTCGCTGACGCTGGTCGTAGGCGCCGGCGATTTTGTCGCTCCATTCCTCGCCGCGCCGCTGTCGAAAGACAATACGTTCATCTATCCAAACCCCGGACCGGACGCAACGGGGAACATGACGTTCAAATTCAATCTCAGCGATGCCGCGGACGTGAAAATCAAGATTTTCGATGTCGGCGGAAGGCTGACGCGAGAACTGTCGACGGCCGGCGCGAAGGGATCCAACCTGTTGAACTGGGACACGACCAACAAATACGGCCAGAAATTGGGATCAGGAGTCTACATCTACATCATCGAAAGCGGCGGAATCAAACTCGTCGACAAACTCGCGATTGTACGTTAAACATTAGCCACACACAGACATCCACAGACGTTCACAGACACAGACAGTTTTCATAGGGGGTGGAGGTCGGTGCGTGAAGGTGCGTGTCTGTGTGTGGTTAATGTTTTCGCGTTCGGCAGGATCGGTTTCAATCAATGTTGGGCTACCACTCATTGGCACTTTGTGTTTGTCTGTGTGTGTCTGTGTTTGTCCCTGCCTGCCGGCAGGCAGGTGTGTGTGGCATTTTTTTCCGTATCTTCTCCCGGTGCTGGATTCTGACTTCTGACTTCTGTATACTCTCCTGCCATGACCGCCATCAACCGCGTTGTCACGAACTCGGATCTGGACGCGATCACGTCGTGCGTTCTGATCCGGTGCGTCGAGAAAATTGACGGGATAAAATTCATCGATCTCGATGAAATCCGCGCCGGCTGGAAGGCGGTCGCGGGCGACGTGCTGGTCAACATTCCCTACGTCGAAGGATGCGGGATGTGGATCGACCATCATGATTCCAACAAAATCGACAAGCCGTTTGCCGGCCGGCATGAGCGGGCGCCGTCGGCGGCCCGCGTGGCGTACAACTTCTACGCGTCGCAGGGTAAGGCGGCTGCGTTCGAGAAACACGCCGATCTTTTGCGCGAGACCGACAAAGTCGACAGCGCGGCGTTCACGCGCGAGGATATTTTAAATCCGCGCCGGTACGTTCTCATCAGCCACCTGATCTCGTCCCAGCCCGAAAAAGACGGCACCGTCGAGGAAAATCTGTTGTTGATCCGGTTGTTCGAGGAAGGCCCGGCCGAACACGCGCTGGCGCACCCGACGTTCGCGCGTCACGCAAAGGAATTTCTGGAAAATCTGGAAGCGTCGAAATCAGCAATCAGAAAGAGGATGCGCCGCGAAAACAACGTCCTCGTGATGGACCAGCGCGCGCTGGACGAAGAAGAACGGGATCTCTGCAACAATAAATTCCTGCCCTACGTGCTGTTTGACGGCGCCGACGTTCTGGTGCGCGTCAAACCGCTTGAGCCGGAGCGGTCCATCCTCACGGTCGGATTCAACATTTTCAGTTCCGACGATCGGCTTCGGACACACATCGGCAATTTCTTGAAACGATTCGGCGGCGGCGGCCATCAAAAAGCCGGCGGGTGTTCGATGCGTCCGGATCAGGTCGATCAGGCGGTGAAAGAAATCGTCGAGGCGTTCCGGATCAGGTAAAAAGATTCAAGGCTCAATAATCAACGCTCAATCCTCAATTTTCAATTTGACAGAATTGAGAATTGCACATTGAAAATTGAACATTGAGCCTTCGCAGTCAAACTAACCCGAACAAAAATTCCATACAGCGGCCGATGCGTTTTCGCCAGAAGGGTTCCTGATGGCAGTGGCGCTGGCAGATCTGCCACAGAAGCGTGCGGCCGGAAATCAACCCTTTGGACTGGGCGATGCGGATGAGGTCCTGTGTCGTGCGCGTGTTGTCCGTGCGATGGCCTTTCTGGTCCGGCGTCCATTTCGTGCCGCAGTCGACGTAAATTTTACGGAATGGCAGCCTCGGCAGGTTCTCCATCCAGCTTCGAAGCGGCCGGCCTTTCAGGGCGGCGTAGGAGAGACTGCCGACGAGACCAAAGACGTCCGGGCGTTTCATGCCGGCGTAGACGGCGTTGTTCGCGCCATACGACGCGCCAACGATGCCGATGTCCTCCGGCCGCGTTGAAATCGGATATTCTTTTCGCAGGGTGGGAATCAGGACGTCGGCGAGAAAATTGACGTAGAGGTCGGCGTGGCCGACCGGCGGCGTCAGGTAATATTTGTTCCGGTTGAGCCGCGTCGATTCGACGGTGACGAGGATGACCTCGCGGCACCGGCCTTTTTTGATGAGGTCGGTCGTGGCGATGTCCGTGTGCCAGCCGCCGAACGCCCCCTGATTTTTCCATTGGTTCTGGCCGTCGTTCAACACGCAGACCGGATAAGGAACTCCGCCGGTCCGGAAATTTCTCGGCAGAAGCAAATGGACTTTGAACCGGTGCTGAAGCGCCGGCGCGTCGATCTCAAAATCCCGGTAGACCGGTTTGGCGCGTTCAGCCGGCGGCCAGTGCGGAAAAAATTCTCCGTCAGCGAGGTACAATTCCCGCGCAAACGGCCTGTAGAATCCGGCCCCGGCCGGCCGGTCGATGTGTTCACCGTCCCGGATGAAAAACCCGTCACGGCGATGCAGGGTCAAAACGGCCCGAAACAGACGTTCGCCGTCAACGCGGCCGTCACCGACCTGTTCCATTTTCACTCGAATGGACGGACGTTTCCCCGGCGGACGAATTTCAGTTTCAGGATTCTGCCAGCCTGAAAAATATCTCAACCTTAGATGCGTCAGGTCGGGATGATGCGGATCGGTGCCGAGCGACGGGAACACGCGCTTTTGCCGTACGCCAAATCCCGTCTCGAGCCACCGGCCGACTTCCTCGGTGATCCATTTCGACCTCGGCCCGACGAGAATGCTTCCATGCGAGTTTCCCTCAAAGACAAGCCATGCCGCGTTCAGCCGGCGAAACCATTCGGCCTGAACGGCCGCGTCCTTGCGAATGCCGATCACGAGCGCGGGAGACTGCGTTTTCCACGTGTTGACGCGGAGTCCCCCGTACTCGGTCAACCGGTAAGACCGGCCCGACACGGCGGTTTGTTTGAAGAGATTGAGAAATTCGAGATATCTTTGCCGGCTGACCCATCCGCCCCACATTTCGCGGATGATATGCGGCGCCGGCCAGAACCGCACGACCGGCGGAATCACCCCGCGGTGAGGCGGCCGCCGAAGCGCCTTCCATATTTCGAGCGACGGATCGCTGTCATAGAGAATGAGCGCATCGGCGCCATGCCGTTCGGCGTGTTTGAGCATGAGCAGGCCTCCCATGCTGTATCCGCCGAGAATCACGCGATCGAGTTTCAGCGCTTCCCGCGCGACGCGAATGTCTTCGAGATAATCCTCGACCGTCAGCGCGGCGACGTTGTCCCATCGGCTTTTGTAATACCCGCGGGGATTCAAGGCATAGACGCGCCAGCCATGCCGCGCCAGATATTCCGCCTGCTTTCGGAAAATCCAACTCCCATCGAACGCCCCGCCGGCAAACAAAATGGCCGGTTCAGACGCGGGACCATCCGCCGGCTCGCATCCTTCAACGTACAAACGGTGCGGCCCGACGAAAGACTCAAACGATCGAATTGAAAAATTCATGAAGGCATGAAACCACAGACAGCCGCAGACAGAAACCCTTTAGCCACACACAGACAACCACAGACACGCACTGACACACACAAATGCAACTGGAAAAATTTATAATTCAGCATATAGGGTGGATGTCGGTCTGTGTCTGTCTGTGGCCGATTTTTTAATCGTTTTCGCGCAGGGACCGATACGGGCACGGTTCGAGTTTGAGCGCGTCGCGGACGGCGTCGGTGATGCCGCGCCATTTGGCGCTCACGATCCGCCAGTTGCCGGGATCGACGATGCTTTCGCGCGTCATGATGTAGCAGAGGAAGACTTCCTCGTCGCCGTACCGCGGATGGCCGATCACGAGGTCTTTCCAGGGCGTGCCGTTTGTGATGACGAACTCATCGCGCGATTTTGTGTCGGCCAGCACGTATCCGTCGCGGAGGCGTTTGAGTTTGCCGAACTCCATTTTAAAGACGCCCGATTTGATCGCGCCCGGCGCCCGAAACGTTCCTTTTTTGCGGTTGTAGACCAGAAGGGCCGAACCTTCGACCGGCGGCATGTCCTGATTGTACCGGCGGACCCACTCGGGTTTGATGTCGAGTTCCAGATGTTCGGCCAGATGGAAAAATGGCAGAGGCACAACATCCTTCATCGACTGAAAATCGGCCATGTATTGCGATTCGCCGACGAGCCGTGCGTTGATTTCGCTGACGTAAAGCGCGTTGACCTCGCCCTGTTTGCCGGTCGTCGTCAGAAAATCAAGACCAAAATTTCCGCGATACCCGTTTGCGCCCATCCATCGGCCGGTCCGGCGCATGACCTCAAGAATTTCCTTCCGGATCCCGTCCGGAATCTTCGCCGAAAAATCCGAGCCGATGTACTGCCCGGCGTTGGAGACAAGCGCAGGATCGCCCACGATCTGAATGTCGGGCTGGGACAGCGCGACCTCGCCGTTGACGACGCAGGCGGTGCAGTTCAAGCTCGGCCCGCCCAAAAACGGCGTGATTTTGACCTGCGTGCGGGTGAAGGACGCGCCCAATTCTTTTTTCCGGCGCTCCAGAATAGCTTCGAAATCCTCCCGTTTGTGAACAAAATCGGTTCCGCTTCCGGCCGTCGACAGCGGAATCTGAAGGACAAAACTGCCTTTGTACTGGTCGGCCAGCGAACTGTATTCGATATCGCCGAAAAGTTTGACCTGCGCGTCGGGCGGCATGGGAATGCCGATCTCTTTTGCGCGCCAGGCCAGCCGCGCCTTGTAATCGAAATAATTCTGGACAATGACGGGATTTTGAAACAGGCGGTAGTGCCGGCCGTGTTTGAACATAAAATCGTGAAGGGCCGGCGTCGTGTTGAACGGCGCAAAACATACGGCGCCATCCAGTCGGCTGAAAAATTTCGCCATCTCCTCGCCGTGGTCTTTATAAAAAAAGTCCGTGAAGACGTTGACCGAGTTGTGCCGGACGCGCTTTTTCGCCTCGTAGGAAAAGACTTTCGTGCCCCAGCCCTTTTCGATGTATGTTTTGACGTCCTCCCCGTAAAAAAACGAGACGACGCCCGCCACGGGCATGAAATGATGGAACATGTGCGCGGCCAGCGGCCCGAACCCCTGATAGACGAGCCGGATGCCGCGAAACCAGTTTTTCGCCCGCGCGGTTTTCCGAAGCCGCGTCAGGCTGTCCAGCGGATTTGCCATGTCAACCACCTCTTGCGCTGTACGCTATCAAGCCCGGCGGGGGCGCTCAAGCCTGCATGCCGGCAGGCAGGCCTGCCCGCCCAAGGCGGGGCCGTCATGAAAGGCGGCGTAAAGGCCGATAAAGATAGGGAAATGGATGCGGCGGAGGTTCTGGCGCTCGAAGCGATCCGGCAGGTGCCGCGCGCGATCGGATTGGCGGACCGCGATCCGGCCGGCCGAACGTACGGATGCGCCGACCGATATTTCTGGCATTACAAATTTCATGATTTTCCGAACGCGCGGTTTCAGGAAACGAGCGAACTGTTTGCACGCGCGTTTCTGTTCCGGCATCCGTCCAACCCTTTTGCCGGAAAGGAACACGTCCGTGACTGGGCGATCGCGGCGGTGCGTTTTTGGGAACGGATGGCACGAAGCGACGGAAGTTTTGACGAGGCCTATCCGTACGAGCGGTCGTTTTGCGCGACGGCGTTTTCCGCGATGCATGCGGTCAAAACGTTGCTCCTGCTTTCCGAAAAGCCATCCTCGAATCTTCGGACCGTCGGCCAGTGGCTTGCGTTTCACGATTCGCCCGACACGGCGAATCAGCGGTCCGCTTCGGCCGCGGCTCTGGCGCTGATCGGCGTCATCGAAGGCTCCGACATGTTTGGCCGGTCGGCCGGCCGGCGGGCTGCGGCGCTTTGGGAGGAACAGACCCGGCTGGGATATTTCAATGAATATGGAGGGAAAGATATCGGATACACGAGCATCACTCTCTCGGCGCTGGCCGTTTACGCCGCCGCGTCAGGCGACGCCGAATCCGCGGCGCGGATCAAATCCGCCGTCACCGAACTTTCAACGTCGATCCGCCCGGACGGCCGTTACGACTACGGCGATCAGTCCCGGGCCACGCGATTTTTGTATCCGTTCGCGCTGGCGCGGGCGGGCGATGCGGCCCTGTCCAACGTTGCGCGCGGCGTGACGGAGGATTCGATCCTCAAACCGTCCTGGATGGACGACCGGTACATGATTCCGTTTGCGGTCGATTATTTGAGGTGCGTCGGTCCATGACGCCGATTCGTCTTGTCCTCTTTCGCCTGTTTCTGATTTTCTGGGGTTGGATTCCGCCTGTCGGAGTCTGGCTTCACAAAATCCTCGTGTCGCTGTTTGTGAAGCGCAGCCGGTCGCCCTACGGCGCGTCCAGCCGGTTTTACACGCCAGAAGATTTAACATGACAGTCCGCGCGCCCGCGCCCGCCCGTTCACTTTTCTTTTCAGACGACTCCTGCTAGAGTGCCGCCCCGTATGAGGCGCCTCTGGTGTGTGGGACTGTTCCTGATGGTGTCCATCTGTCCGGCGTTTGCTGCGTCCGAGGACATGGAACGGGTGGCGGCGAATATCGCGTACGAAATCCGAAACAATCTGTTGTCGGTCGAAGCCTCCGTGGCGTATGTCGGCATGGACGGATCGCGCGCCTATCTCGTGGGTGATGTGAACGCGCTTCGGCCGGGTCTCCCTGTGATCTTTTTCCGAAACGGCGCGCCCATCGTGTCGCAGGACAGTCCGCCGCAGGTCGTTGGCCGGGAAAGTTTGCAGATCGGCCAGGGCCGGATCTCGGCGATCCATGACCGCGCCGCGTGGGTCCAGGTTGATCCGGGCGCCACGGGGAAGGTCGTGAAGGGTGACTACGCGGTGGTCCAGCTGGACGCGCCTACGGTGCGGGCCACGCCGTTTTTTGTGGACGAAGGCGCCGGCCGGCCGATGCAGGACGGCCGAGGCCGGATTCTTCGCAGTCTTCTCCTCTATGATCTCAAACACATGGGGCTGGCCGTCGAAGACGCGCCGCTTCTCGAATCGGAAGTCGACGCGACGGGTCTTCCGATGCCTTCCGCGTTGAACCAGTTCGACACCAGCGGTGTTTTGCTGATCGGCCGCGTCATGCCCAAACCCGGCTCGGCCGACGAACTCATTGTCGGCATCGCCCTCTTTGATCTCAATCTTCGAGAGATGCGCCTGGCCCGGTCGTTTGAGGTCCGGACCCTCCCGGGATTTACGCCGCCGGGCATGGCAATCAAAATGTGGCGGGAGCGCGAATCACAGGCGCCTGCGCCCGCTCCGGAAAATCCTGTGCCCGCCGTTTCAGCTCCGCCGCCGGTTTCGAAAGAAGAGCCGCCGATGCGGGAACCGGTTGACCAGTTGAAGGGCGTCTGCCGGATGTTTGTTCCGAGCAACATCCGTCTTGAATGGCCGCCGAAAACTCCGGGCGATGAAATGGTCGCCGGCCTTCTGGCTCCGACCCTGCCGGACATCGTCATCGAATGGATCGAGGACACAGCCGCCGTCTGGCGATTGAAACTTCCGCCCGGCCTGTCCGCGCCGTTTTCGATCAACGCCCGGGAAATTGTCTCGCTTCTTTCTGCGCGCTCCCGGGAGCCGGCGGCTCATGCGTTGATCGGGTCGTGCAAGTGGACGGCGATTTCTGAAAATGAGATCGGCCTGACGCTGGAAAAACCGCTGTCGGATATTCGGGACCGTCTTGCCGCTCCGGAGTTTCGGCTGATCACCGACCGATACGAGCCGCTCGGCTCCGGCGCCGGCCCGTACCGGCTGGCGTCGCAGGGCGCGCGGACCGTGGTTCTGGAGAAAACGCCGGCCGCGCGGTCGATCGCGATGTGGGCGAACGCGCCGGACACCCTGGCGCTGGCGGTCGAGCGCGATCCGAACAAACGCGCGAAGGGATTTGACGACGGCGACGCGGACGTGCACGAAATTCTGGACGACGAGGCGATGCGATTCGGGCCCGGGACAAATTCGCGGGTGGTTCAGGGTTCGCCGGAAGAATTGATCGCGGTGGCGTTTAATCTTCGCCGGCCCCCCATGTCCATCGTGCATTTTCGCCGGATGATGGCGATGCTGATCGACCGCAAGACAGTTTTCGAAGTGTCGTTGAACCAGCGGGGCGAGCCGGCCGAAAATTTTTTGCCGCCGGACGCCAAAAACATCACGTCAGTCCTCGTCAAAATGCCGGAATCGTCCAAACTCGCCGCGCAGGTCCTGGCGCGCGAATTTTCTGATTCGGGAAGACTGACTCTCATGTTCCCGCTCGAGGAGCCACATTACGGGCTGATCGCAGAGAGCATCCGGTCGGACGCGTCAGCGTTGAATATCTCCATCCAGCCTCAAGGGCTGTCCTGGCGCGCGTATGTCGACCGGCTGAACGCCGGAGATTTTGATCTCGCTCTCGTGTCCATCCCCTACGCTCCACCGTACAGGCTATGGGCCGAGCGGAATTTTTCGTCGACCGGCGGGAAAAATTTGTGGGGATACAGGAATTCGATCGTCGACACTTTGCTTGGCGAGACGGGAGATATCGGCGCGGCGCTCGATCTCATCCATTCCGACGTGCCGATGATTCCGATGTTCTGGCTGTCGCGGCGGATCGTGCTCGGGCCGCGCGTGTCCGATGCCTGGCCGTCTGCGTTTCCGCAGAAATTCATATCGTCGATCCGGTTGAAATGACCGGATCGGATCTTGTCACAAAACTCTCAATCCAGCTCGATATTCCGGCGCGGGACGCTCGCGTGGCGGCCGGCGCGTTTTTTTCCGCGCTGTCCGAAGCGTGTCTGTCGTCGCCGCGCGTGGAACTGCGCGGATTTGGAACGTTCTCGGCGGTCCGCCGCCGCGCCAGGCTTGGCAGAAATTTTCAAACCGGCAAGCCGATTGTGGTTCCGGATCGTCTGGCGCTGAAATTCAA